>NZ_KB902802.1:0-299300 GCF_000379585.1 Bradyrhizobium sp. WSM2793 | reverse complement strand
CCTCATCGCGCGCCGGCGAGCCCAGGTTGAGACCACCTTTGCCACCCTCAAACGCCGGATGCGGCTTACCTGCATTCGCTACGTCGGTCTCGCCAAGGCAAGCGGGCAAGTCCTGCTTGCCTCCATCGCGTTCAACATGAGGCGGTGGGCTGCGATCGCCGCCTGAGACGCCCGCCAAGGGCGCCAACTACAGATCTCGGCCTGACGATCGGCGTCAACACAGCCCTCTCTCCTTACGTCTCCTGCCTCAAAAGGCCGTAGCGCAACAGGCCCCTTGTGGGAGAAGGTGGCGCGAAGCGCCGGATGAGGGGTTCTCTCGACTCGCAAAACTTCCGTGAGGAGAGAAACCCCTCACCCGGCTTCGATGCTTCGCATCGAAGCCACCCTCTCCCACAAGGGGAGAGGGTGCACCGAGCGTGTCGTGTCTGAAATCAACTCGCCTTCTCTCCCTTCAACGCCGCGACCTCCGCCTCCAGCTCCGCAATCCTCGCATCCCTCGCCGCCAGCGCGGCCGCCACATCACCCGCATCGAATTTCTGCGGAATGTGCTGTGGGCAGTTGGTGTCCCAGGCTGCGATCTTGAACATAATCACCTGCTCCGGCCGGGCGCGGTAGCCCTTCGGCATCAGCGACGTCGTCAACGCCTCGTCGTCCTCGACCACGCGCGCCTCGCCCCAGATCTTCACGCGGCGGCGATGGGCGTAGTCCATCACGAAAATGTAGGCCTTGGGATTCTCCGACAGGTTACCCTGGGTGATGTACTGCCGGTTGCCGGCATAATCGGTGAAAGCCAGCGTCTGCTTGTCCAGCACCTTCAAGAAGCCCTTCGGGCCGCCGCGGTGTTGGATGTAGGGCTGGCCATCGGCCGAGGCGGTCGCAAAGTAGAAGCTGCTGGCGTCAGCCAGGAATGCGGCGAGGTTCTCGTCCACCTCAGTGCGCCATCCACGCTGCTCGGCGTGGGCATAACCCTCGCGCGAGCCCTTGCGGGCCTGGATCGTCTTCACCGCCGGCGAGAACGCGACATCGCTGGCATAGGTGTGAACTGCAGTCATCGGAACATCTCCTGAAGATTCCGGCGCATTGCTGCGTCTTTCGACGACTAAAGTGGACCTCACGGCAGCTAAAACAATCTACCCGCTTGACACTTCATCATTGCGATATATGCAATAATGACATGGACCGCCTTGAAGCCATGCACGCCTTCGTCACCGTGGCCGATCTCAGCGGCTTCGCGCCGGCGGCGCGCAAGCTGCGCCTGTCGCCCTCGGCGGTAACGCGGCTGATCGCGGCGCTGGAGGAGCATCTCGGCGCCCGGCTGTTACAGCGGACCACCCGGCAGGTGAGATTGACCGACGTCGGCACGCGCTATCTGGAGCGCGCGCGGCGCATCCTCGCCGATGTCGAGGAGGCCGACGGCTCCGCGCGGGAGGAGCGCAACCGGCCGAGCGGACGGTTGGTGGTATCGGCGCCGGTCGGCTTCGGCCGGCTGCATGTCGGGCCGGTGATGACCGACTATCTCAAGCGCTATCCCGAGGTCGGCGGGGAATTGCGCTTGTCCGACCATCTCGTCAATCTCGTGGAGGACGCCGTCGATGTCGCGGTGCGGATCGGTCATCTCTCCGACTCCTCGCTGGTGGCGCGCCAGGTCGGCGAGATGCGGCGGATCGTGGTGGCGACGCCGGGCTATCTGAAGCGTCACGGCGAGCCGAAGACGCCGGACGCGTTGCTCGAACACCAGACCATTCAGTTCGGCCCCTCCGCCAGCTGGCACTTCGTGCAGGATGGCCGCGACATCGAGGTCACGCCATCGCCCCGCTTCATCAGCAACAGCGCCGACGCCGCCCTGCAATACGCGGAAGCCAGCGGCGGGGTGACGCGCGTGCTGGCCTATCAGGCCGCCGAGGGGCTGAAACGCGGACGGCTGAAAATCGTGCTGGCGAAGTACGAGCAGCCGGCGCTGCCGATCCACGTCATTTACCCGACCTCGCGACTGCTCTCGGCCAAGGTGCGCGCGTTCGTCGATCTCGTGGTGGAGACTGCGGAGTGGCGGTTTGGGTGAAGGCGTCTGTGTCCCGGACAAGCTGCAGCGCCCTTGGCGTTGCGGCGCAGAGCCGGGACCCGGAAGGCGGCAGGGTGCCATGTCGAGACATGGGTCCCGGCTCTGCGCAGCAGCGTTGCACGCTGCAGCGCGTCCGGGACACGGAGAGATCACCCCTTCTTCGGCACCACCCGGAACGTGCCGCTCGCCCGCGCGATCACGGTGTCGTCGGCTTTGACAAGACACTGCGCAAAGCAGATCGTCTTGCCGGTCTTGATCACGTCGCTCTCGATCGAACACCACTGGCCGATCTCGGCGGAGCCGGCAAAATCGACCGAAAGCGAGACCGTCACGAACGACGTGGTCCACTTGGTCACCAGCGCACAACTATAGCCCATGGCATTGTCGGCGAGCGCCGCGATGAGGCCGCCATGGATCAGCCCGCGGCCGTTGGTGTGGGGCCTGGCCAGCCGGAGGCCGATGATGACGGCCTTGTCGGTGTTCTTGGAGTAAAGCGGCTCCCAGGGTTCGGTGAGAGGGCTCTTGCGAAAGAGCGGCTCGAAGCCGGCGGGAATGTCGGTGGCGGTCATGGTTGTCTCGCGTTGCCG
Source organism: Bradyrhizobium sp. WSM2793 (assembly GCF_000379585.1). Classification (NCBI taxonomy): domain Bacteria; kingdom Pseudomonadati; phylum Pseudomonadota; class Alphaproteobacteria; order Hyphomicrobiales; family Nitrobacteraceae; genus Bradyrhizobium; species Bradyrhizobium sp. WSM2793. The sequence goes on along the minus strand of NZ_KB902802.1, from coordinate 296,654 downwards.
TGTCGTCAGCATTGAACGCGATGGCGATGACGGTTGCATCAATTACAAAGTTTTAAACGGGATTTGCGCGCGTGTTTGAAACACGGGTGGCGCCACAATGACCGAGCCGTAGGGTGGGCAAAGCGAAGCGTGCCCACGCGCTTTCGCAATTATGGGAAGGTGGTGGGCACGGCGCAAGGCGCAAGGGCGCCTTTGCCCACCCTACGGCACCGTCGGCACCGTCTTAAAACGGCAGCCCGACATAATTCTCCGACAGCGACGTCATCGCGGCCTGCGACTGCGTGACGTAGTCGAGCTCGGCGAGCTGGATGCGCGCGCCGATGGTGCCGGTGTCCGGGAATTTGTGCAGCATCGAGGTCATCCACCAGGAGAAGCGCACCGCCTTCCAGACCCGCGCCAGCGCCGTGGTGGAATAGGCGTCGATCCCGGCGCTGGATTTCTCGTCGTAGAATTCGCGCAGCGCGCCCGACAGATAATGTGCGTCGCTGGCAGCGAGATTCAGTCCCTTGGCGCCGGTCGGCGGCACGATATGGGCGGCGTCGCCGCACAGGAACAGCCGGCCGAAGCGCATCGGCTCGGCGACGAAGCTGCGCAGGGGCGCGATGCTTTTCTCGATCGAGGGGCCGGTGACGAGGCTATCGGCCGCCTCCTGGTCGAGCCGGCGCTTCAATTCGTCCCAGAAGCGGTCGTCCGGCCATTGGTCGACATGGTCGTCGAGCGAACACTGCACATAGTAGCGGCTGCGTTTGGTCGAGCGCATGGTGCAAAGCGCAAAGCCGCGGGCGTGGTTGGAGTAGATCAGCTCATGGCTGACCGGCGGCGTCTCCGACAGGATGCCAAGCCAGCCGAACGGATAGACCCGCTCGAACTCCTCGATCGCCCCGGCCGGGACGCTGGCGCGGCTGACGCCGTGAAAGCCGTCGCAGCCGGCGATGAAGTCGCAATCGAGCGCGTGGGTGACGCCGTCCTTCTCCCAGGTTACGCGCGGGTGACTACCGTCGAAATCATGCAGCTGAACGTCCCTGGCCTCATAAACCGAGATCAGACCGGCGGCTTTGCGTGCGTTCATCAGATCGAGCGTGACCTCAGTCTGGCCGTAGATCATGACCGTCTTGCCGGTCGCCGCCTTCATGTCGATGCGGTGACGGCGGCCGGAAAAGGCCAGCTCGATGCCTTCATGCACCAGGCCCTCGGCATGCGCCCGCGCACCGGCGCCGATCTGGTCGAGCAGCGCGACGGTTCCCTCCTCGAGCAGACCGGCGCGGATGCGACCGAGCACGTAATCCGGGCTCTGCCGCTCCAGAATAACATTGTCGATGCCGTAAGCGTGCAGCAGTTGCCCAAGCAACAATCCGGCCGGTCCGGCCCCGATGATTGCGACTTTTGTCCGCAATACTTGCTCCTTCCGATCCTGTAGGCTTTGCGCGCGGCTCGCTTGTCGCGTTGCTCCGCGCACGATAATTATATCATATAACGGTTGGGCAAAAGGGGAGGGCCGTCGCCGGGCAGCGACAAATCCATGCAGCATGGCTGACGCAGACGGCGCGGCGAGGTGCGCGCCAGTTCCGGCTTGAACGCGCCGGCCGATTAGATAACATGTTAATTAACGAGACCGGGCCGTCGAAGCCCGCCGTCGAAAACAGGGAGAGACGTGTGATGAGGAAAGCCTGTCTGGCGTTGCTGCTGGCCGCAAGCGTGACGCCTGCGTTTGCGCAGGACAAGACCTTCGATTTGAAGATCTCGCACTGGGTGCCGGCTTCGCATCCGCTGCAGAAGTCGCTGGAAGACTGGGCTGCCGCGGTCGAGAAGGATTCCGGCGGCACCATCAAGGGCAAGGTGTTTCCGGCCCAGCAGCTCGGCAAAGCATTCGACCACTACGACATGGCGCGCGACGGCATCGCCGACGTCACCTATGTCAATCCCGGCTACCAACCCGGCCGCTTCCCGATCGTCGGCGCCGGCGAGCTGCCGTTCCTGATCTCGGACGCCAAGGGCGGCTCGATGGGGCTGGACGCCTGGTATCGCAAATATGCCGAGAAGGAGATGAAGGACGTCAAATACTGCCTCGCCTTCGTCCACTCGCCCTCCTCCTTCCATTCCAAGTCCAAGAAGATCGTGCTGCCCGAGGACGTCAAGGGCATGAAGATCCGCCCGGCGCACGCCACCATGGCGAACTTCGTGACGTCGCTCGGCGGCACCAATGTGCAGTCCTCGGCGCCTGAGGTCCGCGACATCATCGAGCGCGGCGTCGCCGACGGCGTCACCTTCCCCTGGGGCTCCCTGGTGCTGTTCGGCATCGACAAGGTGACAAAGTACGACATGGAGGCGCCGCTCTACACCACGACCTTCGTGTTCGTGATCAACAAGGACAAGTACAACGCGATGTCCGACAAGCAGAAGGCCGCGATCGACAAGAACTGCTCGGTCGAAATGGCGGGCATGGTCGGCGAGCACTGGGGCAAGTTCGAGGATGCCGGCATCGACAAGGTGAAGGCGGAATCCGGTCACGAGGTCTACAAGCTGACATCCGAGCAGACCGCTGCCTGGAAAAAGGCCGCCGAGCCGCTGGTGAAGACCTGGTCCGAGGGCGCCAAGAAGGCCGGAGCCGATCCGGACGCCGCACTCGCGGATCTCAAGGCCTCGCTGAAGAAGTACAACGCGCTGGCGGAGTGAGGCCCAACGGCGCCCGCACACTCGCTCCACCTCTCCCGCTTGCGGGAGAGGTCGGCGCGTCCGGGCGATGCGAAGCATCGTCCCGCGCGCCGGGTGAGGGCTCTCTCCCCTTGGGGAGTCTCTCTGTGGAGACACCCCCACCCCTCCCCCGCAAGCGGGAGAGGGAGCCCAGCACCGTCGTGGATGCAACGCACTCATCTTGAACAGGACCACCCCATGAAGCGCTCCTGGATGGACCGCATCATCGACACGATCGAATGGATCGCGGCCGGCTTCGTCGGCATCGTCGCGCTCGACATCTTCCTGTCGGTGCTGCTGCGCAACACGCTGAATTATTCGATCCCCGATTCGTTCGACATCGGCCGCATGTTGCTCGGCATCCTCATCTTCTGGGGTATCGCCGCGACCTCCTATCGCGGCACCCATATCACCGTGGACCTCGTCTGGGGCAATGTCGGACCGCGCCATCAGCGCTGGATCGACGTGTTCGCAACCCTCGTGCTGCTGTTCGTCGTGACGGTGCAGACCTGGACGCTGTTCGACAAGGTACGCGGCACCTACAACGACAATGTCCTGACCTTCGACATGCACATGCCGACATGGCCGTTCTTCGCGATCGCCTGGGTCGGTGACGTCTGCGCCGTGCTGCTGATCGCGATCCGCACCTACCGCCTGATCTTCCACCCCGAAGACATGCACGATCCCAAATTGAAGGCGACGGAGTAATCATGAGCACTGATGCCGTCGCCGTAATCGGCTTCGTCTCCCTGTTTGTCCTGATGCTGCTGCGCGTGCCCGTCGGCATGGCCATGGGCCTCGTCGGCGTCTCCGGCTTCGCCTATCTCGTCAACGGGACGGCGGCCCTGAAGCTGGTCGGCCAGACCTCGATGCGCACGGTGACCGACTACACCTTCGGCGTCATCCCGATGTTCCTGCTGATGGGCTCGTTCGTGTCCAATTCCGGCATGAGCCGCGAGCTGTTCCGCGCCGCCAACGGGTTCGTCGGACATTTGCGCGGCGGCCTCGGCATCGCCACCGTCGGAGCCTGCGGCGGCTTTGCTGCGATCTGCGGCTCCTCTGTCGCGACCGCCGCGACGTTCTCCGCCGTCGCTTACCCGGAGATGCGCCGCTTCGGCTATCCGCAATCGTTCGCCACCGGCGTGATCGCCGCCGGCGGCACGCTAGGCGCGATGCTGCCGCCCTCCACGGTGCTCGCGGTCTACGGCATCATCACCGAGCAGGACATCGGAAAGCTCTTCATCGCCGGCATCATCCCGGGCCTGCTGGCGATGAGCATGTACATGATCACGATCTTCCTGATCGGCTATTTCCGCCCCGACTTCCTGCCCAAGGGCAAGGTGACACCGTGGCGCGAGCGCTTTGCGGGCCTGAAGGAGATCTGGGCGCCGGTGCTGCTGTTCGTGTTCGTGATCGGCGGCCTCTACGGCCTGCCCTATTTGCCGCGCTTCACGCCGACGGAAGCCGGCGGCGTCGGCGCCGCCGGTGCGTTCATCATCGGCGTGCTGACGGGACGTCTCGACCGCGAGAAGATCCTGGCCTCGCTGCTGCAGGCGACGCGCACCGCCGCGGCGGTGTTCACGGTGCTGATCGGCGCGCTGATCTTCGGCTATTTCCTCACGGTGACGCAGACGCCGCAGAAAGTGACCGAGTTCCTCACCGGCCTCGGCCTCGGCAGTTACGGCGTGCTGGCGCTGATCATGGTGATGTATCTCGTGCTCGGCTGCCTGATGGACGCAATGGCGATGATCATCCTCACCGTGCCGATCATCTTCCCCGTGATCACGCATCTCGGCTTCGACCCGATCTGGTTCGGCGTCATCATTGTCATGACCGTCGAGCTCGGCCTGATTCACCCGCCGGTCGGGATGAACGTCTTCGTCATCAAGAGCGTGGTGAAGGACGTCTCCTTCTCCACGATCTTCAAGGGCGTGATTCCGTTTGTGGTCACGGACCTGATCCGCCTCGTGATCCTGATCGCCTTCCCGCTGCTCGCGACCTGGCTGCCGACGCGGATGATGGCGCATTGACAGGGTGAAGCATGACGACACCGACGCTCGAGACGAAATACGTCTTCACCATCACCGCGCGCATCGGCAACGTCGTCACCGCCGGCGAGACCGGCATCGGTGTCCGCCGCATCATCCCGATCATCGGCGGTGAGGTCACGGGCGCGATATCAGGCAAGGTGCTGCCGTTCGGCGCCGACTTCCAGACCATCCGACCCAACGAGCTGATCGACCTGGAGGCAAAATACGCCTTCGAGACCGACGACGGCGCCATTGTCTATGTCGAGAACAAGGGCATGCGTTTCGGACCGGTCGAGCTGCTGCAGAAGCTCAAGCGCGGCGAGCCGGTCGATCCCAAGCTGATCTATTTCCGCACCGTGCCGAAATTCGAGACCGGGCACGACAAGTATCGCTGGCTGATGGAGCACATTTTCGTCGGCTCAGCCGCGCGCCACGCCGACCGCGTCGTGATCGACGTCCATCAGGTGATGTGACCAAACGCTCTGCGGTCGTCCCTGCGAACGCAGGGACCCATACCGCGGAATCTATCGATTGCGGGCGGTGGGAGTACCGAACGGCAAGTCTTCGCCAAACTCCTCCCTGGGGTTATGGGTCCCTGCGTTCGCAGGGACGACATAGTGTGCGGAGCAGCATTGTGCCGCCCCTCCTTGACTCCCCCAAAATTCGTTATACAACATAACTATTCTGACAAGGACGCAAATGACACAGGGAAACGCCGAGACCGCTGACGCGGGTGCCTCCGGGCTACTCCGGATCGAGAGGGCGGACCGGGTTCTGACCGTGGGTCTGAACCGGCCGGCCAAGCGCAATGCGCTCAACGATGGCATCATCCTGCAAATCGGCGAGTGTTTTGCGTCCCTGCCCGAGGATATCGGCGCGGTCGTCATTCACGGCATTGGCGATCATTTCTCCAGCGGCCTCGACCTCTCCGAGCTGACCGAGCATGACGCGACCGGCGGCCTGCTCCATTCCCAGATGTGGCACCGGGTGTTCGACCGCATCCAGTACAGCCGCGTCCCCGTGATCGCGGCGCTGAAGGGCGCCGTGATCGGCGGCGGGCTGGAGCTTGCCTGCTCGGCGCATATCCGCGTCGCCGAGCCCTCGACCTATTTCGCGCTTCCGGAGGGCCAGCGCGGCATCTTCGTCGGCGGCGGCGGCTCGGTGCGTCTGCCGCGGTTGATCGGCGTCGCCCGGATGATGGACATGATGCTGACGGGCCGCGTCTACAGCGCGACCGAAGGCGCCTCCTACGGCTTCGCGCAATATGTCACGGAGGCCGGCAACGGGCTCGGCAAGGCGATGGAGCTTGCGACCAAGGTCGCCTCCAACGCCCCGCTGACGAATTTCGCCGTGCTCCAGGCGCTGCCGATGATCGCGGAGGCCAATCCGCAGACCGGCCTGCTGATGGAATCGCTGATGGCGACCGTCGCGCAGAGCGACAAAGAGGCAAAGCGCAGGATCCGCGAATTCCTCGAACACAAGACCGCAAAGGTAAAGCCCAAGTCATGAGCGCGCAGCCGTCCTCTTCCAGCATGGAGCGCGGCGCGAGCACTTTCCCGCTGCGGCCCATTTCGTTCGGCGATCCCGTCGTCGACATCGAACGCCGCGACGACGGCACGATCTACCTCAGGCCGAAGCAACCGCTCGGCGACTATCCCGTCCGCATCACCGACCGCCTGCATCATTGGGCCAACACCACGCCGGACCGCGTCTTCATGGCCGAGCGCGAAGGCGGCCGCGGCTGGCGCAAGATCACTTACGCCGAGCTTCTCGTCGCGAGCCGTCACATCGCATCAGGCCTGATCGCGCGCGGCCTGTCGGCGGAACGGCCGGTCGTCATCCTCTCCGGCAATTCGATCGACCACGCCTTGCTCGCGTTCGGCGCGTTCTATGCCGGCATTCCGTTCTGCCCGGTGTCGCCGGCCTATTCGCTGGTGTCGAAAGATTACGGCAAGCTGTCCTATCTGATGAAGCTGCTGACGCCCGGCCTCGTCTTCGCCGAGGACGCCGACAAGTTCGCCGATGCGCTTGCCGCCAACGTCTCGCTCGGCACCGAGATCGCCGCGTCCTACGGCCACGTGCCGGGCCGCGACGTCACCACACTCGCCGACCTCATGGCGACGCCGATCCGCGGCGATCTCGACGAGGTCCATGGCAAGATCGGCCCCGACACGATCGCGAAATTCCTGCTGACGTCGGGCTCGACCGGCAATCCCAAGGCCGTCATCAACACCCAGCGCATGATCTGCGCCAACCAGGTGATGTTGCGCGAGACGCTCGCCTTTCTGAAAGACGAGCCGCCGGTCATCATCGACTGGCTGCCCTGGAATCACACCTTCGGCGGCAACCACAATATCGGCCTGACGCTCTACAATGGCGGCTCGATGTATCTGGACGCCGGCAAGCCGATGCCCGGCGGCATCGAGGAGACCGTGCGCAATCTCCAGGAGATCTCGCCGACGGTCTATTTCAACGTGCCGAAGGGCTATGAATCGCTGCTGCCCTATTTGCGTGACGACCAGGGCCTGCGCGCAAAATTCTTCGACCGCCTGCACGCGATGTTCTTCTCCGGCGCCGCGCTGTCGCCATTCATTTGGGACAGCCTCGACGAGCTCGCGGTGAAGGAAAAGGGCTACCGCGTGCCGATGCTGACCGGGCTCGGTGCGACCGAGACCGCGCCGTTCTTCATGTCGGTCAATCCGCGCACCAGCCGCTCCGGCCATGTCGGTCTGCCCGTGTCAGGCAACGACGCCAAGCTGGTGCCGAACAACGGCAAGCTGGAAGTGCGTGCCAAGGGACCGAACGTGATGCCCGGCTACTGGCGTCAGCCCGACATCAGCGCGAAATCCTTCGACGAGGAAGGATTTTACAAGATGGGGGATGCGCTCAAGCCCGCCGATCCCGATGATCTCAACGCCGGCTTCGATTTCGACGGCCGTGTCGGTGAAGACTTCAAGCTCGCCAGTGGCACCTGGGTCAGCGTCGGCCCGCTGCGCGCGCGCCTCACTGCGGCCTGCGCCCCGCTGGTGCGCGACGTCGTTATTGCCGGCATCAACCGTGACGAGGTCTCGGCGCTGGTTGTGCTCGACCTCGACGGTTGCCGGCTGATCAATCCGACGCTGCCGACCGACGATCTCGTCGTCGCGACACGCGACCGGCTGGTCCGCGAGGCGTTTCGCGAGCGCCTGACCGGCTTCCTCAGCCAAGCCACGGGTTCCTCGACCCGGATCACGCGCGCGATCCTGATGGACGCGCCGCTCTCGATCGACAAGGGCGAAGTCACCGACAAGGGCTCGATCAACCAGCGCGCCGTGCTCGAGCACCGCACCGAATTGATCGAGGAGCTCTACGCTGCCAATCCGTCGGACCGTGTGATATCGGTTGGCTAACCCGGACATAAGCTACAGGAGAACGCCATGTTGTTGAAAGATCAGGCAGCCATCGTCACCGGCGGCGCATCGGGACTGGGCGCTGCCACCGCGCGAAAACTGGCGGCGCAGGGCGCCAAGGTCGCAGTGTGCGATCTCAACGCCAAGCTCGCGGAGACTGTCGCCGCCGAGATCAAGGGCGTGGCAATCACCTGCGACGTCTCCGATGCCGCTTCCGCTGAGGCTGCGATCGCGCAGGCGACCAAGGCTCTTGGCGCGCCGCGCGTGCTGGTCAATTGCGCCGGCATCGGCGTGGCCAAGCGCGTGGTCGGCCGCGACGGCCCGATGGCGCTCGCCGATTTCGACAAGGTGATCAAGGTCAATCTGATCGGCACCTTCAACATGCTGCGCCTGGCCGCGACCGAGATGTCCAAGCTGGAGCCGCAGGCGACCGGCGAGCGCGGCGTCATCATCAACACCGCCTCCGTTGCCGCTTATGACGGCCAGATCGGGCAATCAGCCTATTCGGCTTCCAAGGGCGGCATCGTCGGCATGACGCTGCCGATCGCGCGTGAGCTGGCGCAATTCGGCATCCGCGTGCTGACCATCGCGCCCGGCCTGTTCCTGACCCCGCTGCTCGCGAACCTGCCGCAGGAAGCCCAGGACTCGCTCGCCGCCGCCATCCCCTTCCCGCGCCGGCTCGGCCACGCCGACGAGTTCGCCGCGCTCGCGCTGCACATGGTCGAGAACTCCTACCTGAACGGCGAAGTGGTGCGCCTCGACGGCTCGCTGCGCATGGCGCCGAAATAGGGCGCGCGACACATGTTCGTGAACCGGCGCGACGTACAGATCCAGTGGGGCGATTGCGACCCCGCCAACATCGTCTACTACCCGCGCTATTTCGCGATGTTCGACGATTCGACCTCGACCCTGTTCGAGGTCGCCGGATTCTCCAAGCAGGATCTGGTCCGCAAATACGGCCTGGTGGGCATCCCCATGGTCGACACGCGATCCAAGTTCTACATCCCCTCGACCTATGGCGACTGGATCACCATCGAGACGAAGATCGAGAGCATCAGGCGATCGAGCTTCGAGGTGAAGCACAACGTCTACAAGGGTGACGCGCTGGCGATCGAGGGTTTTGAGACCCGCGTCCTCGTCGGTCGCGATCCCGTTAACCCCGACAAGCTGAAATCGGCACCGTTCCCGGCGGAAATGGTAGCCAAATTCACGGGGAGTTAAGTCCGGAGCTAATCGCCGCATCGCCAAAAGAGGGGGCTGAATTACCCCCCGATTTCTGCTTTCAAAGAAACACGTAACGGGAGGAATAGATGAAACGCTTTTACCTGACCGCCGCCATCACCGCGGCGACGCTTGCCTTGCCGGCGCTGCCCGCGCTGGCCCAGACCAGCGAAATCACCATCGGCATCACCACCACCACGACCGGCCCCGGCGCCGCGCTGGGCATTCCCGAGCGCAACGCGCTGGAATTCGTGCCGAAGGAAATCGGCGGCGTGCCGCTGAAGGTGATCGTGCTCGACGACGGCGGCGATCCCACCACCGCAACCACCAACGCCCGCCGCTTCGTGACCGAATCCAAGGCCGACATCATCATGGGCTCGGCGCTGACGCCGCCGACGATCGCGGTCTCCAACGTCGCCAATGAAGCCGGCATTCCGCATTTCGGCCTGGCACCGTTCCCGATCACGCCCGAGCGCATGAAGTGGTCGGTGGCGATGCCGCAGCCGATCCCGATCGTGGGCAAGGTGCTGTACGAGCACATGAAGAGCAAGGGCGTGAAGACGCTCGGCTATATCGGCTATTCCGACTCCTATGGCGACCTCTGGTTCAACGATTTGAAAGCACAGGCCGTGCCGATGGGCATGACCATCGTCGACGAGGAGCGCTTCGCCCGTCCCGATACGTCGGTGACCGGACAGGTCCTGAAGCTCGTTGCCGCCAATCCCGACGCGATCCTGGTCGGCGCGTCGGGCACCGCGGCCGCACTGCCGCAGACCGAGCTGCGCGAACGCGGCTATCAGGGCCTGATCTACCAGACCCACGGCGCCGCCAGCATGGATTTCATCCGCATCGCCGGCAAGGCGGCGGAGGGCGTGCTGATGGCCTCCGGTCCCGTCATGGATCCCGAGGACCAGCCGGACAGCGCGCTCACCAAGAAGCCGGGCCTGGCGCTCAATTCGGCCTATGAAGCCAAATACGGCCCGAACAGCCGCAGCCAGTTCGCCGGCCATTCCTACGACGCGTTCGAGATCCTCAAGCGCATCATTCCCGCGGCGCTGAAAACCGCAAAACCCGGCACGCCGGAATTTCGCGAAGCGATCCGCCAAGCGCTGCTGTCGGAGAAGGAGCTGGCGGCGAGCCAGGGCGTCTACAACTTCACCGAAAAGGACCGTTACGGCCTCGACGACCGCTCGCGCATCCTGCTGACGGTGAAGAACGGCAAGTACTCGCTGGTGAAATAGACGCGGCGAAAGTTGAGAGACGACGAGAGCCGGCCCAATGGGCCGGCTCTTTTTGTTTTGGCCTGTAGAAACGAACTGTTTCCACGGTGTCGCTGCGCTCCCTCTCCCGCTTGCGGGGGAGGGTTGGGGTGGGGGTGCCTCCGCGTTGGGACTGTCTCCGAATTTCCGAGGAAATCCCCCAGAGGAGAGAGCCCCCACCCGGCGCTTCGCGCCGACCTCCCCCGCAAGCGGGAGAGGTTGCACCGAGCCCGCGGATACGCCGCGGCCCTAAGCCGCCTGCCGCAGCGGGGTCCAGGCGAACTCCGGATAGTAATTATCCATCATGCGATCGACATAGGCGGTGAGGTTCGGAAAACCCTCGGCGCGCTCGCGCAGGGCCGATTCGAAGAACGGCGAGAGGATGCCGGCGAGCATACCGAAGGCGGTGGCGTCGACGCCGCAGGGCTTGTTGCCCATCAGATAGGACTTGTCGCCGAGCTGCACCGAGAGCGCGAACAGCGAGCGCACGGCGAGCTCGACATCGTCATCCGGCCCATGGCGGCCGAGCCCAGAGAGCAGATAGTTCTCGGCGACGCGGAATTGCGCATCCTCGCGCAGTTTCTCGCGGTTGTGCTCCGGCGCGCCGTCGAAGAAATGCGCGGGACCCTTGGCGAAATTTACCGGATCGACCCAGCGCGCCCCGACCAGCCCCCAGTAGATGTGGTGCTCGATCATGCGCTCGAACGCCCAGGCCTGCGCGCGCTCGGTGAGCGACAGCCCGGCATCGAAATCGAAGCCGTAGCGGCGCTCGATATGGGCGCGAATGAAGGTGGAATCGGCCACCGCCTCGCCGCCGTCGTCGATGAAGGGCAACTGCCCCTTCGGCGAGGCCGGCGGCATCGCCCGCTCCTTCCGGTAGGGCAGTCCCGCCATCTTGAGCTGCACTTCCGTCTTGGTGACGAAAGGGCTGATTTCCGGCAGGCCGAAGCCGGTGCCAAATCCGTAGAGCGTGATCATGAAAGCTTTCTCCTGAACCACCGAAAAAGTTGACGGAACCTAGTGCCGGGCTGCTGCCACCATGGTGGCAGCAGCCGTGATATCTTCTGCGAAACGGGCCCCCCGCCAGGCACGGCCCATCACATGGCGGACCAGCGCGTCCGCGGCCTGGATCAGCGGGCGTGCCACCACGCTTGCGAGGGCAAACCGGAGGTCGACGGCCATGAGATCGAGCGAAACGAGGCGACCGAACGCCGACGCGGACCACGCCTGTGCCCGCAACATCGGAATAGCCGGGCCGAAATGGGTCGGAATGATCATGGACAAATCCTCTTCAGTCGATGTGTTGTCCCGGTATAGAACTCCCCTGCTGCCAACATCCTGTCAGCAGCCGCGCGCCGCTTTCTGAAAAGACCACAACAAGAGACCCGTCATGAGACGCGCCGACCGGCTGTTTCAAATCATCCAGGTGCTGAGGCGCACGCGTAAGCCGCTGACGGCGGACGCCATCGCGGCCGAGCTCGAGACCTCGAAGCGCACGATCTATCGCGACATCGCAACGCTGATCGGCCAGCGCGTGCCGATCCGCGGTGAAGCCGGCATGGGCTACATCCTGGAAAAGGGATTTGATCTTCCGCCGCTGATGCTGACGCCCGACGAGATCGAGGCGGCGGTGCTGGGCGCACAGTGGGTCGCCGGCCATGCCGATTCGGCACTGGCGCGCGCGGCCGAGGATCTGATGGCCAAGATCGCGGACACCGTGCCCGAGCGGCTGCGTCCGTTCGTGCTGGAGCCCGCGAGCCGGGCACGGCCGAGCTGGAACAGGGAGCCGGACCGCCTGGACATGGTGCGCACGCGCACCCAGATCCATGAAGGCAAGAAGATCATGCTGCGCTATCGCGACGAGCAGGGCCGCGCCAGCGAGCGCATGATCTGGCCGATCTCGGTCGGCTATCTCGAAGCCGTGCGCCTGCTGGCAGCCTGGTGCGAGCTACGCGGCGACTTCCGCAGCTTCCGCACCGACCGCGTGGTCGACGCCAACTATCTCGACGAGAGATATCCGGAGCGGCGCGACGTGCTGCGCGCGAGATGGCGGCAGAGCCTGGTCTGGGGCCCGCCCAAAGACACCTGACAAGGACATTTGAGGACGATGGAAGAGAGTTCCCCCGTCGATCTGTCGAGCTGTTGCCAGAGTTGCGGCGCCTGCTGCGGCTATTCGGCCAACTGGCCGCGCTTCTCCATCGAGAGCGACGAAGAGCTTGCCGCGATTCCGGAGGCACTGGTCAACGACCGCCAATCCGGCATGCGTTGCCAGGGCGACCGCTGCTCAGCCTTGCAGGGGGATATTGGAAGAGCGACCGCGTGCGGCATCTATGCGGTACGGCCGGAGGTGTGTCGCACCTGCATGCCGGGCGACGCCGAATGCGCGATGGCGCGGCGGAAGTTCGGGCTTCCGGCTATCGAAGCTAGTTAGGCCGGAACGGCTTCGCCGATTTCGTCGTCGATCTCGTCGTCCAGCGGTGCGAGCACCGAGAGCGGCTTGGTCGACAGCGTGATCGGCTTGCGTCCGCCCGACAGCGACGGCGAGGATTTCGCCGTGCCTTCGCGCGACAGCGCATAGAGCGTCGAGCCGACGCGACCGCCGTTCTCGATCAGGTCGCGCTCGTTGCAGCTCGCTGCGATCGCGACCGCCAGCGAGTGCAGATGGCTGCGGCGATAGCAGAACAGCGCCAGCCTGGCGCGCGCGTCAGGGGAAACACTCTCAACCAGCCTCGGCAGGCCACTCTCGCTGGCGCGATACATCTCGCCAAGGAGCTCGTCGCGAACCGGGCAGAAATCGCTTTCAAAAGTATCGCGGCTTGAAAACATTGCAGTTCTCCCTCGTGTGCGGAAGATGCAGCGCAATTCTCTAATGAAAGGTTAACCACGCTGCCCGGTAGTCACCCGGGGTGCTTGCGCGCTCGCGGCGAATCGGAAGGTGGCGGTGGGACCGGGAATTACCGCGCTGGCTGGAGAACGGGCGGCAGCGGCGTCATGGCCGGGCTTGTCCCGGCCATCCACGAACGGCCAAGACGCAGGAAGAACGTGGATGCCCGGGACAAGCCCGGGCATGACGACCTTTAGTGCCGATGAAGGCTTGCCCACTCAGAGGGCCGTCAGCCCTCAGTTCGCCGCCATGAAGATGGACAGACCGAAGCCGGTGAGATGGTGCAGCGCCTGGTCGACGCCGATCAGGGTCCAGAACCAGGGATGTGCAAGGTCGACGCCGAAATTGGCCGAGACGAACCCCTTGGCGCGGTCGATGGTGATGTGGATCACGAAGTCGATGAAGGCGACGAACCAGAATTTCGGCGCGACGATCATTATCAACGGTAGCGCAACCGCAAGGTGAATCAGGCAATGCACCAGCAGCGGCAGGGCCCAGCCGTGCTTCTGGTCCTTGCCGTGCGCCATCCAGGCGGTCTGAAGAACGAAATCGGCGATGATGTGCTTGAAGGTGAGCAGCAGCATCCAGCCAATGAGCGCTTCGACCGGAACCGCCGATGACATGGATGGAAACGACAAAGCCGACGCCCTCATTGAGGTGACAAGAAAAATTGGAGCGTTCAGCGCAACTTCTTCTTGGACCGGTCAAATCGCCGGGACCTTCGATTTATGACATCTCCCGCGGCGGAATGCAGCCGGGGGGAACCGGAAAATCGCCAAGTGTGGCTAACTGGTGATAGGATGACCTTTCGCCGCGGCCACGTCGAGTAAGGTTACCCTCGGCTCGAAATTTGCTTTCCGGTCCCGGCGCGTTATCATTGTCCGTTCAGAATATCGTTCTTTTTTCAGATGTTTAGGAATTGCAGGGCGCCCGCCGCGATCACGTCCGCGAGCCGCCCATGACCCGGGAATAAGGCCAGAGTGCTGCCATGAGTACTGAAGGCCCCACCACATCCCCGATCGAGCCGCCGCCGCGGCGCCCGAAGGTGATCAAGACCAATCAGCAACAGGTCTTCCTCTACGTCGTGCTGACCCTGCTGCTGTCGCTCGCCACCGTCTGGGGCGGCCGTGCCATGCTGCACAATTCGGAGACGCTGACCTTTGCCGTCGGCGCTCCCAACAGCGACGAGGCGCTGTTCGCGGCCAAGCTTGCTGCCGTTCTGAAGACCAACGCCTCGCGCTTCCGGATCAAGATCGTCAACAACGCAGACAATGCCAAGGCGCTCGCGCAGTTCGACCGCAAGCAGGCCGATCTGGCCGTGCTGCGCACCGACGCCAAGGTGCCACTGCGGGCGCGCACGCTCGCGATCCTCGAGCACGATCTCGTGCTTCTGCTCGGTCCCGGCAACAAGAAGATCAAGTCGATCGCCGAGCTGAAGAAAAAGAAGGTCGCCGTTCTCGCCGAGAACGAATCCTCCCTCGCCTTCGTCCGCAGCATCCTCGATATCCCCGACGGTCCGGACGCGGCCAAGATCCAGATGGCGCCGCAGGGCACGACGCTCGACAAGCTGTTCGCGCCGTCAAACGGCTTTGGCGCGGTGATCGCCATCGTTCATGCCTCCAGGGCAGTGCGCGACAAGGCCTATGAGCAGGTCGCGAAGCGCGGCGGCTTCACGCTCAACGCGATCGACGAGGCCAAGGCGCTGGCGCGCAAGCTCCCGGGCATTTCCAGCGAGACGCTGACGGCGGGCACGCTGTCGACGTCGCCGCAAATTCCCGATGACGATCTCGACACGGTCGGGCTCGAATGGCTGCTGGTCGCGCAATCCAGGATGTCGCCATCCACGGCGGGCGAGCTGGCGCGCACCATCTACGAGAACAAGTCCGCGCTCGGGCTCGACAACGGCTTTGCCAGCAGGATCGAGCCGGCCTCCGTCGAGAAGGACGCCTTTGTGATGGCGCACCAGGGGGCGGCCGATTACATCAATGACGACACCAAGTCGTTCATGGATAAGTACAGCGACTTGATGTATCTGGGCGCCGCCGCGCTCAGCGTCATCGGCTCGATCTTCGCGGCGATCTACGCCAAGATCACCCGGATCGCGCCGGAGAAGGCCAGCGAGCTCTCCACCGCCATCCTCGACATCGGCGAGCGGATCGAGCACGCCCACTCTCTGGATCAGCTCGAATGTCTCCAGGACGAACTGGAGGGCATTTTACGCGGGGCGGTCATCGGGCTCAGAGACGGCACGATCAGCACCGACGGCCTCGACACCTTCAAGCTCGGCTACGAATTCGTCCGCGACGAGATCGGCATGCGTCGCGACTATCTGAAACGCCATGCCGGCGAAACCGAGAAGACGGTGCAGGACGGCGGCCCTGCCCAGCACGACGACAGCAATGTCGTGGTGGTGAAGACCGCCCAGACTGCCTGACGGCCGCCCGATTGGGCCGCCCATCAATCTCTTGTCCCGGACAAGCCGCAATGTCGAAGGCGTTGCGGCGCCGAGCCGGGACCCAGGAACCGCAGCTTGCGCTGCTGGATGGGCCCCGGCTCTGCAGCGCATCACTCGGTGCTGCGCTGCGGGGCACAAGAGGGAGATCGTGACGGCCGGCCGTCTGGAACCCAGCCCACCTGCAACCGTTGGTTCGCGACTACAACCGGAGACCGCAGCATGCGTGCACTCCTCATCATCCTCCTTCTGGGAATGCTGGCGGCGGCCGGCTACTTCGCCTATTCCGCAATGGCGGTCGAAGGTGAGCCGATCCCGACGGAAGGCTATGTGGCGCTGGCACTGGGCGCAGGGTTTTCCGTCATTGTCGGCGTCGGGTTGATGGTGCTGCTGTTCTTCAGCAGCCGCCGTGGCTACGACGAGCCGCCGCATTTCAGGTAAGGCATTCCGCCAACGATGGCGGCACGGACCGGCCGCCCGGCGCAGCAGCGCCGATCACGCCGCCTGCCTGTCGTTGACGGCCCCCGCCCAGGCGGGCACTTTGACGCCGGCGTCCCGCCGGGACCCGAAGACTTGTCTCAAGACCGAGCCGCCTGCCCGCATGTCCAAGCCGCTGATTTCCGCTCTGGCCCAGTTCGCGGCCGCCACGGCCGGCCGCAACATGACCAAGGCGGCCTATGTGGCTGTGACCGTCGGCGTGCTCAGCATGGTGTTGCTGTCGGACAAGCGCGCCCAGGAAGCGCATGGCTGGATCAACACCCTGCTCTGGACCTGCCTCGCCTATTTCGTGTTCGAATGGCTGGTGCGGCTGCGCCACATGACGCAGCAGGGGCGGCTCTCGCTGTACATGTCCTCCTCCGCCGGGCTGGTCGACGCGATCGGGGCGCTGGCGGTGCCGGTCGCGCTTCTCCTCGGTGCCGAGCCGAAGACGGCCTGGCTGCTCAGCGTGCTCTGGGTGTTGAAGGTGGTCCCCGGCATCCCCGGCCTTCGGCAGCTTCGCCGCGTGCTGGTGCTGGAATCGGGCCCGCTGCTCAGCGTGCTCGTGATCTTCCTGATGGTGGTCTTCCTCGCCTCCGTCGCCGAATATTTCCTGGAGCGGGACGTGCAGCCGCAGACTTTTGGCAGCGTCCCCGCTGCGCTGTGGTGGGCCGTCGTCACACTCACGACCACCGGCTACGGCGACGTCGTGCCGGTTACGCCGCTCGGCCGCATCGTGGCGGCCGCGGTGATGATCTCCGGCCTCGGCGTGTTCGGCCTCTGGACCGGTATTTTGGCGACCGGATTTGCCGCCGAGACGCGGCGCGACAATTTCCTCAAGACCTGGGAATCCGTCAGCAAGGTACCGTTCTTCGCGGCGCTCGGCCCCGCCGCGATTGCCGACGTCACCCACATGCTGCGGACCATGGAGCTGCCGGCGCGCACCATGATCATCCGCAAGGGCGCGCAGGGTGACTGCATGTATTTCATCGCCGCCGGCGAGGTCGAGGTCGAGCTGCCCGGCAAGAAGGTGCAGCTCGGCGAAGGCGCCTTCTTCGGCGAGATGGCGCTGCTCGGCAACAACATGCGCGGCGCCAACGTCTCGACCACGAAAGTGTCGCGGCTTCTGGTGCTCGACCTCGTCGACTTCCGCGTGCTGATGGCACGACATCCAGATCTCGCCGAGACCATTGACGCCGAGGCGAAACGGCGCGCACTCGAAAACAGATAAAAGGAGACAAGATGTCGGACATCACCGACGCAGCCACCGGCCCCGTGCTCGAACGCGACGGCGCCCGCGCCACCATCCGCCTCAATCGGCCGAAGCATCTCAACCGGCTCCAGGCCGAGGACCTCGACGAGCTCGTCAGACTGTTCAATCTGGTCGAAGCCGATCCAGCCATCCGTGTGCTGGTGCTGACCGGCACCGGACGCGCCTTCTCGGCAGGCTATGACCTCAATTCGGTCGCCGAGCGCGCCGTCAGCGCCAACGAGCAGCAGAGCGCGGGCTCTGCATTTGAGCTGGTCGTCAACCGGCTGGAGGATCTGGGCGTGCCGACGATCTGCCGGCTCAACGGCGGCGTCTATGGCGGCTCGACCGACCTCGCGCTCGCCTGCGATTTCCGCATCGGCGTCGACACCGCCGAGATGTTCATGCCGGCAGCGCGGCTCGGGCTGCATTATTACAGGAGCGGCATCAAACGCTACGTCACCCGGCTTGGCGTCGACAACGCGAAGAAGCTGTTCCTGACGGCGCAGAAGATCAGCGCGCCGGAGATGCTGCGCATCGGCTATCTCACCGCGATGGTACCGGTGGAATTCCTCGACGAGGAGGTCGACAAGCTCGCCGGAATCCTCGCCGGCAACGCGCCGCAGGCGATGCGCGGCATGAAGCGCGCGATCAACGAATTCGCCCGCGGCGAGCTCGATGACCGCGCCGCCGACCAGCGCCACCGCGACAGCATGCGCGGCGACGAGATCAAGGAAGGCATCAAGGCGTTCGCGGAGAAGCGAGCGCCGAGGTTTTGAGGGGATTGGTCGGGAGTACGAGCGCGCGGCAAGCGCAACTGTCGTCCCGGACAAGCGAAGCGCAGATCCGGGAGCCATAACCACAGGGAGTGGTTATGGAGCAAAGCTGATCACTCCGGGGTCTTCGCAAAATATCTCCCTGTGGTTATGGGTCCCGGGTTCGCGCTACGCGCGCCCCGGGACGACAGTGGAGATTGAGGCGCCTGCTCAGCCTCCAACCGCCTTCGCATGCAGCGCCGCCATCTCGTCGTCCGCCGCATTGATGCGCTGGAACGCAGGCCGCGCGGTCATGCGCTCGGCATAGCGGACGAAGACGTCCTTCTTCGGCACGATGCCGAACATCATGGTCCAGCTGAACGCCACGCCCCACAACACATCGGCAGCCGTCATCCGCTCGCCAAGCAAATAGGGCCCCTTCGACAGCTGCGCTTCGAGCGCACCTAACATGGTGTCGTAGTCGGCATAGGGCGACTGCGTGATCGGCGCCGGCTCGCGCTGCATGAACTTGTCGATCAGCGCCGGCTCGAAAGATGAGCCGTAATAGGCGATCCAGCGCAGATAAGGACCGCGCAGCGGATCGTTCAGCGCGGGCGTCAGACCGGCCTGCGGGAAGAGATCGGCGAGATGGATGGTGATTGCGACCTGCTCGGTCACCAGGGCATCGCCGTGGCGGATCGCCGGGACCTTGCCGAGCGGATTGATGGCGAGATAAGCGGGCTGACGCTGCTCGCCGGCCTTCATGTTGAGGACGTGCAGATCGTAGGGGGCACCCAGCTCCTCCAGCAGCACCCGCGTGCCGGTGGCACGGCTTTGCGGCGAGTAATACAGCGTGATGCGGTTCGGATCGGTCATGGCAGGTCTCCATCGGGCCAGCGGGCGGTGGCGCAGCTTGTAGCGGGCCATACCTGACATCCTGTGTCAGGTATGGTTTAAGCAATCATGCGCGCGAGCCGAATGTTGTCGATCCTCACCACCCTCCAGGCCAGGGGGCAAGTCACCGCGCCCGAACTCGCGGAGGCCTGCGAGGTCTCGGTCCGCACGATCTATCGCGACATCGACGCGCTCGCGGCATCAGGCGTTCCGGTTTACGCCGACCGTGGCGCGGAGGGCGGCTATCGGCTGCTCGACGGCTATCGCGTGCGGCTGAACGGCCTGTCGCAGAGCGAGGCCGAGACGCTGTTCCTGGCGGGCTTGCCGGGCCCGGCGGCGGCGCTCGGGCTGGATGCGGCAATGATCGCCGCGCAGAACAAGCTGATGGCGGCGCTGCCCGTCCATCTGCGCCGGGACGCCAGCCGGATGCAGGAACGCTTTCATCTGGACGCGCCGGGCTGGTTCGGCGAGGCCGAAGAGCCGAAGCATCTGCGCACGATTGCCGGCGCGGTGCTGCGCGGGACACTGATCAAGATCCGCTACCAGAGCTGGCGCGCGGAAAAGCAGCGTCGCCTCGCGCCGCTAGGTCTCGTGCTGAAGGGCGGGAGCTGGTATTTCGCCGGCCAGGTCGACGCCAGCGTGCGCACCTATCGCGTCGCGCGCGTGCTCGACTGCACGGCGCTCGACGACGGCTTCGATCGGCCAGCCGATTTCGATCTTGCCGCCTATTGGCAGGCCGCGACGCTGCGTCTCGAGGCGGAGATGCATCCCAATGTCGCGATCGTCCGGTTGTCGCCGTTCGGCGTCAAGCTGCTCGATGCGCTGAGCCAGCCCTACATCAAAGCGCGTACGGAGATTGAAGAGGCCAGCGATGCAGACGGCTGGCGCATTGCGCGCGTGCCTGTCGGCAAGACGTCCTGGCACGCCGCGGCCGAATTGTTGCGGCTCGGCCCCGAGGCCGAGGTGCTGGAGCCCGCCGACCTCCGCGACAAGATGGCGGAGCTGACGCAAGGGATGGCCGCGCGCTATCGCGCGGCGCGGAAAACATAATGCCGGCATATTTCGCCGCAGCCCACGAAACACTCCTGAAACACGATTCTCCTCCTCCCGGGTGAACGCATTCGCGTCTCGGCCCGACCGAGATGCAGGGACACAACAACGGCCTTAGCGCCACACTGGAGAATGAAGATGTTTCGTAAGCTTGCTCTCGGTCTGATCGCCGCCGGTTCGCTCGGCGTTGCCGCTCTCGCGCCCACCGCCGCCTCGGCTGGCGGTTTCCACCATCACCATTGGGGTCATGGCTGGGGTCCGGGCTGGGGCTTCGGCGGCGTCTACGTCAACACCGGCGTCAGCAACTGCTACCAGGAGCGCCTCGTTCAGACCCGTCACGGCATGCGCGTCCGCATCGTGAATGTCTGTGCCTACGGGATCTACTGATATCCCGCCTTGGACAAAGCTCCGGTCGCGCCGCGACCGGAGCTTTTGCGTTGAGTTAGCCGGCCTGCCGCTGCCGGCGAAACCAGGCCCAGGTCTCGCGCGCCGTCTGGATGTAGCCGCGGCCGCGATAAACGATCTCACCGTCGACGATCTCGTTCAGCTTCGGTAGCGCGTGAAACGGTATCGAGGGATAGGCGTGGTGCTCGACATGGTAGGGCATGTTCCACGCGAACCATTTGACCACCGCAGCGGTATAGGTGGTGCGGGTGTTCTGAAAAGCGCTGCGGGTGCGCTCGCAGCCGGTATGCTCGGCATAGAGATAGGGCCGCAGGAAGAACTGCCCGATGACGAGCGGGACGAGCCAGACCCAGAGCAGCAGCGCTGACGAGAACCACAGCGAGAGCGCGAGCAGCAGGACATAGACCGCGACATAGGCACGCGCCTCTCTCACGATGACGGGGCGTTTGTTTTCGGGGATCCAGGGCACGGTGACCTTTCCGGTGACCGCATGGCCAAGCATCAGCCGGAGACGACCGGCGACCTGGAGCAGGCCGCTATAGGCGAGCGCGAGCTGCGTGTCGGATGTCGGTTTCAAGCCGACGATCAGCTCGGGATCCTTGTCCGGATCCTGGGTGTAGCGGTGATGGTCCCAGTGAAACAGGCAGTAATATTCGTAAGGCAATCCGATGAGGAAGGCCGAGAGATAACCGACGACGAGGTTGAGGCTGCGGCTTTTGAACGCGGTCTTGTGCGCGGTCTCGTGCACCGCCATGAACAGGAAGGCGACGACATAGCCCTGCACCGCCATCAGCGGCAGCGCCCAGAGCACGCCCCACGTCGACGAGATCTTCCAGATCAGCGCGCCCACCAGCATGATCACGCCGTAATGGCCAAGGCTCTGCGCCGCGCCTCTGAGATTGGAGCGGACCGACAATTCGCGCAGCATGGCCGGCGTCAGCGGCTTCAGGCGGTGGCCGGACTCTGAAACGGTCGCGTCGGTCATGATCAAAATGCCTGCCTTACTTGCCGAGAAGCGCCGCGACCTCGGCCTTTAGAAAAGCCTGGTCGCGCGGATTGCCAACGGGATTGCCGGCGCGATGGCCATGCAGCGACGGGATCGGATGCAGCACGGCCGATTTCGCGTTGGCCAGCCGGCCGAGCTCATCCTCGTTGTCGCGGACGTCGAAATAGCGGTCGGTCGCGCCCGGCATCAGCAGCATGTGCGCCTTGATCGCCGCCAGTGCGCGATTGAGATCGCCGCCGAATGCCTCACAGCGGCTGATGTCGCCCCGCTGCCAGATGCCGACCTGCGCCAAGAGATCATTGGCGTCGCGCCGGGCGAACGTCGCGTCCCAGACGCGGACGAGATAATCTTCCAGCGAGGTGAAGCCGGCCTCGCGCCAGAGCTCGTCACGATAGAAGCCGTGCGACATCGCCCAGCCGGCATAGACCCGCCCCATGGCGCGATAGCCGGCGACGGGTTTCTCGGCGAAGCGGCCGTCACGGAAGGCGGGATCGGCGGTCAGCGCGGCTTTCACGCTCTCCAGGAAGACATGGTTATAGGGCGCGCAGCGGGCACTGCCGCAGACCACGGCTGCACGCTCGACCATATCAGGGTGCAGCGCCGCCCAGTGATAGGCCTGCATGCCGCCCATCGACCACCCATAGACGAGGGCCAGCTTTGAAATGCCGAAGCGCTCGGCGAGCAGCCGATGCTGGACCGCAATCGCATCGTGATAGGTCACCGCGGGGAACGGCGCTGCGCTATTCGACGGCGAGGACGACAGGCCGTTGCCCAGGAGGTTCGGGATGATGATGAAGTAGCGCGTGGGATCGAGCACGCCGTCGGGCCCGATCAGCCACTCGGTGTCAAAATGCTGCGCGCTGAACGAGGTCGGATAGAGGATGACGTTGTCCTTTGCAGCGCTCAGCGTGCCATAGGTCTTGTAGGCAAGCTTCAGCGAAGGAAAAACGGTCCCGGACTGGAGGACAACGTCGCCAGCCTCGAAGATCTCGTAGTGCGCCGTCATGAACCGAACTCCGTTTACGCGGCCGCACAGCGCCGCAGCTTCCACGATGCATCGATCATGCCGGGCTCGCAGCTGCGTCATGGCAGCAGATTTTATAACTGTACTTATAGTACAGTTATTTGAGGCCGGCAAGATAAATCAGATCCGCTCGCCGGCTCAGCCGATGGCCGCGATGTAGCGCTCCACCGACGCCGCGAAGGCGGCCTTGGCGCCGCCAGCGATGTTGCGGCCCCACCAGGCGCCATAGATGCGATCGAAGGCAAGCGGCTCGACAGCGGCCGCGATCCGCCGCACCGCGGCGGCGTTGAGCGGCATGTAGTTGGGGTAGGAATACATGAAGCTGACGAAGCGGCGGTCCATCGTCACCTGGGCGATGTCACCGGTGAGCAGCGCGCCCCTGCCCTCGGCACCGCGTTGCCAATGCAGCATGGTGGCGCCGGCGAAATGACCGCCGGTGCGTAGCAGCAGCACATCGTCTGAGATGCGGTGGCTCTCGCCGGTCCAGTGCACGATCGAGGGATGCGGCCGCGTGACGAAAGCGCGATCGTCGGCATGCAGATAGACCGGCACGCCGCCAAAGGTATCGCTCCAGTCGGCGACCGCGCCGTAGTAATGCGGATGCGAGATCGCGATCGCCTTCAGTCCGCCGAGCGCTGCGACGTATTCGATGGCCTCATCGGTTGCGAGCGGAATGCAATCCCACATCACGCAGCCGTCGCCCTGAGGCACCAGCAGCGCGCGCTGTCCGATGGCGAAGCTCGGCTCCAGGGCGATCCCGGTGAGGCCAAGATCGTCGCGTCCCACCAGTCGGTGCCCCCGCGCGAGCTCCTCGCGCGTGAGAAAGGTCTGCCCTTTCCAGTTCACGAACTGCCGCTCGTCCTCGCAGATCACGCAGGAGGCGGGCGGATTTCCGCCGTTCGGGAATTGCGCACCGCAGGTTTCGCAGGTCCAGAGAGGCATGACCAGAGCTCCGTGGGAAGATCGCAGGATGACATTGCGACCGCGCTTTCGGCAAGATCGATGAGCGCAAGGACAGACTGGAACCAACGCGGCGAGCGCCCGTTACGTTCAGATCCACGCCGGAAGGAGTGGTCAAGAGGATCGCGACACACGAAGAGCATGTTTGGGTATCGATGACATCGCGTCCTCCCTCCTCGTCCCGTATCTGGCCTCTGTTCGCGCTCAACTTCTTCATGGCCGACATGCAGTCGGGCATTGGGCCGTTCGTCGGGGTCTTCCTCCAGGAGCGCGGCTGGGCGACCGGGCTGATCGGCACCGCGATGACGATCGGCAATGTCGCGGGCATGCTGGTCACGACTCCGATCGGCGGCTTCATCGATTCCAGCCGCAACAAACGGCTATGGGTCGTCATTCCCGGCATCTGCGTCGTTCTCGCCTCCGCGATCATCCTGATCTCGCAGAACTTCTGGGCGGTGACGTTCTCGCAAGTGGCGCAATCGCTGGCGAGTGCCGCCATCGTACCGGCGGTAACGGGCATCACGCTCGGCATCGCCAAGCAGAAGGGATTCAACGCGCTGAACGGCCGCAACCAGGCGTTCAACCACGCCGGCAACATGGTCGGCGCGGCATTGTCTGGCTATCTCGGCTACAGGTTCGGCTATGTCGCCGTGTTCGTGCTGGCGGCCGTGTTCGGCGCCATCGCGATCGCCTGTGTGATGATGATCCCCGCCAAGGCGATCGACGACCGTGCCGCACGCGGCAGCAAGGAAGACGACTCCAAGGCTCCGCCGGATGCGATGACGATGCTGCTCAAGCACAAGCCGCTGCTCGTGTTGGCACTTGCGCTCGCCCTTTTCCATCTCGGCAATGCCGCCATCGTTCCGCTCTACGGACTTGCGGCGGTGGCCGAGGGACAGGCCAACGGCCCGAGCTTCGTCGCGACCACCGTGGTGATCGCGCAAGGCGTCATGGTCGTGACCTCGCTGATCGCGATGAAGGCCGCGAGCAAGCGTAATTACTGGCCGGTGATCCTGGTGTCCTTCATGTTCCTGCCGATCCGCGGCGTGCTGGCCTTCTTCGTCACGGGATGGTGGGGCGTCGTACCGATGCAGGTGCTCGACGGTATCGGCACCGGCCTGCAGACGGTTGCCGTTCCCGGCATGGTCGCGCGCGCGCTGAACGGCAGTGGTCGCATCAATCTCGGCCAGGGTGCCGTGATTACGGTGCAGGGCATCGGCGCCAGCCTCAGTCCGGCGCTCGGCGGCTGGATCGCGCAATGGATTGGCTACGGGCCAACCTTCCTGCTGCTCGGCTGCTTCGGCCTCGCCTCAATGGTGCTGTGGCTGGCATTCGGGGCGGCGGTGAAGAAATACTGAGGCTCACCGCCACCCGAACGCCACGGCGCAAAGTGCCTTTTGCACTCCACGCACATGGGGCCTGCGGCACCTGGTCGCGGTCTCTGCGCGCCATCGCGAGTGGCTTATCACGCAATCCGGCGCTTTTGCCGTTGCGGCACACCGGCCTGACGATACAACCTGCCGTAAACCGCCAACAAACCTGCCCTTCCGATCGATGATCCAGCCACAACTCTCATTCGATGGCGACCCGAATGGCCCGGCCTATGAAAGATGGCGCGAGCAGTTTTGCCGTCAGGTGGCTAACGTCGATTTCGTGCCGGTCGGCGATGGGCGTGTCCACCGGACCATAGCGCCGGCAATTCTTCCTCGTGTCAGGCTCTCAGCCTCTTTCGGCACGCCAATGTCTTTCGTGTCATTGGGCACGAACGACGAATTGATCATTACGATGTCGCCCAATTCGGCGCTGTCCGGGGCCATGGGAAGGCGCCCGCTGGACATCGCCGCGGGCGACGTCACCATCGGCGACCCCTCGATCAAGGGCGCATGCATCACCCAGATCGAGCACGGCAATTTCCAGACCGCACTGCTGCCCCGCAAGGCGCTGCTGCGCGCGTGCCCGAATGCCGAGGATTTGATTGCACGCTCAATCCCCGGCGCCAATCCGATCACATCGATGTTCCTGCGCTATTATGATCTCGCGCATGAGTATGCCGACAAGCTCGGCCCCGCCGAGCTGGACGCGGTCTCGCAGCACCTGTTCGATCTTTCGGTGCTGATGATCGGAGCGCGCGGCGATGTCGCCGAGCAGGCTCGCATGCGCGGCCTGGCGGCAGCGCGTCTCGAAACCCTCAAGTCCGACATCCTGGCGCAGCTCGACAGCCCTGCACTGTCGCTCACCCTGCTTTCAGCCGCGCACCGGGTCAGCCCGCGCACGATTCAGCTGCTGTTCGAGCAGTCAGGCATCACCTATAGCGGCTTCGTGCTGGAGCAGCGTTTGCTGCGCGCCGAACGCCTGCTGCGAAATCCCACCATGCGCATGCGCAAGATCATCGAGATCGCGCATCTCGCGGGCTTCCACGACGTATCCTACTTCCATCGCGCATTCCGCCGCCGCTTCGGGCAGACGCCCGACGACGTCAGGAAGCTGGCCGGCGGCGCCGGCTAGCGAACTCGATCACGACGCAGCCAATAGCCGACCGGCCTTACGCGCCAAAATTCTTCTGGATCGCCTTGTCGAGCGTCTCGCCGCCGACGAAGCGCTGGCGCAGCTCGCGCTTGAGCAGCTTGCCGCTCGGATTCTTCGGCAAGGCATCCACGAAGATGACGCGCTTGGGCACCTTGAAATGCGCCATCTGGCCGGCGCAGTGCTTGATGACGGTGTCCTCGTCTAGCTTTTCGCCGCTCTTGACCACGACGATGGCGGTGACCGCCTCGATCCAGCGCGGATCGGGCAGGCCGACCACGGCGACCTCGGAAACCGCCGGGATACGATACACCATCTCCTCGACCTCGCGGCTGGCGACATTCTCGCCGCCGGTCTTGATCATGTCCTTGACGCGGTCGACCACGGTGATGTGGCCTTCTTCATCGACGGTGGCGAGGTCGCCGGAGTGAAACCAGCCGCCGGCAAACGCTGCCGCAGTCTTCACGGGATCGTTGTAATAGCCGGACAACAGATGCGGCGAACGGTGCACGATCTCCCCGACCTCGCCGACCTCAACGTCTTCCATTGATGTGTTGACGACGCGCGTCTCGACATTGAGCACCGGCTTGCCTGCCGAGCCTGCCTTGCGCAGCTGGTCCTCCGGCCGCAGCACGGTCGCGAGCGGCGCGATCTCGGTCTGGCCGTAGAAGTTCCAGAATTTTACGGCGGGCAGGCGGCGCTGAAGCTCGAGCAAAACTTCCACAGGCATGATCGAGGCGCCGTAATAGCCCTTCTCCAGGGACGACAGGTCCGACTTGTCGAAATTCGGCGAGCGCAGCATCGCGATCCAGATCGTCGGCGGCGCGAAGAACGAGGTGATCTTGTGGGCCTGGATCAGGGCCAGGATGTTGTCGGCCGTCGGCTTGCCCGTGATGACGCCGGAGGCACCGAGATAGACTTGTGGCCCGAGGAACACGTCCAACTGGGCGCAGTGATACAGCGGCAGCGCGTGCAGGAACTTGTCGTCCACGCTCATGCCGCCGTCGATGATACAGCTGACATACTGCCACATCACGGCTTCGTGGGTCAGCATCGCACCCTTGGGCAGCGATTCGGTGCCTGAGGTGTAGACGATCTGCGCGAGATCGCGGCTATCGACCGAGGCATCCAGGAACGAGCCCTCGGAATGAAGCAGGTCGTCGAAGGTGGTGAGGCCCGCCGGCGCCGACGCGGGATCCTCGCCCGGCAGCCAGATCATTTTTTCGACCGCACAGTCTTTCGCGCTGGCGGCCTTCGCCGGCTCGACGAAATCGGGACCGGTCGCGAGCAACTTTGCGCCGGAGCTTTTCAGGATGAAATTGATCTCGTCCGGATTGAGCATGAAGTTGATCGGCACCAGAACCGCGCCAATCCGCGCCACTGCGAAGCGCAGCGCGGCGAAGGCGTGCGAATTGCGCGACAGCACCGCGAGGCGGTCGCCCTTCTTCACGCCGAGCCCGAGCAGACCGCGGCCGAGCCGGTTGCAGATCGCGTCCATCTCGGCAAAGGTCCAGCTCACATCCCCGCAGCTCACCGCGAGCTTGTTCGGATCGCGACCTGCCGAGCGGCGCAGGAGATCGCCGATGGAATGTTCGCGTGCCTTCGCGATGGTGGCTGCGGTCTCGCTCATGTGTCCCTCCGGGTGATGTCTTTGTTTGTTGGATTTCTTGTCTGAGGTCTTGCGTCTTCTCTTTTGCGCATGATCTTGCCGGAAAACCGCTTCACACTTTTCCGGATCATGCGGCGCTATCTTCGCCGGGCCGCCTGCGCGTGCTCCATGTACATGTGCTCGACCGAGCGATCGAGCGAAGCAATCTTCTCGAAGCCGCGGCGCCAGTCCTGCAAATGCCGGCGCGTCCAAAGCACGCCGGCCTCGCGGTCGCGGTCGCGGATCGCGTCGATGAGATGGCGGTGCGCCGCGACGAGACGCGGACCGCCTTCGGCGACACCGGTCACGATCATCTCGGTGGTCGGATAGAACAATTGCGCCGCGGGCTCGCGCGCGAGCTGGAGCACGCGGTTCTGCGAGGCTTTTGCGACCAGCACGTGGAATTCGGCATCGCATTCGGCCAGCATCGCGGGATCGCCGACCACGGCCTCGCTGCGCAGCAGATTGGCGTCGAGCTCGGCGAGGTTCTCGTCCGTCGCGCGCTCCACGGCGCCCTCGATGCTGGCGACCTCCAGCGTCATCGAGGCCTCATAGAGCTCGCGGAAGGTGACCTCATGCAGCACCAGCGCGCGGCTGAGACGGCTTGCGAGCTTGCTGTAGCGCGGCAGGCAGGCGTGCAGGCGGCGCGAGGAATCGCGCCGGATCAGCCCGCCCTCCTCCAGCACACGAATGCCTTCGCGAATGGTCGAGCGATTGACGCCGAACTGGCGGACCAGGTCGTGCTCGGTGCCGATGGGATCGCCGGGCTTGATTCGGCCATTGACGATCTCGCGTTCGATGGCGTCGGCGACCTTCTGATAGGCCGGCGCGACATCGATCGGTCGGAACAGCGGCGCGATGGGCAAACCGGCCTCCAATGGCGATTGTCGGACAAACTATAGGCGCTGACGTCAGGTGCGTCAAACTACATCATTCATAACATCCGCGGAGGAAATTGACTCCGCCGGAACCCGGCTCTAGCTTTGTCGGACAAAGGGACAGAATAGCCCCGCTCAAGAGGAAACGTATCCATGAGACCCATCGCAGCACTCGTGTCTGCGGCCGGCTTGCTGTCGGCTGCCCTGATCACCCCTGCCTCGGCCCAGCAGGCGCCGCTCAAGATCGGCGTGCTCTCCGACTTCTCCTCCGTCTATTCCGACATCGGCGGCATGGGGAATGTCGAGGCGACCAAAATGGCGATCGAGGATTTCGGCGGTCAGATGTTCGGCAAGCCGATCGACATGATCTCGGCCGACGTGCTCAACAAGCCCGACGTCGCCTCCACCATCGCCCGCAAATGGTGGGAGACCGAAGGCGTCGACATGATCATCGACCTGCCGACCTCGGCGACCGCACTCGCGGTGATGGAGTTGTCGAAGCAGTATGAGAGGATCATGATCGTGACGGATGCGGCCAGCTCCGACATCACGGGAAAATCCTGCTCGCCCTACACCGCGCACTGGACCTACGACACCTATGCCAACGCGCACACCGTCGGCAGCGCCATCGTCAAGAACGGCGGCGACACCTGGTTCTTCCTCACCGCCGACTACGTATTCGGCCATTCGGTCGAGCGCGACACCGGCGATGTCGTGAAGGCCGCGGGCGGCAAGGTGCTGGGCAGCGTCAAGCATCCGCTCAACACCGCCGATTTCTCCTCGTTCCTGCTCCAGGCCCAGGCTTCCAAGGCCAAGATCATCGGGCTCGCCAATGGCGGCGGCGACACCATCAACGCGATCAAGCAGGCCGGCGAGTTCGGCATCGTCGCCGGCGGACAGAACCTGGCCGCGATCGTGATGTTCATCTCCGACGTGCACAGCCTGGGCTTGAAGCTCGCGCAAGGCCTGATCATCACCGAGGCCTATTACTGGGATCTCAACGACAAGACCCGTGCCTTCGGCAAGCGCTTCCTCGAGCGCGTCAAGCGCATGCCGACGATGAACCAGGCGGCGACCTACAGCGCGACGCTGCATTACCTCAAGGCGGTGCAGGCCGCCGGCACCAGGGACACCAAGACGGTGATGGCGAAGATGCGCGAGCTGCCGGTGAAGGACGCCTTCACGGACAATGGCGTGCTGCGCGAGGACGGCCGCATGGTGCACAGCATGTATCTGTTCCAGGTGAAGAAGCCGGAGGAATCGAAGGGGCCGTGGGATTACTACAAGCTGCTCGCCGAGGTGCCCGCCGATCAGGCGTTTCGGCCCCTGAAGGATGGCGGTTGCCCGCTGGTGAAGTGAAGCGGCCTGGATCGCGGATGGTCATCTGTTCAGCAAGCCTCGCTCGTCCGCTTGGGCAATCTGTGCGGACGAGCGGCGACGATGGCGCGCCGCCCAAACATGAGGCACGGGTGCAGCGCGCCGCCGTCTGATCTGCATCAAGTTGCGATGCAAAATTCGCTGCAATGTTGGGCTCGCCCTTCCGCGCCTTCGGCGGCCGGGCGTTCGTGTCTCAACAGTGGGCGCCGCCTCACGGCGTTTTGAACAGATGAACTTTACCCCGGGTCGCGTCATCGCCGCGATCGCTGTGCTCGTTGCTGGCGGCGGCTATTACTATTGGCAGCACCGCGATACCAACACACTGCCGGCAGGCTTCGCCCGCGGCAACGGCCGCATCGAGGCGGTCGAGATCGACATCGCGACCAAGACGCCGGGCCGGATTCGCGAGATCGTGGTCAACGAAGGTGACTTCGTGCGCGCGGGCCAGGTTCTGGCGCGCATGGACACCGAGCAATTGCAGGCCCAGCGCCGCCAGGCCGACGCGCAGCTCAAGCGCGCGACGATCAATGTCGAGACCGCGAAGAGCCTGGTGAACCAGCGTGAAGCCGAACGCAGGGCCGCCGAGGCCGTGGTCGACCAGCGCATCGCTCAGCTCGACACCACGAGCCGCAAGCTCGATCGTTCCGAGCAACTGATCAGAACCAGTGCGGTATCGCAGCAGGTGCTGGACGACGACCGTTCCGCCAACGCCACGGCCAAGGCGGCGCTCGCCGCGTCCCACGCTCAGGTCGCCGCATCCGAGGCCGCGATCAGCTCCGCCCGTGCCATGGTGATCGATGCCGGCGCCTCGGTCGACGCCGCGAAGGCCGCGATCGAAAGCATCAATGCCGACCTCAACGACAGCGTGCTGAAGGCGCCGCGCGACGGCCGCGTGCAGTATCGCGTGTCGCAGCCCGGCGAAGTGCTCGCCGCCGGCGGCCGCGTCCTCAACATGGTCGATCTCGGCGACGTCTACATGACGTTCTTCCTGCCGACGGCCGATGCCGGGCGCGTCGCGATGGGCGCCGAGGTTCGCCTCGTGCTCGACGCCATCCCGCAATACGTGATCCCTGCCAAGGCCACCTTCGTCGCCGACGTCGCACAGTTCACGCCCAAGACCGTCGAGACCGAGGAGGAACGCCAGAAGCTGATGTTCCGCATCAAGGCGCATATCGCGCCGGAGCTGCTGCGCCAGCACATCGAGCATGTGAAGACCGGCCTGCCCGGCATGGCGTATGTGCAGCTCGATCCGGCCGCGCAATGGCCCGGCAATCTCAACATCAAGCTGACGAGATGAGCACGACGGCCGCAGCCGAGCTGCCTGCCGGGCGCGGCAGCGTGGTGCATCTGGAAGGCGTGGGCTTGAGCTACGGCAAGACTCGCGCGCTGGATGCGATCACGCTCGACCTGCCGTCCGGCTGCATGGTCGGACTGATCGGCCCCGACGGCGTCGGCAAATCGAGCCTGCTCTCGCTGATCGCCGGGGCCCGCGCGATCCAGCAGGGGCGCATCAACGTCCTCGGCGGCGATATGGCGAGTTCGCGCCATCGCCGCAACGTGTGCCCCGACATCGCCTACATGCCGCAGGGCCTCGGTAAGAATCTGTATCCGACGCTGTCGGTGTTCGAGAACATCGACTTCTTCGGCCGCCTGTTCGGACACGACAAGGCCGAGCGGCACCGGCGGATCGCCGGCCTGCTGCGCGACACCGGGCTCACGGCTTTCGCCGACCGGCCGGCGGCAAAACTCTCCGGCGGCATGAAGCAGAAGGTCGGCCTGTGCTGCGCCCTGATCCACGATCCCGAGCTCTTGATCCTGGACGAGCCGACCACCGGCGTCGATCCGCTGTCGCGCCGCCAGTTCTGGGAATTAATCAGCTCGATCCGCGACAGCCGGCCCGGCATGAGCGTGATCGTATCGACCGCCTACATGGAAGAGGCCGCGCAGTTCGATGTCCTGATCGCGATGAATGCCGGCCGCGTGCTGGCGACCGGAACGCCTGCCGAGCTTAAGCGGCAGACCGGAGCGGATACGCTCGATGACGCCTTCATTCGTCTTTTGCCTGAGGCGGATCGCAGCAACTACACCAATGTCGTCATCCCGCCGCGCGCCGAGGACCAGGACGAGATCGCGATCGAGGCCGACCACCTGACCCGACGGTTCAACGGCTTCGTCGCCGTCGACGACGTCAGCTTCCGCATCAGGAAGGGCGAGATCTTCGGCTTCCTCGGCTCGAACGGGTGCGGCAAGACCACGACCATGAAGATGCTCACCGGTCTCCTGCCCGTAAGCGAAGGCACCGCGCGGCTGTTCGGCAAGACCATCGATGCCGGCGACATGTCGGTGCGGCGGCGCATCGGCTACATGTCGCAGGGCTTCTCGCTCTATTCGGAGCTCACGGTCGCGCAAAATCTCGACCTGCATGCGCGGCTGTTCGAGCTGCCGGCGGACACCGTCGCCCCGCGCATCAAAGAGATGATCGGCCGGTTCGACCTCGCCGACGTCGCCGACGCCCTGCCCGATGCGTTGCCGCTCGGGCTGCGGCAGCGATTGTCGCTGGCGGTGGCCATGATCCATGCGCCCGACATCCTCATCCTCGACGAGCCGACCTCCGGCGTGGACCCGGTCGCCCGCGACCGCTTCTGGCAGATCCTCGCCGAGCTCTCCCGCAAGGACAACGTCACCATCTTCGTCTCGACCCATTTCATGAACGAGGCCGAGCGCTGCGACCGGGTCTCGCTGATGCATGCGGGCAAGGTGCTGACGTCGGACACCCCCGCCGCGATCGTGGCCGCGCGCGGCACCGCGACGCTGGAGCAGGCCTTCATCGCCTGCCTGGAGGAGGCGATCGCGGATACGGCGGAGCCGGCCGGCCAGCCTGCGATCGCATCGCCCCTACCGGCCGCGACAGCGGAACCGCCGCGCAAGCGCGGTGCGACGTTCACTCCGACGCGCATGCTCGCCTATTCCCGGCGCGAGGCACTCGAACTGCGGCGCGACCCGATCCGCGCCACGCTCGCAATCCTCGGCAGCGTGCTGTTGCTGTTCGTGCTGGGCTATGGCATCAGCATGGACGTCGAGAACCTGACCTTCGCCGTGCTCGACCGCGACGACAGCGCGATCAGCCGCGACTACAGCCTCCAGATCGCGGGCTCGCGCTATTTTACCGAAAAATCCCCTATCACCGATTACGCCGATCTCGACCGCCGCATGCGCGCCGGCGAGATCGGGCTCGCCATCGAGCTGCCGGCGGGCTTCGGCCGCGACGTCAGCCGCGGCCGCCATGTCGAGATCGGCGCCTGGGTCGACGGCGCCAATCCGACCAGGGCCGAAACGCTGCGCTCCTATGCCCAGGCGATCCACGCCACCTGGCTCGCGCAGAAGGGCCGCGAGCTCTATGGCGAGGCGGCAATCGCCGGCTCCTATCAGCTCCAGCTGCGCTATCGCTACAATCCCGATGTCATCAGCGTCGTCGCCATGGCGCCGGGCATTATTCCGCTGCTGCTGGTGATGATCCCGGCGGTGCTCGCGGCGCTCGCGGTCGTGCGCGAGAAGGAGCTCGGCTCGATCGTCAATTTCTACGTGACGCCGGTGACGCGGCTGGAATTCCTGCTCGGCACGCAGCTGCCCTATGTCGTGCTGGCGTTCGGAAACTTCCTCCTCCTGGTTGGCTTTGCCCTCGTCGTCTTCCGCGTGCCCTTCACTGGGAGCTTTCCGACCTACGCGCTCGCCGCGCTGCTTTACGTCACGGCGACGACCGGCATGGGGCTGGTGATCTCGGCCTTCATGAACAGCCAGATCGCGGCCCTGTTCGGCACGGTGCTGATCACGCTGATTCCGGCCATCCAGTATTCCGGGCTGATCGACCCGGTGTCGTCGCTGCAGGGGGCCGGCGCGCTGATTGGACGGCTCTATCCCGCCACCTATTTCGTCACGATCTCGCGCGGCACCTTCTCCAAGGGCCTGGCGTTCGACACCCTCCACAACGATCTCCTGGCGCTCGCAGTCATGGTGCCCGTCCTGGTGATCGCCGGCGCGATGCTGCTGAAGAAACAGGCCCGCTGACCATGCGCTTCGACAACGTATTCCAGCTCGGCATCAAGGAATTGCGCGGCCTGGTGCGTGACCCCACGCTGCTCGTGCTCATCGTCTATTCCTTCACGCTGGCGGTTTATGCCGGCGCAAAGGCGCTGCCGGAAACGTTGAACCGCGCCGCGATCGCGGTCGTCGACGAGGACCATTCGCCGATCTCGACCCGCATCGAGATGGCGTTCACCGCGCCCTATTTCTCCGCGCCGCGCCTGATCTCGCAATATGAGATGGACCGGAGGATGGACGCCGGCCTCGACACTTTCGCACTCGACATCCCGCCCGACTTCCAACGCGACCTGCTGGCGCGCAAATCGCCCACGATCCAGCTCAACGTCGATGCGACACGCATCTCGCAGGCGTTCAACGGCGGCGGCTATGTCGAGCAGATCGTCAGCGCGGAAGTCGCGGAGTTTTTGGCGCATACGCGCGATGCCCAGGCCGCGCCGATCGAGCTGGCGCTGCGGGCGCGGTTCAATCCGGAGCTGAAGAAATCCTGGTTCGGCGCCATCGACCACGTGATCACCTCGATCACGATGCTCTCGATCATCCTGACGGGTGCGGCGCTGATCCGCGAGCGCGAGCACGGCACCATCGAGCACCTCCTGGTGATGCCGGTCACGCCGCTGGAGATCATGGTGAGCAAGGTCTGGTCGATGGGGGCCGTGGTGCTGGTCGCCTCTGGGCTGTCGATCGCCTTCGTCGTCAAGGGATGGCTGGAGGTGACGATCGACGGCTCGCTGGCGCTGTTCCTCGTCGGCGCCGCGCTGCAGCTGTTTGCCACCACCAGCATGGGCATCTTCCTCGCCACCGTCGCCGGCTCGATGCCGCAGTTCGGGCTGCTGCTGATCATGATCCTGCTGCCGCTGCAGACCCTGTCGGGCAGCATGACGCCGCGGGAGAGCATGCCGCAATTCGTCCAGGACATCATGCTGGCCGCGCCCAACACGCATTTCGTGATGCTCGCCCAGGCGATCCTGTTCCGCGGCGCGGGCCTGGAGGCGGTGTGGCCGCAGCTGGTCGCGCTCGCCGTGATCGGCGGCATCTTCTTCCTGATCGCGCTGCGGCGGTTCCGCGCATTCCTGGCTTAGCGCGCGGCTCTACAGCTTGTGCCCCTTCTGGCGCAGCGCCTCGATCAGGCGCTGCTTCAGTTCGTCGGCGGCCTTCTGGCTGACGTCCTGGCCGATTTGCGCACTCGCCTGCGCCAGCGCATCCGACTTCTCCAAAAACTTCTTCCCGGCCGGCTGGGCATAGAACGCCTCGATCTGGCGCAGCTCGTCCACCGTGAAGCTCTGGGCATAGAACGCCGCGATCTGCTCGACCATGGACGCTACGAACGGAGCATAGATCTCTGAGCCGGGTGCCGTCACCGCATCGTAGTCGCGCTCGATCTCCGGCCTGTCCTGCGCAACCACGGGCCGAAGCTTGAGCAGGAGCTGCGGCAGCAATGCGCGGTACTGATCGGCGATCTTCAAGGTGACGACGAGCTTGCGTGCCGCGCTCATCGCCTCCGGCGACGGCGCCTGTGCCGATGCACCGCAGGCGAGAAACAGGAGAGTGCCGGCGATCGTCAACAAACGTTTGGACATTGGGCTCTCCCGGAAATGCGGACGATGCTTCAGCGGCTCGCGGGAGCCGCGCCGGCGGTCGCCGCCTGCGCGCTCTCGACCATCTCCGGCTCCTCGACCTCCGTCACCTTCACGAACAGGTTCGGCACGCGCTCGGCGCGGTTGAGCAGCCAGGCCGCGCCGACCATGATGACGATGCCGACGATGGAGACGGCGAACTGCTCCCAGACGCCCTTGGTGTATTGCGTCAGGATCCAGTGCGCCGAGAACGACAGGAACACACCGAGACAGAAGATCGGCAGCGAGTGCTGGCCGCAGAGGATCACGGGGCGCAGCCAGACCCCATGCAGCGCGCGCCATTTGCGCGAGAGGAAGTGGGTCACCCAGATTGCCAATGCCAGGAAATGCGTGAAGCGCAGCATGTCGAGGTCGGTCTTGTCGATCGGGTAGATCGCCTTGATCATCCATTTCGGGATCAGCGCCTCGAGCGCGGGGACGTGCCAGGTCATCACGATCAGCAGCGCGAACACCAGCCAGGCCGCGGCCAGACCCATCGCCGCCCTCGACCACACCCATCTGGCGACCTTGTCGATCTGGCCGACGCCGCACCAGGCCGCGAACACGAACATCAACTGCCAGCAGAACGGATTGAAGTACCAGGTCGTGCCGGGCGGGTAGGAGGCGATGTTCCAGTTGAACCAGCGCGCCAGCACGTAGAGCACGACCGAGGCGGCGAGCGTCAGGTTCGGCCGGCGCACCAGGCACCAGACGATGAAAGGTGAGGCGAGCACCAGCGTGATGTAGAGCGGCAGCACGTCGAGATTGACCGGCTTGTATTTCAGCACGATCGCCTGCCCGATCAGCTCGTCCGGATGCGCCAGGAAGTTGAACACGTTGAACTCATGCTGGTACATCGGATTGTCGAAGCGGCGCGCGGTGCGGGCGATCTGCGCGGTGAACAGCAGGAACAGCATGATGTGCGCGACATACAGCTCGGCCGCACGCCGCCACAGCCGCTTCATCGCGGCGAGAAACCAGCCCCCGGCGACGATCGGGCCGTAGATCCAGCCGACCAGATAGCCGGAGATGAAGACGAAGAATTCGGCCGCATCGCTGAAGCCGTAATTGCGCAGCGTCAGCCAGGCCACGACGTCGTGCGGGATGTGATCGAGGAAGATCATCCACAAGCCGATGCCGCGGAAGAGATCGAGCCTGAGGTCGCGCTCGACCGGCGCCAACAAAGCTGACTGGTCCCGTGTGATCATGGCCCCGCCTCATCCGGTAGGCGTCGCGCCATGGCGGCGCCGGCAAAATGCGATGCTAAAAAATCGAGATCAAAAGTCACCTGGCCCTGCGGCTAGTCACCAACGGTAGCCCACCTTGGCGTTGGTGCAAGGGGCTCGTCACTGCGGTGAGCGGGGCTGCCTCTCGCAGCCGTCTGGAGGCGGCGCCCGACCAATTATGTCGAAAACAACCCCATGCACAGTAGCTAACCCTTTGTGCTGCCTACGAGATTCGTTCGGCATTTTGGGCCGGCGGTTTGGTGAGGCGCAGATCTTGCCGGGCGCGGCGTCAGATCAGCTCGCTGCCCTGGGCGAGCACCTCGGTCAGCATCGCCTCGGCCTTGCGCTGGAGCGGCCCCGCGCCGCTTTCGGAGGCGATCGCGATGGCGGCACGCAGCGCGGTAAGGATGGCCGCCCTGCTCTCGGTACTCGAGGCGGGCGTCACAACGGCTTCGCCGAACAGGGCCTCGGCCTCGAGGCCCGAAAACCCCTGCTGGCGGGCGGTGTTGCGCGCCTCGCGCAGCATGTTCTGCGAGGCCCTGACATCGCCGAGGCGGCAGGTCGCGAGCGCAAGGTAGATCGAGCTGCGCAGCACCGCCGAGGTGTAGCCGACCGCCTTGGCCTCCTCGCGCGCCTCGGTCAGCATGCCGCGCGCCCGGTCGAACAGCCCCTGCTCCAGATAGGCCATGCCGAGGTGGCAGGCGAGCACCGGCACGAACAGGCGGATGCCGTGCTTCTGCGCCAGCACAAACCCGTCTTCGAGAATGGCGGCGGCCGTCGCCGGGTCGCCCCGGCCGAGCATCAGGCAGCCGCCGCTATAGGCGGCGGCGACGCGGTCGTAGGGACGTCCGGTCTCCTCCGCGATCGCAGCCGCCTGTTGCTGAAGCTGCTCGGCGGTGTCGAGCTCGCCCATGACGGTGTGGGTGATGCCGTTCATCATGCAGCAGAGGAGGAGCAAGGATCGTGGAGTCGTGCCGATCGGGGCACTCGATGCCGAGCCCACGAGACCGGCACGTGCCGCGGCCAGCATCTTCTCGGCGCTATGATAGCGGCCGCAGAGAAAATAGGCCTGCCCAAGACCATATTGTGCGAGATTACGCCAGCCGGGATTGCCTGAGCTTTCCGCCAGACGCACGACCTCTTCCCCGATCGCGACAGCTTCGACCGGCGTTCCGTAGAAGTTCTGCGCGCCTGCTCTCACGGTCATGGCCGCGATCTTGCGCCCGATGTCGTCGATTGCATCGGCGCGCCGTTCGGCTTCGCGTCCCAGATCCAGGGCTTCGGCGACGCGCCCCGATCCGGCAAAGGCCAAGCGCGCCTCCATCCGGAGATCGATGGCATCTGCTTCTCGCGCTTGCGTCACCGGGGTCTTGTCGAGAGACCCCATCGCGATCTCGAAATAGTCGACCGCGTCGGCATAGGCTGAGCGCACCAGACATTTTCGAGCGGCGCTTCTGCCATGGTGAAACGCCTTCTGCCAATCCTTCGCCCTCGTCGCGTGATAGCAGAGCGCGTCCGGCCCGTCGTTCGATGCCTCGTCGTCCTCGAGCGCTGCGAGGATGCTGGCATGGATGCTTTCGCGCACCTTTTCGACCATGGAATCGTAGGTCACCTGCCGGACCATCTCGTGCCGAAATTCGAGCGAGTCCTCCAACTCGCTATCGATCCTGACGAGCAGTTCGGCCCGGTCGAGCGCGGTGAGGCAATCCTGCAGCACGCCTTCCGGCAAGGCCGCGATCTTCCGAAGCAGGGCCTGGTTTGTCCGGGGACCAAACGCCGCGGCGATCTGCAGGAGCGACCGTTCCTGTCGTGACACGCGATCGAGCCGCGCCGCGATCACACCTTGAATGCTGGTGGGAATGCCGAGCTCTTCCACGGGACGCGCAAGAGACAGGTCGCCCCACTGACCGAGGAGCAAGCCGCTATCCTTCAGACTGCGGCAGACTTCCTCGATGAACAGCGGGACGTTGGCGGTGTGGGAGATGATCCGGTTCTTCAGGTCCGCGTTGGTGGTGGCGGGGCCGAGCATTTCCGCGAGCATGGCCAGGCCCGAATCGTCGTCTAGGGGCCGCATGGCCACGATCTCTGCGTGACAGCGCGCAATCCACACCGGCATCCCGTTGGGCCGCGTGGTCAGCAGCACGAGCAAATCGGGACATTGCAGCGCGGAGAGAGTGGCCACGACCGTATCGCTGGCCCGATCGATCCAATGCAGGTCTTCGATCAGAAGGATCGTGCGCTGACGACGGGCGATGCTCTCGACGATCGCGCAGCTCGCATCTGAGATCGCGCGCCCGCGCGCGTGCGGCTCCAGTTCGTCCCATTGCGGATCGGAGATCGGCAGGTCCAGGACCGCGTCGATGGCTCGCTGCTGCACGGCCGGCAAGGCCCCTCTGGGATCATCCGCCCTGACCTGATCCCTTGCGGCCAAGTCGAAGATCGACAGCAACAATCGCTTGAGGGCGCTGTACGGCGCGCCCTGGAGATTCGGGCTGCACTCGGCATCGATCAGCCGCCAGCCACTGGCGCGAAGATCCTGCGCGAACTCGTGCGCAAGCCGCGACTTTCCGATGCCGGCGTCACCCATGAGCAGAACGGTCTGGCGGCTGGCGCTGACCCTTTCGGCCGCACGCCACAGCAAGGCCCGCTCCGTCGTGCGGTCGACAAATCGGGAAACACTGCGCGCACGCCGGACCCGCCAGCTCGAAAGATCGCTCGCGCCCATGACCCGGTACACAGGCATCGGCTCGCCGAAACCGCGGAGCTTCTTGCGACCCAGGAATTCGAAGCGGACATGCCCGTCCGCCAGCTTCTGACAGGCCTCAGAGACGTAGACCTGGTTCGCCTCGGCCGCCGCTTCCAGCCGCGCGGCCAGATGCTGGGCGGCCCCGCCGATCTCATAAACCTTGGAAAATTCGCTGGCGACCATGTAGGCAACCACATGGCCCGAGTGGAGCCCGACCCGGACCTGAAGGCCGGGATCGCCCAGGCTGCCAACACGCCGGACGAGCTCGATGGCCGCGTGGCAGGCGAGCGGCGCGTGGTTGTCGTCGGCGATCGGGGCACCGAACACCGCGGCCAGCCCGTCCCCGAGCTCCTTGCTGACGATGCCGCCAAACTGGCGCACCGCGCCTCTCATCGCCGCGAGAGCCGGTTCAAGGCGCGACACCGCCGCCTCCGGCTCCAGCTCGGCAACAAGTCCAGTGGAATCGACGACGTCGGCGCGCAAAATGGTCACGAACCGCCGTTCGCTGTCGGGCTCAGCGCGCTCGCGGACCGCCGCTCCGCATTTGGAGCACCAGCTATCGCCCGGACCGACCGCCGACTGACACGCGAAGCAATGCATTCCAGCGCCTTCAAACGACTGCCTCAGCAGTCTTCGCTACCCGCGCCCGCGAGACCTTCAGCTTACATTACCAATAGAGGACTACATGGCAATTAGGCTTGCGGGATACGCGACCTTACCGGATGGTAGCTCGCTGGACGAAGTGCAGTCGTGGATGGTAGCGTACCTGCACACAACAAATTGTGCGATCGGCCGCCGCGTGACGCGAAGTTGCGGCCAGACGCTACGGTTTTTGACAAACAGACATATCGAGGAAAGAGGCGATGGCGGGACTGGTATATAGCGGCAAGGCATTTCGAGACTTGATGAACGCCAATTACTATCCCCTGGCGAACATGAAGAAGAGCGTCGCCAAGCTCAAGGCATCCGATGACATCGACCTGCCGACCCTGGAATACGGCCAGTACCATTTGATCTTGAACCCGCCGTCGATATGGCCGCAGGGCAGCGCCAAGTACTGGCACAAGGAGAAGGGCCGGGCTCGGGTCGACCTGAGCACCCAGCCGAACACGGTCCCGCTCTCCAAGGACGAGCCCGGCGTCATCCCGCTGACACGATGTGACCTGCTCGATGCCTGCGTGCGGAAATGCTTCAACTCGGAGCCGCCGATCCCGATGAAGACGAAGATCATCAGCCACGCGGCAAGCGATGCCTATGCCCATCGGCACGAGATCCGGTTGGAGTGGGAATACAAGAAGGGCTCGGACAAGCCGACGCTGCTGAATCTGACGATGGTCTGTCCGCACAGGTCTTGATCTGCAGACGCAACCGGCTTCGATCGTCGCCCGCGCACTTGAGGTGCGCGGGCGTTTTGTTTGCCAGGGCCGCGCGCGGGTCGCCGCCTCAAGGGGAGCGACCGTGCCGGTTTAAGAGGAGCGGCCGATGCCCGTTGGACTCTTGGAGGTCGAAGGCACCATCAAGGTCGGCCAGTTCTGGCCGGAGGGGCGGTCGCATGCCGACAGCACCAAGATCGTGGTGGGCATCGCGCCGGATGCGAGCGAGCCATCTTCGCAGGTTGCGGACGCGCAACTAGCTATCGCTCCCGAAGAACCGATTCAGCTCAAGGGCCGTCTGCTGCGGAATATCCTCCGGAAAGAAATGTCCTCCATCGAGCGGCTTTCCTTGCACGTCATCGGCCCAGGTCCGCCATAGCCCCAAGGGGCCGCCCTCGCTCGCATACCAGGAATTCAACGGGCCGCGGCGGCTCCAGAGGATCAGGACAGGGCAATCAATCCGGCGGCCGGAATTGCGATCCGCCAGATCGTGCTCATGATCGATCGTCGCCGCCGCGCGATATTCCTCGCAGATCGCGTGAACATGCGCCTCATCGCGCAACGCCTCGACATAGGACGTCCGGACGGCCTGACTGAAACTGTCTGCTCGCGACCCCCAGCCATGGAGCGCATTGTCGATGACGGCATCGGGGGCTGCGTACAATAGCCGCTCAGGGAGAGGTTCAGGCTGCGCGAGCAACGACCAGGGCCAATAGCCGACCGCCAGTTCTTTGTCGGCACGCTCCCAGGCATCGGCGATCGGAACGACGTCGAGGACGGCGAGCCGCTCCACGCGGTTGCCATGGTCGAGCGCGAGCCGGTAAGCGACACGGCCACCGCGATCATGGCCCGCAACCGAAAAGCGGTCGAAGCCAAGCCTTGCCATGACGGACACCATGTCCTTTGCCATCGCCCGTTTCGAATATGGCGCGTGGTCCGGGCTGGAGGGCGGACAAGCGCTGCGACCATATCCGCGAAGATCGGCGCAAACGACCGTGAAGTCTTGCGCGAGCAACGGCGCAACGTCTCGCCACATCAGATGCGTCTGGGGAAATCCGTGCAGCAGGAGAATCGCCGGTCCCGAACCGGCCCGACGGATGAAAATCCGCGCTTCCTCCGCCTGAACATCGGCGGCCTCGAAATCCTCGAACTTCATTGGACCAGCCCTTCCGAATGACAGACAGCCGGAAAGCAAGTGCCTGATGGGCCCGGCGACAAAGATGACGCGCGGATCGAGACCGTGTTCCTTCAATCATGCAGTGCTGTTGCGCGCGGCACGCACGCCAATGGAGCGGCGGCCCGTCATGTCCCTGTCCGAACCAGCACCAAAGAATCGCGGCTTCGCGCGGTCGTCCCCCAAACAAAAATGGCCCGCGTGATGCGGGCCCTTTTCATATTGGATCCGGTAAAATCCGCGGTGGCGCCCTTTGCTTCCTGAACGCTCGCATCACCAGGAGTACCGCAGCGCCACTGTGCCGGCGTAGAGGTCCGAGCGCTTGGCAAATTCACCATCGAACTTGGCAAGCAGTTTCCAGTTCTGGTTCAGATACCAATCCGCACCAATCGAGGCGAGGCCGGAGTCGTGCGGGATCGGCGCGCCGAACACCGTGAAATTCGAGAGCGGCAACGCCTGAAACGCCGCATTGAGCGAAGGCGTGTCGACGAAATCGTGTGCCCAGGCCAGCCGCGCGCGCACGATCAGCGGCGTGCCACCGAGCAATGTCGGATGATCAAAACGGGCCCCGAGCTCGGTGCGAACATCGGCGGCTTGTTTGGCTGTATAGGTCAGGCCGAAGCCCAGATTATTCACGTCGGTCTCGCTGTAGGCGCCGGAGCGAAATGCCTGCGCCTGCGCCGCCGCATAGGGCGTGATCCCGAAGTTGGGCGTCACGGCAAGACGGTAACCTCCTTCGATGCGTGCGCCGATGCTCTGGCCGGTGAAGGTCGCACGCAGATTGCCGCCGAGCGCGGTTCGGTCGGTCGTGAACCAGTGATTGGCAAAGGCGATCGACTCGGCGATGTAGGCCGGGCCGATCACGGTCCTTGCATAAGCGCCGATTTGCGCGGACTCGCTGCGGCCGCTGCCGAGACTGTTCGACAATCCCCAATTGGTGCCGCCGCCGGCCGCGGCCAGGCCGATCACCGTCGAGGGCGAGAGGCGATAATCGATACCGCCGGCGAAACCGTAGGTGCTGAGGCGGGTGTCGGTCGAGCCGATCACGGGATCGCCGCTGGTCTTGCCGCTGCCGCCGAACGCCGCATTCCACAGGCTCCAGCGCTGCTCGAAGCTTGCAGGTGGCGGCGCCTTGAACATCGATGCGTAGGCCTGCGCCAATTCCGGCGGCAGATTGGCCTGCTCCTCCGGC
Source organism: Bradyrhizobium sp. WSM2793 (assembly GCF_000379585.1). Taxonomy (NCBI): domain Bacteria; kingdom Pseudomonadati; phylum Pseudomonadota; class Alphaproteobacteria; order Hyphomicrobiales; family Nitrobacteraceae; genus Bradyrhizobium; species Bradyrhizobium sp. WSM2793. The sequence goes on along the minus strand of NZ_KB902802.1, from coordinate 253,057 downwards.
GCAAAGCCGGTGACACCACCGCCCGTGACGGCGCCGAAATGGCCGTCGACAAAGGGATTGAGCATCAAATTGAGAAACTGGTCCATGAAGCGGAAGGAGGCGCGCTGCGCCCCTGTCGCCGCTTCGCCATCAAGGACCGTGAACGCGGCGCGCGCCTGCGCGGCGGAAAGACCCACAAGGGCGTTGAAGAGCGGCCCGCTGAAGCCATTGGCGTTGCCAGCGGCGTTCAGCGCGGACGCGACGTTGAACTGGTTGACCGTCTGCGTCACCGTCGTGAAGTCCACAGTGCCGCCTGCGCCGTTGCCGGTAATGTTCAGGTAGACGTGCGTCGCATCGTACGACAGCGATTCCTGCAGGAAGGCTGACGTCGATGACGCGGAGAGCGAGGCAAACGTGCCGCTGATGGCGCTGGCCGTGATGATGGCGTGCTGGCCGAGCGGACTGCCCGAACCGCCGGAGATCGTCGCCGACACGGTTGCGCCGGACACCGTCGCAACGCCGGTTGCGGTGATGGAATCGTTGGCTGCGCCACTGAGGCGGATGGTGTAGGCCGAACCTGGCGCCAGGAACGTCGGACCGTTGACGTTCAGCGTTGCGCCAACCGTCGAGCCGGGCAGCGCCGGCATCAGCGAACCAGCCTGCAATTGGATTCCGCCGGTGATGGTGCCGCCCGGACTGATGGCATTGGAGCCACCGGTCAGCTGGATCGCAAATTGCCTGACGGTTCCGCCGCCATCGAGACCGCCGCCGATCGTGCCGCTGTTGCTGATTGTGAGGCCGGAGCCAATGACGCCGGCACCGCCGGCACCTTTATTGGGACCGAATGAGGCACCGCCATCGCCGCCGGAAATCTGGCCGGAATTGACAAGCCTCGCTCCGGACGCCGCGAATTGCACCCCGGCCCCGCCTTGCCCCCCGGCTATCAACCCAATGCTTGCACCTCCCGCGCCGCCGGCGACAGATCCTGCGTTGTTGAGAAACGAGTTGGCTCCGCCAAACAGAACACCTGTACCGCCGGCGCCACCCATGGCCGCGTCGCCTACGTTCGACGTGATGGATTGGAGCAAACCACTTATCGTATGCGCGGCACTGCCGCCGGTTCCGCCGCCACCACCGCTTCCGGCCTGCACTGCGCCGAGATTGGTGAAGCTGACACCCGAACCGATAAACACTGCACCGGCACCGCCGATGCCTCCTTTGCCACCGTTCCCGCCGGTTGAGACAACCGTGGCGAATTCGCCCGATGCAGTGGCGTTGGCGGCACCGCCGTGACCTCCAGCGCCGCCGTTGCCGCCGGTTGACGTTGCTGCGTTGATCACGGTCACGTTCGAGCCCGTGACTTCAAGCCCTGCACCGCCGTTGCCTCCGGTGCCGCCGGTCCCACCAATCGCCGTCGCGCTTGCAGCACCGTCGACCGCGTTGCCAGTTGCTTTTGCGATACCCTGGCCGCCAGCCCCGCCCGCACCACCCGCGCCGCCGATGCTGTTGGCATTGAAGGTAAACGACCCGACTTGCAAATTTCCGACGCCGCCATTGCTGCCGTTGCCGCCGTTGCCTCCAGTTCCGGTCGCATTCGCAGTTGCTCCCGAACCGGTCGCCGTAACATCAGCGTTGCCCTCGCCCCCTATTCCGCCCGCGCCTCCAGCGCCGCCGACGCTGCTGGTGCTGAACGATCCGCCTTGCAGGTTGCCCACACCGCCGTCGCCGCCGTTTCCGCCACCGCCGCCGCCGACGATGATAGTCACAACATCGCCGGCACCGTTGGACGTCGTGAAGGCCTCCGTGGCGGCGCCTGCACCGCCTGCACCACCTGAACCGCCTGTGCCGAGGCCGAAGCCACCGCCCCCGCCACCGCCGCCGCCGGCTCCGCCCAAGGTGGTCGTACCAGACCCCGCTCCGACGCTGACGCCAGCCGCATCGCCACCGGCCCCGCCGTACCCGCCACCGCGCCGTTAAAGCCGCCGCCACCGCCGCCACCAAGGACCCCCGGGGCTCCATCTGGAGAGCCGGCCGTGCCCCCCGCACCGCCGCCGCCTACCGATGCTCCGCCCCGGTTACCGCCATTGCCGCCACCACCCGCACCTCCGCCTCCCCCGCTGCCCCATAGGCCGAGGAAGCCAGTAGCGGTGTTCGTCGTCCCATCAGCTCCAGCCGCACCAGAATCACCGATGCCCCCCGCGCCGCCTGCAACCGGCCCGGACGCACCGCCGGTACCGCCGTCGGCGCGTGCCGCCGTCGTGAGGCCGCTTGCCAGAATCAAGCCGAGGGCCGCGCTGGTCAGCAATGCGTTTCGCCTGCGATCGAACAACGTGCTGAACTTCATGACCCCTCCAAGGGAAACGCTTTGGCGTCCCATTCCCTGCTGTCAGCGCGGCGCGCTGCGCTGCCGACAAACCCGTAACCAGCGGCGCGCTCGGCGTTGAATCGAGCGCTCGGGACAATCTGGCATGGTTGGCGCGGGAGGGCTGTCGTCGAGGCGCAACAACGCTTTCCGCGCGCTTGATCTAAGGCGCGACGGGCTTTGCAAATTGCGAGTCGGCGAGGAACGGGCGGCGCCGTTTCAACAGCATTGCAACGCATGAGACGAGGTTGTCCACGCTTGTGCACGCGCGTCGCATGAGGAGTCGGGCGTTCGGCGCGATGGCTGGTCGTTGATCTATTGCGAACTCGCTCTTTTCTTTTTGCGAACACTTCCCCGCGCCAGCGCCGAAAAAAGCAGCATAACACCGTCGCTATGCACGTTGCCGTACTTAAGCCGAATGGTTACGGTTGCCGAAACTTCCCGGTGCCAATCGCCATGCATGTCGATGACATTGACCCAAAGCCGACGCGGTTTACGACGGACGAGCTTCCCGAACGTGACAGGCTGACCCGCTGGCGGGAGGAGTTCGGCAGGACCATCGTCAGTGTCGATATTGCGCCGTTGGCGCCGGAGGTCCCGTTCCGCGCCGAGGCCATGTTGCAGCGATTGCCGGGCGTGCGAATGGCGCTGTGCGACGGCACAGCGGCGGCGCTCGAGCGGACGCGCGCGCAGGCGGCGGCCAGTGACGACTCCGTCGGAATGATCGTCAATCTCGGTGCGTCGGCACTGGCGTTTCAGCGTGGTACCGAGGTGACGCTGAACCTCGGCGACGCGGTGCTCGTACGTCCGGACGAGCCCGGCCGACTGTGCGGAACAACTCACCTCGCGCTGCTCTTTCCGCGAACGCCGCTCGCCGAGCGCCTGCATGATGTCAGCAGCGTGTTCATGAAGCCGGTGTCCGGCCGCCAGCAGGCGCTGCAGCTGTTTCTGCGCTACCTCCGGATGATCCAGGCCGATATGGAGCCGACCGAGCCTGCCTTGCAGCAGGTGATCGTCAATCACATCCACGACCTTGCCGCGCTCGCCATTGGCGCGAACCGCGGCACGCTCGAGCAAGGCAAGTGCGCCGTTGCCGCGGCGCGACTTGCATCGGCCATCGAGCATATCGGCAAGCACTTCGCCGATCCCGCGCTTTCGGTCGCAAGCGTCGCGCGCCAACTTTCGCCGCGCTACCTGCAGGAATTGCTCGAGCAGTCCGGCGCATCATTCGTCGCGCGCGTCAACGAGCTGCGGTTGAAGCGCGCCTTCGCGCTGCTCACACGGTTTCCGAACCGGCCCATCGCCGAGATCGCCGCGCAAGTCGGATTCTCCAGCGTATCGCATTTCAACCGCCTGTTCCGGCTGCGGTTCGGCGACAGTCCGAGCGGAGTGCGCAGCCGGGACTAAAGCGCGATGAGCCTGGAATGAATCGTCATTGCGCTGACGGCCCGAGACAGTTCGACGATCCGTCGCCCAAAACAAAAATGGCCCGCTTAACGCGGGCCATTTTCGTATCGGATCCGGTAAAATCCGAATTTGGTTGCGGGGATAGGATTTGAACCTATGACCTTCAGGTTATGAGCCTGACGAGCTACCGGGCTGCTCCACCCCGCGTTAAACACTTGCTTTGCCTTCAGTTGGATCCCGGGGACGGTCGGTTAAGGCCTGCGCTGTTCGCGTGGCTTTTCTCGTCCGTCCCAAAGGCTTCCTTGGAAGGCAACCCGGGGCAAAGCCCGTCGGGTGCGGGGCGTATGTATCAAGGCGAGCTGCCTTTGGAAAGGGCTGCGGGAACGTTTTTTTCGACTTTATGACAGGGGAAGCGACCGATTTTGGCTGCGTTCCCTGTGCTCTTGCCAGAAGTTCCACAAAGGGCCAGCTTGCGGCAACAAGATTAAGGCTGAAACGCCGGTGAGGGAGGATCGCCGTGGACAAATCCCTGACGAGCGCCCCGGTCGGAGCGCTGGAGGAGGCCTTCCACAACATGGTCGTGCCGTCGCGGGACCAGCCGCCGGCCGGCCTTGCCGAGCGGCTTGACCGGCTGGCGCGGCTGCGCGCCGTGATCGCCGACAATGAGGAGCGCTTCCGGCAGGCGATCTCGGCCGATTTCGGCCACCGCTCGGCGGTCGAGACCACCATCGCCGAGACGATGCTGCTGTTCTCCGAGATCCGGCACGCCACAAAGTACCTCAAGAGCTGGATGGCGCCGCAGCGCGTCGCGACCGCGCTGCAATTCCTGCCCGCGCGCAACCGGCTGATGCCGCAGCCGCTCGGCGTCGTCGGCATCATCGCGCCCTGGAATTATCCGCTCCAGCTCACGCTCGCGCCCGCGATCGGCGCGCTAGCCGCCGGCAACCGCGTCCTGATCAAGCCGAGCGAGCTCACGCCGCACTTCGCAGGCCTGCTGAAGGAGACGGTCGCCGCGCGATTCGATGCGACCGAGCTGCTCGTCACCGGCATCGAGGGCGAGATCGCAGAGGCGTTTGCGCGCCTGCCGTTCGATCACCTCGTGTTCACCGGCTCGACCCGGGTCGGGCGGCTGGTCGCGGAGGCCGCGGGGCGTAACCTGACGCCGGTTACCCTCGAGCTCGGCGGCAAGTCGCCTGCGATCATCGACGCCTCGGCCGACCTCGATGAAGCGGCCGAGCGCATCGCCTACGGCAAGTTGCTCAATGCCGGGCAGACCTGCATCGCGCCGGACTATGTGCTGGTGCCGGAGCGCTCGTTGCAGGCCTTCGCCGAGAACGTGCGCGCCCAGATGCGGCGGATGTTCGGCACCGATCCCTCAAACAAGGACTACACCTCGATCATCTCGGACCGGCATTATGCCCGGCTCGAAGGCCTCGTCGCGGACGCGGCGCAGCGCGGCGCCAAAATCCTGCAGCCGGCGAAGGCGGACGATCCAAACTGGAAGGCGCATCGCAAATTCCCGCCGACGCTGATCGTCGGGGCGACCGACGCGATGGCGGCGATGCAGGAGGAGATTTTTGGGCCGGTGCTCCCGATTCTCGGCTATCGCGATCCCACTGACGCCATCGCCTTCATCAACCATCGCGATCGGCCGCTGGCGCTGTACTGGTTCGGCAAGGACGGCACCGCGCGCGACGAGGTGCTGGCCCGCACCATCTCCGGCGGCGTCACCATCAACGACTGCCTGTTTCACTTCACGCAAATCAACCAGCCGATGGGCGGCGTCGGCGCATCCGGCACCGGCGCCTATCACGGCGAATGGGGCTTTCGCACGTTCAGCAAGTTGAAGCCGGTATTCTATCGCTCCAAGTTCAACCGCCTCGCCGATCTCTATCCGCCCTATGGCGGCAAGATCGCGCGGTTGGAGAAGTTGATGCGGTTCATGTCGTAGGGGGCAGTCGTTCCGGGGCGCGAAGCGAACCCGGAACCTCGAGATTCCGGGTTCGATGCTCCGCATCGCCCCGGAATGACAATGACGGGGGAAACAAGTGACCGATACATTCGATTTCGTCGTCGTGGGCGCGGGCTCCGGCGGCTGCACAATTGCGGGGCGGCTGTCGGAGGATGCGGCGACGTCCGTGGCGTTGCTCGATGCGGGCGGGACGAACGACAATTGGCGCATCACCACACCGTTTGGGATTGCTCTGCCCTACAAAACGGCCAACTGGGCTTTCGATACCGTGCCGCAGAAGGGACTGAACGGCCGCATCGGCTATCAGCCGCGCGGCAAGGGCCTCGGCGGCTCCTCGGCGATCAACGCCATGGTCTACATTCGCGGCCACAAATGGGACTACGACCACTGGGCTTCGCTCGGCAATGCCGGCTGGTCGTATGCGGACGTGCTGCCCTATTTCAAGCGCTCGGAGAACAATTCCGATTTCGACGGCGAGTATCACGGCAAGGGCGGCCCACTGCATGTCAACCGGCTCCGCTCGAACAATCCGATCCATGATGTCTTCCATCAGGCCGCACGCGAGGCGCAGTTCCGCATTCGCGAGGACTTCAATGGTGAGGATCACGAAGGGCTCGGCAGCTATCAGGTGACGCAGCACAATGGCGAACGCTGGAGCGCGGCGCGCGCCTATGTGCATCCCCACATCGGCAAGCGCACAAATCTGCGCGTCGAGACGGGGGCACACGCCACGAAAATCCTGTTCGAAGGAGGGCGTGCAGTCGGCATCGAATATGTGCAGGGCAAGCAGACCAAGCAGCTGCGTGCGCGCCGCGAGGTGATCCTTGCCGGCGGCGCCTTCCAGTCACCACAATTGCTGATGCTGTCGGGCATCGGCGATGGCGATGCGCTTCGAACGCACGGCATTGGCGTGCTCCATCATCTGCCCGGCGTCGGGCGCAATCTGCAGGACCACCCGGATTTCGTGTTCGTCTACGCCTCCGACTATCCGCACTTCGTTCATGCCTCGCTCGGCCGGTTGCCGTCCCTGCTCCGTGCCATCCAGCGCTATCGCCGTGAACGGCGCGGCCTGATGACCACCAATTTCGCCGAGTGCGGCGGCTTTTTGAAAACCCGGCCTGACCTCGATGTACCGGACATCCAACTTCACTTCGTCATCGCGATGCTCGACGACCACGGCCGCAAGAAGCACAAGGAGGCGGGCTTCTCGTGCCATGTCTGCCTGCTGCGGCCGAAGAGCCGCGGCAGCGTGTCGCTGAAGAGCGCCGATCCGCTCGCAGCGCCCATGATCGATCCGAATTTTTTGGGCGAAGCGGAGGATCTCGAGACGATGGTCGCGGGCTTCAAGACCACGCGGCGGCTGATGGAGACGCCGGCGCTGCGCGCGCTGCAGAAGAAGGACATGTTCACGTCCGAGGTGAGAACCGACGACGACATCCGCAACATTTTGCGCAATCGCGTCGATACCGTCTATCACCCCGTCGGCACTTGCAAGATGGGGACGGATGCGATGGCCGTGGTCGATCCGGCACTGAAGGTGCACGGCGTCGAGGCCTTGCGCGTTGTCGACGCCTCGATCATGCCGACGCTGATCGGCGGCAACACCAACGCGCCGACCATCATGATCGGGGAGAAGGCGGCGGATATGATCCGGGCGGGTTAGTCGGCCGCTGCGGTTATGTATCCCGGATCTGCGCGCTTGAGGCGCGCTTGTCCGGGACGCCAGTGAGACTTAGTTCAACAGGAAACCACCGTCGACGGTAATCACACTCCCCGTCATGTACCGCGACGCCTGTGACGCCAGCAGCAGAATCGCGCCGTCGAGATCGGACTCGGCGCCGACACGGCGCTGCGGGATGCGCTTGGCCAGGCGCTCGCCTGCGGGGGTCGACCAGAAGGCGTGGTTCATCTCGGTGTCGATATAGCCGGGCGCGAGCGCGTTGATGCGGATGTTCTGGCCGGCGAGCTCCAGCGCCATCGCCTTGGTGGCCTGGATGATGCCGGCCTTGGAGATCGCGTAAGGCGACACCGCCTTCAGGACGCCGGTGCCGAGCACGGAGGCGATGTTGACGATGTTGCCTGACTGCTTGCGCGCGATCATGCGCCGCGCGACTTCCGTCGCGAGGAAATAGGCGCCCTTGAGATTTGCACCGATCACTGCGTCCCAATCCGCTTCGGTCTGCTCGGTGGCGAGCTTCTCGATGGCGATGCCGGCATTGTTGATCAGCACCGTGACGGGACCGAGCGCAGCCTCTGCCGCATCGACGGCCCGCGCGATCGAGGCGGTGTCGGTGACGTCGAGCGCGACCGCGGCGGCGCGGCCGCCCTTGCCGCGGATTTCCTCCTCCAGGCTCTTCAGCTTGTCGGCCTGACGCGCCGCGAGCGCGATGGCCGCCCCGTGAGCGGCGAGCACCCGGGCAAATTGCCGCCCCAGCCCCTGGCTCGCGCCCGTGACGAGGATGGTTTCTTTACTGACGTCGAATAGGCCTGACATTGGCGTAACCCTCGAGCTTTTGGAGCCATCAATACAGACGATTTTAGCGATCTGAAACCGGAATGATCGGTCCGGCGTTCATTCGTTCCATTGAGGTAGGTTTGCTCATGAACAATTTCGATCTCGCCGTCTATGCCGCGCTCGCCATCGCGGCCGGCTTCGGCTTCAGGACCGGCCTGCTCCGCAGCGCCATGACCATCCTCGCCTATCTCCTCGCTGCGCCGATCGCGGTCGCGCTGATGCCGCTGATCGCGCCGCAAATCGCCGGCAATCCGAATGCGCCTCTGCTGCAGAACTGGATCTGGCTGTTCGGCATCTTCGTGGTGGTCGGCATGCTGTTCGGCTATATCGGCCGCCTGGTGCTGAACGACACCATCCGCGACGCCGGTATCGGCGACCGGCTCGGCGGCGCCGCGCTCGGCGCCATCAGGGTCGGTCTCGTCGCCACCACGCTGGTCCTGGTGTTCGACCAGATCGTGCCGGCCAACAAACAGCCGCCGTTTCTCGCCGGCTCGCATCTGCGGCCGCTGTTCTCGACGGCGGGTCAGATGGGCTTCAAATCGCTGCCCCCGGAAGCGAGCTCCGCGATCGACCGCCTCAAGCAGGAGCGGCGCATCTGACGCGCGAGAAGATCGCGCCTTTGTTGTTTGGGTATGATCTTTTCGGAAAATCGATACGCACTTTTCCGGATCATGCCTGCGCATTTGCATCGCCGCGCGGACGCGCCATGCATTTTGATGCGAGCCCATGCCTTATCAGCGGCACCGATGTTGGCTAGAATAGCGCCATCCAAAACCTGCCTGACATTACGGGAGTGAAACAGTGGATCTTGGGATCAAAGGTCGCCGCGCCATCGTCTGCGCATCCAGCAAGGGTCTCGGGCGCGCCTGCGCCATCTCGCTGGCTGATGCCGGCGTTGACGTCACGCTGACCGCGCGCGGCGCGGAAGCTTTGAAGAAAACGGCGGACGAGATCCGAAAAGCCTATCCTGATGTGAAGGTCACCGAGATCGTCGGCGACATCACGACGCCGGCTGGGCGCGAAGCCGTGCTGAAGGCCTGCCCCGAGCCCGACATCCTGATCAACAATGCCGGCGGCCCACCGCCCGGTGATTTCCGCAACTGGACCCGCGACGACTGGATCAAGGCGATCGACGCCAACATGCTGACGCCGATCGAGCTGATCAAGGCGACCGTGGACGGCATGATGGCGCGCAAGTTCGGCCGCATCGTCAACATCACCTCGGCCGCGGTGAAGGCGCCGATCGACATCCTCGGCCTCTCCAACGGCGCGCGCGCCGGCCTCACCGGCTTCATCGCCGGCCTGTCGCGCAAGACCGTGATCAACAACGTCACCATCAACGGCCTGCTGCCCGGCCCGTTCGAGACGGATCGCCTGACCGGCACCGCAAAGGCCGAGGCCGACAAGCGCGGCGTCTCGGCCGAGCAGATCCTGACCGAGCGCGCCAAGCTCAACCCCGCCGGCCGCTTCGGCCAGCCCGACGAATTCGGCTATGCCTGCGCCTTCCTGTGCGGCGCCAAGGCCGGCTTCATTACGGGGCAGAACATCCTCCTGGATGGCGGCGCGTTTCCGGGGACGTTGTAACCCATCATCGCATCCGCAACGGCGCATTCCACGAAAGATCGTCATGCCCGGGCTTGTCCCGGGCATCCACGTTCTTTGTTCGGCAAAGTAAGACGTGGATGGCCGGGTCAAGCCCGGCCATGACGATGTGGAGGCGTCAGAGCCCGATCATCACCGCTGCTTCGTCGGCTCGTCTTCGTCCTGCTGGCTCGGACCAGACGAGTCGGCCGTCGTGCGCTCGTCGGTCCAGTCGATGCCGAATTCGTCGAGACCATCGGCGAGCAGATCGCCCAGCATCGGCTCGCCAAGCAGATAATGCACGGTTTCGCGGCGCGGGCTGCGATATTCGGTGCGCGCCTCCACCGCGCGGGCGCGCAAATCGTCCCACTCGTCGATCGTGCCGTCACCGCGACCGAGCCATGTCAGCGCGACGAGATCGAGCTGCTCGTCCTCGTTCAGGGCGATCATGAAGCTTCCGAGTTCTTGGACGACAGGATCGGAGCCGTCATCCTCGAGAACATCGAGCGCGTCGTCATCGCTCGCGTTCGAGCCGGAATCCGGATCGGAATCGCCTTCCTTGACGTCGAATTCACGCGCCTTCTCGATGATGAAGGCGACCTTCTCCGCGGAAATCGCAAGCTCTGGCATGGCTTCCTCTTCGGCTTTTTCCTGGGGTTCCCGCGATAACGCCGCACCGCGTCAGATGATCCATTGCGCTTGATGGCGGAAACGGCGCATCTTTCGGCATCAAGGCAAGAACATGGGAAGGCGCCGGATGCAGTGGAAGGTCGGCCAAGTCAAAATCACCAAGATTGTGGAGCTGGAGACGGTCGGCTCGACCCGCTTCATCTTGCCGCTCGCGAGCAACGCAGAGGTTCAGAAGCTTCCCTGGCTGATCCCGCATTTTGCCACCGAAGAGGGCCGGCTGAAAATGTCGATCCATTCGCTGGTGGTGGAGACGCCTTCGCGCCGCATCGTTGTCGATACGGGCCTCGGCAACGACAAGCAGGGCCGCAATGTTCCGACCTGGAACAACCGCACCACGCCGTTCCTGGCGACGATGATGGCGGCGGGCTTTGCTCCCGACAGCATCGACACGGTGCTATGCACGCATCTTCATGTCGATCATGTCGGATGGAATACGCGCCTGGTCGACGGCCGATGGGTGCCGACATTTGCCAAGGCACGCTACGTCTTCGGCAAGACCGAATACGAGCATTGGCTGGAACATTCGACCGAGCCGGACAAGCGGGCCGTGTTCGAGGATTCCGTGAAGCCGATCGTCGATGCCGGCCGGGCCGATCTGATCCCGAGCGATCACCAGCTGTGCGAGGAGATCAGCATGATCCCGACCCCCGGCCACAGTCCCGGCCATATGAGCATTCTCATCCGATCGGATGGCGAACAGGGTCTGCTCACGGGTGACGTCGCCCATCACCCTTGCCAGATGGCACATCTCGACTGGTCCTCGACCGCCGATTCCGACCAGAGCCAATCCGCAAAGACACGGCGCGAATTGTTCGGCCGCTTTGCCGACACGCCGACGCTGGTGATCGGCGGGCACTTTTCGGCCGGGCATATCAGGCGGGATGGAGAGGCATTCAGGTTTTTGGCGCTAGCCTAAGTCTCGTGCCCCGGATGCTGCGCAGCACGAAGTGATGCGCTGCTAAGCCCGGGCCCATGTATCTGGGTCCCGGCTCTGCGTCGCGTCATTTCATGCCGCGCCGCGTCCGGGACACAAGAGCGCCGTCCGCCCATCGAATCCAGAGGGCTGCAATGCGCTCCGCTCTGGGCGGTTGAATTTCCCGCCGCCCTGTTCCATGAAGCTGTTTAACCGATCGGTCCATTCCTAGGGAGAAACGAGAATGAAGCTTGTTCGTTATGGCGAAAAGGGTGCGGAAAAGCCCGGCCTGATCGACAAATCCGGCCAGTTGCGCGACTTGTCGGCGCATCTGAAGGACCTCACCGGCGAGGCCTATTCGCCCGAGAGCCTGAAGAAGCTGGCAGGCCTCGACCCCGCCTCGCTCCCGGCGGTCTCCGGCAAGCCGCGGTTCGGCGCGCCCGTCACCGGCATCTCGAAATTCGTCGCGATCGGCCTCAACTACTCCGACCATGCCAAGGAGACCGGCGCCGATATCCCGAGCGAGCCGATCATCTTCATGAAGGCAAACACATCGCTGTCCGGCCCGAACGATGCGGTCGAAAAGCCGCGCGGCTCGACCAAGCTCGACTGGGAGGTCGAGATCGCCGCGATCATCGGCACCCGTGCGAAATATGTCTCGGAAGCCGACGCGCTGAACCACGTCGCCGGCTACTGCGTCTGCAACGACGTCTCCGAGCGCGCCTTCCAGATCGAGCGCCTCGGACAGTGGACCAAGGGCAAGTCGCACGACACGTTCGGCCCGCTCGGTCCGTGGCTCGCAACCAAGGACGAGATCAAGGACGTTCAGAACCTGTCGATGTGGCTGGATGTCAACGGCCAGCGCCGCCAGACCGGCTCGACCAAGACCATGATCTTCTCCATGGCCAAGTGCATCTCCTATGTCTCGCAGTTCATGACGCTGCTGCCCGGCGACGTCATCACGACCGGCACCCCGCCCGGCGTCGGCCTCGGCATGAAGCCGCCGACCTTCCTCAATGTCGGCGACGTCGTCAGCCTCGGCATCGAGGGTCTCGGCGAGCAGAGGCAGGAGATTATCGCGGCGTAAGCCGCCGCCCTCATCCTGAGGAGCGCGCAACGCGCGCGTCTCGAAGGATGCGCCACAAGCACGGTTGCCCGGCGTTCGCGCGCCGGGCAACGAGAGAGCGTCCCTCGTTGTCCACCTTCGAGACGCGCGCCAAGAGGCGCGCTCCTCAGGGTGAGGACTGTGTGCCTGGATAGAGGTTATTTCCAATGAAGCTCACCTTCTCCCCCGCCTCGCCCTTCGCCCGCAAGGTGCGCATCGCTGCGATCGAGCTCGGGCTGATCGACAAGATCGAGCTCGTGCCCGCAAGCGTCGCACCGGGCACGGCCAATGAGGACTATTCGAAGATCACGCCGCTGAAGAAGCTGCCGGTGCTGATCACCAATGATGGCGACGTCATCCTGGATTCCTACGTCATCGTCGAATATCTCAACGAGATAGCCGGCGGCAGCCTGATCCCGGATTATGGCCCGCGGCGCTGGAAGGCCAAGACCAATCACTCGCTGATCAACGGCATGCTCGATTCCATGCTGCTGTGCCGCTACGAGAAGATGGTGCGGCCGCAGGGCATGCAATGGCAGGCGTGGTCGGACGACCATTGGAACCGCGCCTGGACCGGCATGGCGCGCTTCGAGAACATGCCCGAAGTCCTCAATGGTCCCTTCGACATCTCGCAGATCGGCCTCGTTTGCGTGCTCGGCTATGCCGATTTCCGCTTCGCCGATTGCGGCTGGCGCAAGGCCTATCCGAAGCTCGACGCCTTCCACCAGAAGATGCTGGAGCGGCCCTCCGTGAAGATCTCGGTGCCGCCGGCCAGCTAAAGCGCGATGATCGTCATCGCGCTTTAGCTTGATTGTCTGGGCATGATCCTGTCGGAAAACCGCTGCACACTTTTCCGGAATCATGCTGTACAACCGGAGTTCTCATGAGCCTGAAGTTCTCGGTCGGCGATCTCACCATCCATCGCGTCATCGAGCAGGAAACCTCGTTCGTCCCGGCGCTGGAGATGCTGCCGGGATTGACGGCGGAGATGCTGGCCGAGAACCGGGCATGGATGCGCGAGAACAAGGCGCTGGATGACCAGGACGTGCTGCTGCTGTGCTTTCAGTCCTATGTGGTGAAGACGCCCCATCACACCATCCTGGTCGACAGCTGCATCGGCAACGACAAGCCGCGGCCTCGGCCGAAATGGAACATGAAGACCGACGACACCTATCTGCGCGGGCTGGGCGCCGCCGGATTTGCGGTCGAGGACATCGACTTCGTGATGTGCACGCATCTGCACGTCGATCACGTCGGCTGGAACACGCGGCTGGAGAACGGCCGCTGGGTGCCGACCTTCCCCAAGGCACGCTACGTCTTCGCCAGGCAGGAATACGACCACTGGTTCGCGGAGAATGCGAAGACGGAGATTCCGCCCTTCGCCGACAGCGTGCTGCCGGTGGTCGAGGCTAACAGGCACGAGCTCGTCGGCAACGATCATGAGATCGGCGATCACGTCCGCATCCTGCCGACGCCGGGCCATACGCCGGGTCATATCGCCATCACGATGGGCCGCGGCAAGGACGATGCCGTGTTCTCCGGCGATCTCATGCACTCGCCGCTGCAGACGCTTTATCCGGAGCTGTCGATCAAGTTCGACGTCGATCCGGTCGCGGCAGCGAAAACGCGCCGCAGCTTCCTGGAACGCTATTGCGACACCGACACGCTGTGCTGCACCGCGCATTTCCCCTCGCCCTCGGTGGGGAAGATCCGGCGCAAGGGCAGTGCATTCGTGTGCGCGGCTGTATAGCGAGATGCCGTAGGGTGGGCAAAGGCGCGCGCTGTGCCAACCACTCTTTATGGTGGGCACGCTCCGCTTTGCCCACCCTACGATTCCACCCGAGTGGAGAGACACGATGACTGCACTCCCCGACATCCTCCTGCCCGCCGGAATCCGCTCGCGTTATGTCGACGGCATCAACGGCTTGCGCATGCATGTGCTGGAGGCCGGATTCGAGACCAAGGGACGGCCATGCGTCCTCTTGCTGCACGGTTTTCCCGAGCTCGCCTTCTCCTGGCGCAAGGTGATGCCGACGCTGGCTGCGGCCGGCTATCACGTGATCGCGCCGGACCAGCGCGGCTATGGCCGCACCACGGGATGGCGCGCGGAATACGACGGCGATCTCGCGCCCTTCTCGCTCTTCAACCTGGTGCGCGATGCGCTCGCTCTGGTGTCGGCGTTCGGTTACAAGCAGGTCGATGTGGTCGGGCACGATTTCGGCAGCCCGGTCGCATCCTGGTGCGCGCTGATAAGGCCTGATGTGTTTCGTTCGGTGACGATGATGAGCGCGCCGTTCGGCGGGCCGCCGCCCCTGCCCTTCAATACGGTCGACACACCGGCAAAGCCGCCCGCCGAAGACCCCGTGCATCGCGAGCTCGCCGCGCTGCCGCGGCCGCGCAAGCACTATCAATGGTACTATTCGACGCGCGAGGCGAACGCCGACATGCACCGGGCGCCGCAAGGCATCCATGATTTCCTGCGCGCCTATTATCATCACAAGAGCGCGGACTGGACCGACAACAAGCCGTATCCGCTGTCATCGTGGTCGGCGAACGAGCTGGCAAAGCTGCCGACCTACTATGTGATGGACCTGAACCAGACCATGGCCGAGACGGTGGCGAAGGAAATGCCCTCACCCGCCGCGATCGCCGCCAACCAATGGCTGCCGGACAGCGACCTCGCCTATTACAGCGCCGAATATGGCCGCACCGGATTCCAGGGCGGGCTGCAATGGTATCGCTACGGCACGTCGGGCATGCTCAACAGCGAGATGCAGCTGTTTGCAGGACGCAGCATCGACGTGCCCTCATGCTTCATCTCGGGCAAGCAGGATTGGGGCACTTATCAGCGTCCGGGCGTGTTCGAGGCGATGCAGGGGCGCGGCTGCACAAGGATGCTCGGCTGCCATCTCGTCGACGGCGCCGGCCATTGGGTGCAGCAGGAGCAGCCCGCCGCGGTGAGCCGGCTGCTGCTGGACTTCCTGGCCAAGGCCCGGCAAGGCCTGATTTGACCCGGGAACCCAGGCCCCTTATATAGTTTAGAATAATTCTAAACTGCTGATACAGGGCCACCGTGAAGAATTTTGCCGATCTGACCGAGCGCGAGGTGCTCGCGGTCGCGATCTCCTCCGAGGAGGAGGACAGCCGCATCTACATGACCTTCGCCGAGGACCTCCGCGAGCGTTACCCGGACACGGCAAAAATCTTCGAGGAGATGGCCGAGGAAGAGCGCGGCCACCGGCACATGTTGCTGGAATTATACGAGCAGCGCTTCGGCAAGCATCTGCCGCCGATCCGGCGCGAGGACGTCAAGGGATTCCTGCGTCGCCGCCCGGTCTGGCTGACCAAGAACCTGTCGCTCGACGCCATCCGCAGGGAAGTCGAGACCATGGAGATGCAGGCGGAGCGCTTCTACGTGAAGGCCGCCGAACAGGCCCAGGACGTCGGCGTGCGCCGCCTGCTCGGCGATCTCGCCGAAGCCGAGAAAGGTCACGAGGAGACCGCCGCAAAGCTGACGGGCGAGATCCTGAATTCCGACGTCCGCGCCGAGGAGGATCGCACCAACCGCCGCATGTTCGTGCTGCAATATGTGCAGCCGGGCCTCGCCGGATTGATGGACGGCTCGGTCTCGACGCTGGCGCCGCTGTTCGCGGCGGCCTTCGCCACCCACCAGAACTGGCAAACGTTTCTTGTGGGCCTCGCCGCATCGATCGGCGCCGGCATCAGCATGGGCTTTGCCGAGGCGCTGTCCGACGACGGATCGCTCACGGGGCGCGGCTCGCCCTGGCTGCGCGGCATCACCTGCGGCGCGATGACGACGCTCGGCGGGCTCGGCCATACCGCGCCCTATCTGGTGCCGGATCATTGGGCCAATGCGTTCTGGATCGCAACCGCGGTCGCCTGCGTCGTCGTGTTCTTCGAATTGTGGGCGATCGCCTTCATTCGCTCGCGCTATATGGACACGCCGTTCCTCCAGGCCGTGTTCCAGATCGTGCTCGGCGGCGCGATCGTGCTCGCGGTCGGCGTGTTGATCGGGGCGGCGTAAGCCCCAACCCTCGCTGTCATGCCCCCGGCTTAACCGGGCATCAATCGCGATCAAACGGCGGTTGCAGCATTCGGGCAAACTGCGCATCATCCTCCGACAACAAGAGCAGGAGAAGCGCCGTGGCCAGATCGGAATGGAGTTTCAAGAGCGCGGTCGAGCTGTCGGCCGCATTGACCGCAAAGAAGGTCTCCGCGGTCGAGCTTACACAGGATGCCATCGACCGCATCGAGCGTCACGACGGCAAGGTCAATGCGATCTGCGTGCGGGATTTTGATCGCGCCCGCAGTGCGGCACGCGAGGCGGATGTGGCGCTGGCGCGCGGCGAGAAAAAACCGCTGCTCGGAATTCCGGTGACGGTGAAAGAATCCTTCAACATCGCGGGCCTGCCCACAACTTGGGGCTGGACGCCGCAAAAGGATTTCAAGCCAACGGAGGACGCGCTGTCGATCTCCCGGGTGAAGAACGCCGGCGGCGTCATTCTCGGCAAGACCAATGTTCCCGTGGGCCTGGGGGACTGGCAGAGCTACAACGACATCTACGGCACGACGAACAATCCATACGATCTCGGCCGCACGCCCGGCGGCTCATCAGGCGGCTCGTCGGCAGCGCTTGCGGCCGGCTACGGACCGCTCTCGCTCGGATCCGACATCGGCGGCTCGCTGCGCGTGCCGGCATTCCATTGCGGCGTCTATGCGCACAAGCCGACATACAATCTCTGTCCCACGCGCGGCCATACGCCGCCGCCATTTCCTGCGGTCCCGATGGAACGCGATATGGCGGTGATCGGCCCGATGGCCCGGAGTGCAGCCGATCTGACGCTGCTGCTGGACGTGATGGCCGGTCCCGATCCGGTCGACCTCGGCATCGGATACAAGCTGGCGCTGCCGGACGCACGCCACGACAGGCTGAAGGATTTCCGCCTGCTCGTGATCGACAGCCATCCGTTGCTGCCTGCGAATGCCGACATTCGCGGCGCGATCGAGACGCTGGCCGGGCGATTGACGGCCGCCGGCGCGACCGTCGCGCGCGAAAGCCCGCTGTTTCCGGACTTCCGGGAGGCCTCGCGTCTCTACATGCGTATGCTGATGAGCTTCCTGGGCGCGTTCTTCCCTCCCGACGTTCTCGCCGGCGCGCGGGCCGGCGCGGCGCAACTCTCGCCGGACGACAAGAGCCTTGCGGCCGAGCGGCTGCGCGGCATGACCTCGAGCCATCAGGCCTGGGTGTTCGACGAAGGCGCGCGCGCCGGTCTGCGCGCGCAGTGGCGGCAATTGTTCAGGTCATTCGATGCGGTGATCTGTCCGATCATGCCGACCCCCGCCTATCCGCATGATCATTCGCCGGAGCAGGAGAAGCGCCGGATCAATATCGACGGCAAGGACCATGTCTATCCGGACCAGCTTGCCTGGCCCGGCATCGCCACGCTGACGGGCTTGCCGGCCACGGCCGTTCCGCTCGGCCTGTCGAAGGATGGTCTGCCGGTCGGCGTCCAGATCATCGGCCCCTTCCTCGAAGACCGCACGCCGCTCAGGCTCGCTGAACTGATTGAGTGTGAGTTCGGCGGGTTCCAGCCGCCGCCATTATTCAATGACTAGTTCTTTCCGTCATTGCGAGCGAAGCGAAGCAATTCAGGATTTTTCGAGGCGACAGTCCGGATTGCTCCGTCGCCCGCGCAAAATTGCTTCGCAAATTTTGTCGCGGGCTCCTCGCGATGACGGAGGACGACAACGTCGCGATTTTGGGCTCGCGCGTCGGGCGCCCCGGATTGACGGAAAGGAAGCACCATGAGCCAGGACCTCGACCAACTGACCGCCCTCAACCGTGACTATGTTGCCTCCGTGCAGAACTGCGACGTCAAGCGTTTCGACGAAATCCTGGCGGCGGAGTTTTATTGCTCCAATCCCGACAAGACGCTGGTCGATCGTGCCGCCTTCCTGGAGCAGACAGCGCGGCCGATCACGATCCGGAACTTGAAAGAGCGCGACGTCATCATCCGCATCATGGGTGACTTTGCAATCATCCACGCCGCGACGAGCTACACCACGGCGGATGGCCAGCAGGCGACGGGGCGCTACACCGATTGCTGGGCGAAGCAAAATGGCAAGTGGCTCGCGGTGTCGGCACACGTGTCGCGATGAGGGGCCACGCTGCCGTTCTCCCTCGGGCCGCGGGATTCGACGACTGCCATAAAGCAATCGCTAACCAAACAATCTTTTCCCGAGCAATGGGCAAACCGCTCATCTGAGATTTATCCAGCTGGCAATCGTTCGCCCGTCAAAATTGCAGGCGACGAGAGGTCCCCTTGGGGCATCGATCTCGAGCATGTCGGGAGGACACGCTGCGAATCCGGCGAGAGTGATTGCGTGACAAACGATACAATTGAGGTAGGTGCGCTTCGCGACCCCTATCATCGCGTCAATCCAGACGAGACGCTGCCCGAAAGATGGCGGATTCCGATCGCCATAGCGATCGGGTGCGGGCTCGTGGGCCTTGTGCTCCGTTACCTCGCGCGGGAACACGCGACCGCTGACGCCGCCGAGTACATCACCTGGTATAGCTTTGCGCGAGATCACGGCATTGGCGGGCTGGCCGAGGCTTTCACCAACTACACGCCGTTTTACAGCTACCTGCTGCTGATCGCCACGCAGTTCGATTGGCTAGGCCAGCCGCTTTCTCTCGTGAAGATGATCTCGGCCATATTCGAGTTCGGCTGCGCGATCGTCGTGGCCCAGATGGTCTGGCGCGTGACAAGCGTGCCATTGCGCGCGTCCCTGGCCTTCTGCGCGGTGTGGCTTGCGCCGACAGTGCTCTTCAATGGCGCAATGTGGGGACAGGCCGATTCGATCTGGACCTTCTTCGCGCTGATTTCCGTGGCGATGTTCATGCGGGACCGAAACGGCGTTGTGCCGTTCGCAGTGGCCTGCTCGGTGAAAGCCCAAGGCGTCTTCCTGGGGCCGTTCGTGCTGGGAATGATCCTGCGCCGCAGGATCCACCTGGCATGGCTTGCCGCTATTCCGGCAGCCTATGCGATCCTCGCCATTCCGGTTCTCATCGCCGGCAGGTCCCTGGTCTCCGTATTCGGGATCTATCTCGGCCAAGCCAACACATTTCATCACCTGACCATGAATGCAGCGAATATCTGGGTGTTCGCGGGAGGAACGCCGTACACGGTCGGCGTCGCCGCCGGCCTCGTGCTCGCGGCGGCGAGCGGGCTTGCCCTATCGATCTTCATCGCACAGTCCAGGCGGACGGGGCCGGAGTTCATTCTGCTCGTCGCGTGCGTATCGCTCATCCTCATGCCGTATTTGCTTCCGAAGATGCACGAGCGCTATTTCTACGGGTTCGAGCTTGCGGCGATCGCCCTGGCCTGCCTCAATCTGCGCTATCTGCCGTTCGCGGTGATTGCCCAAGTCGATGGCGTGCTATCCTACCTCGCATTCGAGAGCGAGATCGTCATGGGCCTGTTGCCGGCGGCGCTCTGCAACACCCTTCTCGTGTTCTACCTCGTGCTCGATCTCCGCCACGGCGAACGTGGATTTCGCCTTCCGAGGTTTGCCTGGCTTGGCTTCACCGCGTCGACTGCGGGATTGTTCTCCTATCTGCTGTTCGCGGGTCCCGGCTTGAACGTATCCCTCGCGTATATGCTCGTCGCGGGTCTCGCCACGGCCATGACGCTGCTGCTCGTCAAGGAGACACGTTGCGCCTCGGCCGATGGGCCGGCCGCGTCGCGTTGACTTCAATTTTCGGGCGACGACGACGTCCGTCGTGCTAGCTGTCGAACACGATCACGCTGCGCAGCGTCTTGCCGGCTTTCATGTTGGCAAAACCCTCGTTGATCTCGGACAGCTTCAATTTCGCCGAGATCCAGTCCTCCAGATGCAGCCGTCCGCGCAGGTAGAAGTCAACCAGGCGCGGCATGTCGACGCGAAAATGGTTCGACCCCATCGAGGAGCCCTGGATCCGGCGCTCGCGCAGGAAATCAAAACCGTGCAGTTCGATCTTCTGGCCGAACGGGATCATGCCGACGATAGTGGCGGTGCCGCCGGAAGCGAGCATGCCGAACGCCTGCTCCGCGGTCTCCTTGCGGCCGAGCACCTCGAAGGAATGATGCACGCCGCCATTGGTGAGATCGCGCACCTGCTTCACGACGTCGCCGTCGGCGGGATTGATGATATCGGTCGCACCCAGCTTGGTCGCCAGCTGGAGCTTGGCCGGATTGGTGTCGATGGCGATGATGCGGCCGGCGCCGGCGATCTGCGCGCCGTTGATCGCGGCCATGCCGACGCCGCCGCAACCGATCACCGCCACGGTCTCGCCGGCCGTCACCTTCGCGGTATTCACCACCGCGCCATAACCGGTGATGACGCCGCAGCCGATCAGCGCGGCGAGATCGAGCGGCATTTCTTTACGGATTTTGACGATCGCGTTCTCGTGCACCAGCATCTGTTCGGCAAAGGACGAGAGATTGAGGAACTGGTGCAGCTTCTCAGTCTTGGACCACTGCATCCGGTTTGAGGCCCCCGGCAGCAACTTCACGGTGGTGTCGGTGCAGAGGACGGTGCGGCCCGTGGTGCAGTTGTCGCAGGTGCCGCAGAACACCGACAGGCAAGTGACGACGTGGTCACCCGGCTTGACGTAAGTGACATCGGAGCCGACCTGCTCGACGACGCCAGCGGACTCGTGGCCGAGCACCGCGGGCAGCGGATGCGGATAGAGCCCTTCCATGAAATGCAGGTCGGAGTGACAGAGCCCGGCGACCGTGGTGCGGATCAAGACCTCGCGCGGGCCCGGCTTCGGCAGGCTGACGTCCTCGATGACGAGCGGCTGGTTGACTTCATAGAGGACGGCGGCCTTCATCGAGCTCTCCCTGTCGCGTTTCTTGGTTTGATCGTGGCGTGCAGCCTACGCTGCCAGAACCAGTTCGCCAACCTCGCTCATGCCGGCTGAGCTGTCGCCGAGCAGCAGCGCAGCGATCCTGGCTCGCGTCGCATTTTCCGTCAGCCGGAACGGATCGCTTGGCGCCACCCGATGATCGATCACCAGCCGCGACAACAGCAACCGGCGCGCATCGCCGCGCATCTCGTGGATACGATGTGCCTCCCAGGCGAGCGCGACCGCGCTGGCGACATGATAGAGCAGGCTCGTTGCACGACGCGCATCCGCTTCGTTCTCGGATTTCCCCGCGACCTCTCGCGCAAAACCCACCGCACGATCGACGAGGCCACGTAGATTGTCGCGCCAGGCCTGCGGCACGGATGCACTGTCATCGAGCCGCGCATGCAGATCGGCCACCAGCGCGGATTCCGCGCCATGGCGACCGACTGCGCGCCGGAGCGCATCAATCGCGACGATGTTGCCGGTGCCTTCCCAGACCGAGCCGAGATGCGCATCGCGCAGCAGACGCGGCGTCGCGAATTCCTCGATATAGCCGATGCCGCCGCGCATCTCGAGCGCATCGCCGCAGACCTTGCGCGCATCGCGCGTGGCGCGGAACTTCAGCGTCGGGGTGAGTATCCGCAATAGCGCCGCCGCATCCTGGCTGCCGGCCTCGGCGCGGTCGAGCGCGTCCGCAGTGAGGAAGCTCATCGACAGCGCCTGCTCGACCGGCAGCATGATCTTCAGCATCTGCCGTCGGCCGAGCGGCAGGTCGATGATGCGATTTCCGAACACGACCCGATTTGTCGCAACCGTCATCGCGTCGTGATAGGCGCGGCGCATCAGCGCGGTGGATTTGACGCCATTGGAGAGCCGCGACGAATTCACCATCTCGGCCATCTGCACGAAGCCGCGGTCGAGCTTGCCGACCGCATAGGCGATCGCGCCTTCCAGCTTGATCTCTCCCGAGGCCATCGAGCGTGTGCCGAGCTTGTCCTTCAGACGCACGATCCGGTAGTGGTTCTGCGAGCCGTCGTCGAGGAAGCGCGGCATCAGGAACAGGCCGACGCCGCGCGTGCCGGGGCCGGCGCCTTCGGGCCGTGCCAGCAGCATCACCACCTTGGCGTCCGCATTCGAGCAGAACCATTTCTCGCCAGTGAGGCGCCAATGGTCGCCCTCCTGCACCGCGCGCGTGGTCAGCGTGCCGACGTCGGAGCCGCCCTCCTTCTCGGTCATGAACTGGCCGCCTTGCGTTAGCTTGCTCATGTCGGTCTGGGTCAGGCCGTCCAGATATTTCGCCTTCAGCGCCTCGCTGCCGAAATTCGCCAGCAGCTTTGCGCAGCCGTCGGTGACGTTGATCGGGCAGCCCATGCCGAACTCGGTCTGATTGAACAGGAAGGTGAAGGCGTGTTTGGCCACCACGGGATATTTGTCCGGCCAGCCCATGATGCCCTTGCGGATCGAGAGCGCATGGATGCCGAACTCGCCGAACGCCGCGTTCTCCAATTCGCGATAGGCCGGGTGATATTCGATCCACTGCACGTCGCGGCCGAACTTGTCGCGCTGGTGCAGCACCGGTGTATGACGGTCGGCGAGCCGCGCGCAGTCGTCGAGCCGGCCGCCGGCGAGTTCGCCGAGACGATCGAGATGCGGCTCGATATGGCGGAACAGATTTTCCGGGAGATGGATGCGGAGCAGGTCGGTCAGCGCGGGATCGGCGCGGTAGAAGTTCATCCCCGTGGTGTCGGGCGCCAGCAGTCCGGATGATGCGGCCACGACATTCTTCGGCTGCGCTGGGGCCGGCTTGGGCATGATCGTCCTCTTGGTTTCCGTCGTGCGGACATTTTGCGCTGATTTGGCGCTTGCCGCTTGGGATGATGTCGATCATGCTCCAGCGGCGGATGCGGATAAAGCCGCAAATCGTCAGGGCGGCATGATCGCCGCGAGGGAGCAAACTCGCCCTGCGGAATTGTGAACGTCCCGGCTGGTTGTCCGCGCGGACCATGCATAGATCAACGGCTTCCCGTCTGCGAGAGATCACGCCATGGAACATCCGAAATACAAGATCGCCCTCATCGTCGGTGCCGGCGAAGGCCTGAGCGCTTCGCTGGCGCGCTTGCTGGCTGCGCAAGGCATTCGCGTCGCGCTGGCGGCGCGCAAGATCGAGAAGCTGGGCGCGCTCTGTAGCGAGACCGGCGCGAAGGCCTATGCCTGCAACGCGACCGAGCCCGATGAGGTCGAGCGGTTGTTTGGCCTGGTCGAGCGCGAGATCGGCACGCCCGACCTCGTGGTCTACAATGCCAGCGGCCGCACCCGCGGGCCGTTCGTCGACCTCGTACCTGCCGACGTCGCCAACGCGATCGCGGTCAGCGCCTATGGCGGTTTTCTGGTTGCGCAACAGGCTGCAAAACGCATGCTGCCGAACAAGCACGGCGCGATCCTGTTCACCGGCGCCTCCGCCAGCGTCAAGGGCTATGCGCAGTCGGCCTCGTTCGCGATGGGCAAGTTTGCGCTACGCGGCCTCGCGCAGAGCCTCGCGCGCGAATTGTCGCCGCAAGGCATTCATGTCGCGCATTTCGTGATCGACGGCGGCATCCGTAGCGCGGCGCGGACGGAAGCCGAAGACAAGCCGGATTCGATGCTCGATCCCGACGCGATCGCGCAGAGCTATTGGAACGTGTTGCAGCAGCCGCGCAGCGCCTGGAGCTGGGAGCTCGAGCTGCGGCCCTGGGTGGAGAAGTTCTGAGGCGAGATGCCGTAGGGTGGGCAAAGGCGCGACGCGCCGTGCCCACCATCTCGGACGCGAAAAGCAATGGTGGGCACGCTTCGCTTTGCCCACCCTACGAGAGCGGGGAGGAATAATGAGCAGCGAAACCACCATCGACACCGGCACCAACGAGCTCCTCTGCGTCATCCGCGACCGCGTCGCTGTCATCACGCTGAACCGGCCGGACGCGCGCAATTCGCTGTCGGATACGCTGACACCGGCGCTGCGCACGATGATCCGCAGCTGCGGCGAGAACCCCGGCGTCGGCGCGCTGCTGATCACCGGCGCGGGCGAAGCGTTCTGCGCCGGCGGCAACGTCAAGGGCATGGGCGCCCATCGCGACAAGGCAAAACTCGAGATGCCGCTGGAAGATCGCATCGCCGATCTGCAGGAACGGCAACGGCTGCTCACCGGCGCGCTGGTATCGGTGCGCAAGCCGACCATCGCCGCCCTGCCCGGGCCCGCCGTCGGCGCCGGACTCGCCATCGCCATGGCCTGTGATATCCGCATCGCCGCGCAATCGGCCTTCGTCGCCACCGGCTACGCCCGCATCGCGCTAAGCGGTGACTACGGCATCGCCTGGCTGCTCACCCGCCTCGTCGGCACCGCACGGGCGCGCGAGCTGATGTTCACCGGCGACCGTGTCGATGCCGCGCGCGCCGAGGCCATCGGCCTCGTCAACCGCGTCGTGCCCGATGACAAATTGCAAGCCGAGGCCTTCGCGCTGGCCAAATCGCTCGCCGAAGGCCCGCGCCTCGCGCTGCGCTACATGAAGGATAATCTCGACGAAGCCGTGCTGTTCGACTTCGAAACCGCGCGCGACCACGAAGCCGAACGGCTGATCCGCTTGACCACGACCGCCGATCACAAGGAGGCGGTGCAGGCGTTCATCGAGAAGCGGAAAGCGGTGTTCACGGGAAAGTAGCAGCGTTCGAAGATCTATGACCGTCACCCTGAGGTGGCCGCTTCTTCAGCGGCCCTCGAAGGGCGACGGCCCGACTGTTGCTGCGCGAAGTCCGACACCGGGGATGCAGAGGGGCCGCTCATCCTTCGAGGCTCCCCGCGCGTCGCGTTGCGCCGCGCGTCTCGCACCTCAGGATGACGGATCTGCAAGCAAAAAAACGCCCGGCTCTGGCTATGCCAGGCCGGGCTTGCAGTGTTGTCAAACCGAGGCTGAGGGGCTTTCGGCCTGACGGGAAAGGGCAGCGAGGCGCCAGCTCGCGCAGGGAATATCCTTTGCCGCGACACTGATCTCCTTGTCGAAGCGCACCAGCTTCCAATCATCAGGGTGGTTGACGAAGGCGAAACCGGATTTGCGGGCGAGCGAGACCATGGCCTCGTTGGAGCGTAGCGTGTCGCCAAAGATGTGCTCGGCGCCAAGCGCGGCCGCGCGGCATTCGAGATTCTTCAAAAGCGCTGTGGCGATGCCGTGGCCCTGCCAGCGATCATGAACCGACAGGCCGAATTCGAGCGTCGCGGTTTCGGCCTGCAGCGCATAGCGCGCCTCGGCGACGATGGTCTCGAAGCCGTCGACCATCATGGTCGCGACCACGGTGAAACGTTCGCGCTCGCCGATCTGAAGGAAGTCGTGCAGCAGTCCGTTCGGCAGCTCGCTGATCGCGCCGAAGAAACGGTTGTAGCGGGAGCGGGTCGAGAGCGAGCGGAAATAGTGCTGAAGCTCGTCGGTATCGCGCGGCTCGACGAAGCGGACATTGAGCGCCTCGCCCTGCCGGGTGCGCAGCGTGTCCGAATATTGCTTCAAATCTTCCAGGCGAAGAGCGGTCATGACACATGCTCGGGACAAAAGGGACCGCCGGCGCCCCACAGTCAGGCGGCGCCGGCCTGGCGGCCAATCAGGCCCGCCAGAAGGGTTTGTCGGCCTCGTAGGCGATGTCACTCCAGGACAACCCGACGTCCTGAAGGTCGCGCGCGGTCCATTGGGTGAGTTCGCGCCTGTTACGGTAGCGCTCGTGCCAGACGTGGAGGGTCTCGCCGATCTGCTGGACCAGGCCGGGCGCATGATGATTTGTCATCGAATTGTCAGTCAAAGTAGACATTTTCAGCTCCTGGAGCTAAGTTGAGCGCTAATATCTGCTTCCTGGTGCAGTGCGACAAACGACAATTTGTACCTTTTCGCATGAATTAACGTCATGTATCCTGCTGCCAAATGACTGCCAGATTGCCGTCCCTGAACGGATTGCGGGCGTTTGAGGCCGCCGCGCGCCATCTCAGCTTCACGCTGGCGGCGGCCGAGTTGAACGTGACGCAGACCGCGATCAGCCATCAGATCCGAAGGCTCGAGGAGGAGCTCGGCATCCGCCTGTTCATCCGGCAGAACCGTGCGCTGGCCCTGACCCCGGAGGCGCGCGATTACCTGCCCGGCGTTCGCGCCGCCTTCAACGACCTCCGGCTTGCGACCGACCGGTTGCTGCGCAAGGACGACGACAAGGTGCTGACGGTCTCGACGCTGGCCTCGCTCGCCGCAAAATGGCTGTTGCCGCGGCTGACGGATTTCCAGGAGCAGCATCCCGGCATCGACGTTCGTATCACCACCTCGACCAGCTTCGTCGACTTCCAACGCGACAATGTCGATGCCGCGATCCGCTACGGCCGCGGCCAATGGCCGGGCCTGCGCGCCGACTGGCTGATGGCGGATGAGCTGTTTCCGGTGTGCAGTCCGTCGCTATTGCGTGGCGACAAGCCACTGCGCCGGCCCGAAGACTTGGGAAACCATCCGCTGCTGCACACCTCAAGCGCCAACAGCGACGATTGGCGGCTTTGGCTGACCGCGGCAGGCCTGCCGGCCGACATCGCGCGGCACCCCGGTATCACCTTCGACATGATCTTCATGACCATCCAGGCCGCGATCGACGGCATTGGCGTCGCGATGGGACGGACCTCCTACGTCCAGGACGACATCGCCAAGGGCCGCCTCGTGGTGCCCTTCAAGATCGCGCTGCCGGCCGACGCCGGCTTCTACCTGGTCGCGCCCGAGGGGCGCCGCGAAGCACCGAAGCTGACCGCATTCCGCCAATGGCTGATTGCTGCAACGCAAAATAAGGCCTGAAAAATCAGCAGCTTCCTCCGCAAAACGGATTGACTCGCCCAGCCTCGCGCGGGAAGAGGCGTGGCAGATTGTCGCAGTCTCTGTCGCCTTGCCGTGGGATGATTTCCCGGTCCGGCCAGACCTTTCCAAGGGGAGCAACGCCATGGCTGGACCAGCCGCATCGACCAATCCACCCGCGATCAAATCGCGCATCGGCGCCATCCTGCGCGCCACGTCAGGCAATTTTCTCGAGCAGTTCGACTTCTTCCTGTTCGGCTTCTATGCCGCCGCGATCGGCAAGGCGTTCTTCCCCTCCTCTGATGAGACCGCATCGCTGCTCAACACCTTCGGCGTGTTCTGGCTCGGCGCGTTGATGCGGCCGGTCGGCGCGATCGTGCTCGGCGCTTACATCGACCGCATCGGCCGCCGCCAGGGCCTGATCGTCACGCTCGCCATCATGGCCTTCGGCACCGTCGTCATCGCATTCTGCCCGAGCTATGCGACCATCGGCATCGCCGCGCCCATCATCGTGCTGGTCGGACGTCTGCTGCAGGGCTTCTCCGCCGGCGTCGAGCTCGGCGGCGTGTCGGTCTATCTCTCGGAGATCTCCACCCCGGGCAATCGAGGTTTCTACACCTCCTTCCAGTCGTCGAGCCAGCAGGTCGCGATCTTCGTCGCCTCGATCCTCGGCTACATCCTTTCGGAGGTGATGCCGGCCGACACCGTCGCCGCCTGGGGCTGGCGCA
The DNA here is from genome assembly GCF_000379585.1 of Bradyrhizobium sp. WSM2793. Lineage (NCBI taxonomy): Bacteria > Pseudomonadati > Pseudomonadota > Alphaproteobacteria > Hyphomicrobiales > Nitrobacteraceae > Bradyrhizobium > Bradyrhizobium sp. WSM2793. The sequence goes on along the minus strand of NZ_KB902802.1, from coordinate 225,057 downwards.
TTCCCTTCTTCGTGGGCTGCCTGATCATCCCCCTGATCTTTGTCCTGCGGCGGACGCTGGAGGAGACGCCTGCCTTCCTCGCCATGAAAAAGCATCCGACGGCCAGCGAGGTGTTCGCCTCCGCGCTCGCCAACTGGCGCATCGTCATCCTCGGCATGATGATCGCGATCCTGACCACGACGACATTTTACTTCGTCACCGTCTACACGCCGACCTTCGGCAAGACCGTGCTGAAGCTGTCGACGCAGGACGCATTGCTGGTCACGTTGCTCGTCGCCGTGACCAACTTCTTCTGGAACCCGGTCGGCGGCGCGCTGTCCGACCGGATCGGCCGCAAGCCGGTGCTGATCGCGATCGCCTGCATGTCGCTCGTCACCGCCTACCCGGCGCTGCACTGGCTGGTGACGGCGCCGAGCTTCGGCAAGCTGCTCGCGGTCGAGATGATGTTCTCGTTCTATTTCGGCGTCTACAGCGGCACCATGCTGGGCGCGCTGGTCGAGATCGTGCCGGCGCATGTGCGCACCACCTGCTTCTCGCTCGCCTTCGCGCTCGCCGCCGCCCTGTTCGGCACCTTCACGCCGTTCGCCTCGACCTTGCTGATCGAGCATACCGGCGACAAGGCCTCGCCGGGCTTCTGGCTGATGCTCGCTGCACTGCTCGGCATCATCGCGGCCTCGACCGTGTACCGCGGCGGCGGCAAGGCGGTGCCGACATATGATGCGGTGGCCGAGCCTGTGGCGGGGCGTTGATGGTCGCTTCGATCATCGCCGCCTCTTACCCTCCCCCTCCAGGGGAGGGTAAAGAGATGGGCTACAGCTCCACCACCACGTAATCGCTCTCGACTTTCACCGGGATCGTCTCGGCCACATATGGCCCCTTCACCACGCTCGCGCCCGGCTCGACATGCGCCGGATAGGCCTTCACGCGGAAGCGGCGGGGATCGCAATAGGACTGACCGGTGCGGATGTCGAACTCCCAGCCGTGCCAGGGGCAGCGGATGATCTCGCCGAGCCTGGTGTATTCGATTTCGCCGGGCTCCTTCGACTGCGCAAGACCGATCAGCGGGCCCTCGCACAGCGCCGCGCCCTGATGCGGGCAACGGTTCATCAGGCCGAAATATTCACCCTTGATGTTGAAGACCGCAATCGGCCGCCCGTCGATCTCCAGAAATTTTCGCGTCCCCGGCGGCAGTTCATCGACCGGCGCGATCACATGCCGCGCCATCAACCGATCCCGTACAGCGCGCGCGCATTGCCGAGATAGAACGCCTCGCGATTGGCCTCGCTGACGCCTGGAGGCAAGACGCGGGAGGGCTCGTCATAGTCCCAATGCGGATAGTCAGTGGCGAACAACAGGCGATCCCAGCCGATCCAGTTGATGACGTCGAACAGATCCTCGCGGCTTTCAGGATCCTCCATCGGCTGCGTGGTCCACCACACCTGCTCGCGAATATATTCCGACGGCGGCCGCTTCACATGCGGCACCTCGCTGCGCAGGCGCTGCCAGGTCTTGTCGAGCCGCCAGGCCAGCGACGGCGCCCAGCCGAAGCCAGCCTCGATCATCACCATCTTCAGTTTCGGGAAGCGCTCGAACACGCCTTCCAAAACAAGACTGGCCAGCGCCGATTGCTGGCATTGCGAGTGCCCCACCATCTCCTCGATGTAATAGGACGGCCAGCCGGACGGCGTAATCGGATTGCCGCCGAAGCCGAAGGCGTGGACGCCGACGGGAAGGCCGGCTTCCTCCGCGGCCTGGTAGATCGGCCAGTAACGGCGCTGGCCGAGCGGCTCGACATTGCGGCTGAGCAGCAGCACCTGCACGAAGTTCTTGTCGCCGGCGCGCTCGCGGATTTCGGCGGCGGCCGACAGCCCGTCCTCATTGCCGACGACGATCGAGGCTTTGAGCCGCTTGTCCTTGCTGGTCCATTTGTCGATCTGCCAGTCGTTGATCGCCGAACACAAAGCGGCCGAGAGTTCGTGATTGCGGATGCCCTGCCCGGTATTGAGTGGATTGAGCACGCCCAGCTGCACGTTGTTGGGATCGAGCAGCTGCTTCTGCATGAAGGACAGCGAGGAGCCCTGCGGGCCGCCTTCGGGCGGATAGGCATCGCGGCGCGAGGCGTTGGGCTGGGCCTTCGGATAGGGCGGGCCTTCCATCATGCCCTGATAGGCATGGACGCCGTAGACTTCGAGATGATGCTGCCAACGTTTGGCGAGATAGGGATAAAGCTCGGTGCGGGTGGCGCGTGCTGGATGGATGTCGCAGTCCGCGATCGCGGTTTTGACGGTCAGTGGGGAAGCGGCTTCTTGGCTCTCGCGGAATTGGATATTCATCGCCTTGCCTCCTTTGGCAGCGGGCTCATTTCAGGCGGGGATAGGTCGCATGTGGATTTTCGATCATGATCTTGCGCACGAGATCGGGGGTGAGACCTTCGGGCAGCGCGTCCTGGCCGTCGAACTGCCAGTGCGGATAGTCCGTGGAGAATAGGACCAATTCGTCGGACTGCATATGATCAAACAGGCGAATTAATGTCGCCTCGTCTGGCGGCGCATCAAATGGCTGTAAGGAGAAACGGATGTTGCTGCGCACAATATCCAGCGGCGCGCGGTCGACCCAAGGCGTCTCCATCCGCACCCCGCGCCAGAACTTGTGCAGGCGCCAGAGATAGGGAGAGATCCAGGAGACGCCAGATTCCAGCATCACCATTTTCAGGCACGGATATTTGGCGAACACGCCCTCGACGATCAGACTGGTGAGCTGGGTCTGGAACGCCTGGGCCTGCCCCACATAATCCTCGATGTGGTAGGAACCCCATCCCACGGCGGTCGGCGGATTGTGATAGGCGGAACCCGCGTGAATGCCGACGGGTAGTTCCAGCCGTTCCGCGGCTTGATAGATCGGCCACAGCGCGCGCTTGCCGAGCGGCGTGTCGCCCATCACAAGCATCAGCACCTGGACGAAGCGCTTGTCCTGCGCGCAGCGCTCGATTTCGGCTACGGCCTTCTCGACGCTTTGCGTCGGGATCACGATCGAGCCGCGCAGCCTCTTGTCGCGATCGAGCCACTCGTGCGCCAACCAGTCGTTCAGCGCACGGCAGAAGGCGGCCTGCAAATCTTCCGAAAACACCATCTGCACGCCGTAGAGCGGATTGCAGATGGCATGCTCGAGCTTAAAAGCATCGAGCACATGGCGCTGCATGTCCTCCAGGCTTTCGCCGGGTTTTCCGCTTTCGGGGCGCCAGTCTGGCCGCGCCGTAATCGGTGAACTCTGAGGATAGGATTGCGAGATAAGGTCGACCATGCCGCGCGTCGTCACCTGATCGCGCCAATAGTCGTTCAGGTACGGCAGCAGGCTGGTCAGATGCGGCACGGCCGGATGCACGTCGCAATCCACCCCGCCGGCGATCAGGGACGCCATGACGTCTCCCTTCTCACGTTCCCTCGCATGTCTCTTCTTGTACCCGCCATTCAAGCAGGCCTGCCCGTCGCCCGCAACTCAGCCAAGCGTCCTGTCATATGCTAGGAAGGCTGAGCTCGGTTGCGAAGGAATGAGGGGTTGCGGAATGAAAGAGCTCGTCGGCATTGCGGAACAGGTCGCAGCCAAACTGATCGCGCGCAAACAGACCATTGCTGTCGCGGAATCTTCGACCGGCGGCTTAATCGCGGCCAGCCTGCTCGCGGTGCCCGGCGCGTCCGCCTATTTCCTCGGCGGCGCGGTCGTCTACACCCGCGATGCCCGGCGCGTGCTGATGGATATTTCGGACGAAGGCATGAAGGGCTTTCGCTCCTCGTCGGAGCCCTATGCGCAACTGCTGGCGGAGCAGATGCGAACGCGCTTTGGCAGCGACTGGGGCCTGTCCGAGACCGGCGCAGCCGGCCCCACCGGCAACCGCTACGGCGACGCCGCCGGACATAGCTGCATGGCGGTGAGCGGACCTGTGGCGGAGGTCATGACGCTGGAGACCGGCAACAACGACCGGCTCGGCAACATGCAAATGTTCGCGGCGACGGCGCTGAAACTGTTGTTGAGGAAATTGGAGCAGTGAGCTGCTTCTCGAATGAGTAAGAATAGTCTCGCCGCAAATACCGCTGTCATGCCCCGCGGAAGCGGGGCATCCAGTACGCCGCGGCCCATCGATTTAATCACAACTGTCTCGGAGTACTGGATCGCCCGCCTGCGCGGGCGATGACACCGGAGTATGTGGCATCACCGCCCCAAATGCCTCATGAAGATCCGCACCACATATCCCTGGAATCGCGGTGCTTCGTCGTAGAGATCTGACGCGATCCGCTCGATGGTCTCGCGCAACGACAAGAACTGCGCCTGCCGCGCGCTGCTTTCGGTGCCCTGCATGCCCGCGAGCTCGTCCATCGCGGCGTCGCTGATCTGGCACTGCACGACCTCGTCGCCGCTCAGCATGGTAAAGCGAAAGGCCAGCCGTTCGAGGTCATGGCCGATGATCTTGTCGCGCGTCAGCGGCATCCAATTGTCCCGTTCGCGCCCCCGAACGGGACAATGCTGAAAATCTGACGCCTTGTCACTATCCTCGCCGAAGGACGTGGCGGTCATCCGACGCCCATCAGCAGCGGCTCGACGAACCAGCTGCTCTCCAGCTTCAGTAGACGAGCGCCGTGCCGGTCGGCCTGTCGAGCGCCGCGGCCAGCGACCGATACTCCTCGCAACCGGTCCCGCAGATGGAGGCAATCCGGCTCAAATGATAGAGCGCCTGCTCGCGATTGCCCCGCTCGAGCTGCCACAGCCCGTAATATTGCCACGTCAGCACGTGGTTCGGATCGGCCTTCAATGCGCGCTCATACCAGACCTGCGATTGCTCGTAGTCGCCGAGCTTGCGATAGGAATAGCCGATGAGGTTGGCGACGTTCGGATGGTCGTCATGGCCGAGCGACTTCAATTGCGCGATCGCGGCCGCGTAGTCGTTGCGCTCGTAGATCGTGTCATAGGCCACGCGGTAGCCGGCCGCGAATGCGGGATCGCCGATGCTGGACTGATTGTTCGGCTTCTTGCCTTTCTGGGTTGCCTTGGCGCCCGGGCGCTTCGGATAGGTCGGCTGCAACCTCTGATCCGAATAAGCACCGGCGTACGGATCCGTGGAACTGGCGCCGCCCCCGCCTCCGCCACCGCCGCCTCCGCCCGCGGCAAATGCCGGCGAGCACAATAGGGCTGCCGCGAACGTACCCAACACGACGCGCCTGATCATCGCTGCGCTCATGTCTGCCTCCTGTGTTTCAAGCGGCCCCGGACCAATTGATAACTCTGCCTCGGCGGCAATATTCCGGGACGCTGCGCTCACGGAGGCGTCAGCATGCGTACGACAGTTCCAATGTCCTTTACTGGAAGGCCACCTCGGCAAAGCTGCGCAGCTTTCGCGAATGCAGCCGCTCCGATTCCTGCTGCTTGAGCCGCTCCAGCGCCTTCAGGCCGATCTCGAGATGCTGGCCGACGCGGCGGCGGTAGAATTCGCTGGCCATGCCCGCGAGCTTGATCTCGCCGTGCAGCGGCTTGTCGGAGACGCAAAGCAGCGTGCCGTAGGGAACGCGGAAGCGATAGCCGTTGGCGGCGATCGCGGCCGATTCCATATCGAGCGCGACCGCGCGCGACTGCGACATGCGTCGGATCACCTCGGGCCCGGAGATCTCCCAATTGCGGTTGTCGACGCTTGCCACCGTCCCCGTGCGCATCAGGCGCTTGAGCTCGAAACCTTCGAGGCCGGTAACGTCCTCAACCGCCTCTTCCAGCGCGACCTGCATCTCGGCCAACGCGGGGATCGGGACCCACAATGGCAGCTCGCGATCGAGCACATGGTCCTCGCGCACATAGCCGTGCGCGAGCACGTAATCGCCGAGCCGCTGCGTGTTGCGCAGGCCCGCGCAATGGCCGAGCATCAGCCAGGCATGCGGGCGCAGCACCGCGACATGGTCGGTGACGTTGCGTGCGTTGGACGGACCAGTGCCGATGTTGATCAGCGTGATGCCGCGGTAGTCCGGCATGACCAAGTGGAAGGCCGGCATCTGCGGCATGCGCGCGGGCGCAACGCCACCGGTTGCGCCGCCGCTGCGCGCGATGACATTTCCCGGCGCGACAAAGGCTTCAAGGCCGGCCTCACTCGACTGGAGCCGCTGCTGACAGAGCTGCGCGAAGGCGTCGACATAGAACTGGTAGTTGGTGAAAATGACAAAATTCTGGAAATGTTCGGGGTCGGTGCCGGTGTAGTGATAGAGCCGGCGCAGCGAGTAATCGACGCGGGCAGCACGGAACAGCGACAGCGGCTCGGGCGCGCCGGGCCGTAGCTCGAAGGTGCCGTCGGCAATCGAATCGTCCATGGTGGCGAGATCGGGCACGTCGAAGGCGTCGCGCAGCGATCGCGCGACAGGGGAATTCTCGCTCGTGGTGATCGCAGCTTCGATGTTGATGTCGCGGCGATAGGCGAAGTGGATCGGGATCGGCTCGGCGGACTCGCCGATCTCGACGGGCACGCCGTGATTCTGGATCAGGAGGCCGATCTGCTCGATAAGGTACCTCCGGAACAAATCCGGCCGCGTCACGCTGGTTTCATGCACGCCGGGCCCGGCGACGAAGCCGTAGGCGAGACGCGAATCCAGCCGCGCATGCGTCGCGGTGGTGAGGCGGACGAAGGGATAATAGGCGCGCACCCGCGTCGTGATCGCTTCGCCGCCGACATAGGCCTCGAACCGGTCGCGCAGGAACTTGGTGTTGCGCTCATAGATCTCTTCGAGCCGCGCGACGGCGAGGGAGGCGTCGGAGAAGGATTCGGTGGCGATGGAGGATGGGGATTGCATTGTTCGACCGCCGGGTTGCTGGGGCTTTGAGTCGAACTATAGCAAAGAAGGCGGTGCCGTAGGGTGGGCAAAGCGACTTGTCCGCCGTAGCTCGAAGAGCGAAGGCGGAAGCGTGCCCACCAACTTGTTCGTGGGAAAGATGGTGGGCACGGCGCGTTGCGCCTTTGCCCACCCTACGAGACCGCGTGTGCCGCACGAGATCCCGGATGCGCGCTAAGCGCGCTCCGGGATGACGCGCTTTCGCGCGTCACTTCTCCCGGAACGCCCGCATCAGCTGGTCGTGCAGCGGCTTCATCAGATAGGACAGCATGGTGCGGTCGCCGGTCTGGACGAAGGCTTCCACCGGCATGCCCGGGATCATCTTGACCTCGCCGAGACGGGCGATCTCCTCGGCCGGCATCGAGACGCGGATGGTGTAGTAGCTCTGGCCGGTGCGCTGGTCGGTGGTGACGTCGGGCGAGACACGGCTGACGAGGCCGTTGAGCTCCGGCGTGGTGCGTTGATTGAAGGCGGAGAGGCGCAGCAGCGTCTTCTGGCCGATCTGGAGCTTGTCGATGTCGACCGGATTGACCTTGGCCTCGACCTGGAGATCGTCGGCTTGCGGCACGATCAGCATGAGCGCGTCGCCGGCGGTGATGACGCCGCCGACCGTGTGCACCGTGGATTGCAGCACCATGCCGTCCTGCGGCGCGCGGATGTCGATGCGGCGAAGCTGGTCTTCGGCGGCGACCTTGCGCTCGATCAGCTCGCCGATCTTGTCGTTGGTCTCGCGCAGATCCTTGGAGACCTCGCTCACAACGTCCTTGTCGACCTGGATGATCTGCAGCTCGGTCTCGGTGATCTTGCCCTTGGCCTGGGCGCGCGAAGCGATGTATTGCGCGCGTTCGCCGTTGAGACGGGCCGAGTCGCGTTCGAGCTGGGTCAGGCGCGATATCTGCACCAGACGCTTGTCGTAGAGCTCGCGCACGCCGGTGAGCTCGTTCTGCACCAGCGCGATCTCCTGATCCTTGGCCTTCTCCTGGGCGCTGAGGCCCGCGATCTCCTCGTTGAGCTGCGTGATCCGCTCGCGAAGCTGGGCCTTCTGTCCGGTGCGGCCATTGACACGGACGTCGAACAGCTTGGTTTCGGCGGAGAGCAGCAGCTTGACGTCGGGATCGCTGGCCCGCTCGAGCAGGGATGGCGGAAATTCGATCCTGTCGACCCCGCGCTGCTCCGCCTGCAAGCGCGCGGCACGTGCCTGCGCGGCGTCGAGATTCTTGGTGACGATGGCAAGGTTGGCCTTGGTGACGGTGTCGTCGAGCCGCACCACGATGTCGCCGGCCTTGACCAGGTCGCCGTCGCGGGCGCGCACCTCGCCGACCACGCCGCCGGTCGGATGCTGCACCTTCTTGACGTTGGATTCGACCACGATCTGGCCCGGCGCGATCAGCGCACCCGAGATCAGCACGGTCGAGGCCCAGCCGCCGAGACCGACGACAAGGACCAGCACGATCACGAAGCCGAGGATCAGGTGAAACTTGATGGATTCGCGTACGGTCTTGTTCGCGGCCGGCTTCGGGCCGCCGATGGCCATCGTGCTCATGGCTTGGCAACTCCGCCTTCGCTGACGATCTTGATCGGGGCCGGCGGCGTCACACGCGGCTGCAGAACCTGGGCGAGCACCTGCTCCTTGGGTCCGAACGCCTGCATGCGGCCGTCGCGCAGTACCAGGACCTGGTCGACCGCCTCGACGCCGATCGGGCGGTGCGCGACCACGACGACGATGGCGCCGCGCTCGCGGGCGGCGCGGACGGCGCGGGTCAACGCCTCGTCGCCTTCGGTGTCGAGGTTGGAGTTGGGCTCGTCGAGCACGATCAGGAAGGGGTTGCCATAGAGTGCGCGCGCCAGCGCCACGCGCTGCGCCTGGCCGGCGGAAAGCGCCGTGCCCTGCTCGCCGACTTGCGTGTTGTAGCCCTCGCGCATCTTGATGATCATCTCGTGCACGCCGGCCTCTTTCGCCGCCGCGATGATGCCCTCGGATGTCGCCTCGGGATCGAACCGGCTGATGTTCTGGGCGATGGTGCCGCCGAACAATTCGACGTCCTGCGGCAGATAGCCGATGTGCCGGCCGAGCATGTCGGACGACCATTGATCGAGCGCCGCGCCGTCGAGCCGCACCTTGCCGCGCACCGGCTGCCAGACCCCGACCAGCGCGCGGATCAGCGACGACTTGCCGGAGCCGCTCGGACCGATCACGCCGAGGCCGTTGCCCGCGGCGAGCGCGAAGGTGATGTCCTGCACGATGAGGCGCTGGTCGCCGGGCGGCACCATGGCGACGCCTTCGACCGAGAGCCGGCTCGTGGGCGCCTGCAGCTGGGTCGGCATCGTCTGTGCCGGCATCTGCTCCAGCAGGCGCGTGAGGCGGTGCCAGCTCTGGCGCGCCGCGACGAAGGATTTCCAGTGCGCAATGGCGAGATCGACCGGCGCGAGCGCGCGGGCGGACAGGATCGAGCCGGCGATGATGATGCCGGCGGTCGCCTCCTGGTGGATGACGAGATAGGCGCCGACCGCCAGCACGGCCGATTGCAGCATCATGCGCAGCACCTTTGCGACCGCGCCGAGACCACCGGCGACGTCGCTCGCGCGCTGATTGCCGGCGAGGTATTTTTCGTTGGCCTCGCTCCAGCGCTGGTTCATCCGGCCGGCCATGCCCATCGCCACCATGACTTCGGCGTTGCGGCGGCTGGCCTGGGCGAGATCGTTGCGCTGGGCGGCAAGCCCCATCGCCTCGCGCGCCGGCTGGCGGGACATGAACTCGGTGACCAGCGTCAGCCCGACCAGGATGATGGCGCCGGCCAGGGCGGTGACGCCGATCATGACGTGGAAGGCGAAGCAGATGGCGAGATAGAGCGGCAGCCAGGGCAGGTCGAAGAACGCGCTCGGGCCCATGCCGCCGAGGAAGGAGCGGACGTTGTCGAGATCGCGCAGCGGCTGGAGGCCTTCGTTGCGGCTGCCGACCAGCAGCGGCAGGCGCACGATGGTGTCGAACACGCGCTTGTTGAGGGCTTCATCGAGCGCGGTGCCGATCCGCCCCAGGATCCGGTTGCGGATCATGTCGAGCACACCCTGCGCCATGTAGAGGAAGCTGGCGAGGATGATCAGGCCGACCAGGGTCGGGACGCTGCGGCTCGGCAGCACCCGGTCGTACACCTCCAGCATGAAGATCGACCCGGTCAAATAGAGCAGGTTGATCATGCAGCTCATCAAGCCGACGCCGACGAACGCCGTGCGACAAGCGCGCAAGGCGTCACCGAGTTCTGAACGGCGGACGCCAGGACCGGCTGCCATCAGTCTGATCTCTTTCAGGTGGGGGCCAAGGCCCCTGATTTCACGGGCAATTCAGGATACTCGCCCCGGATTAACATCATGTTCGCGCTGCGTCCAACGCAGCCGGGTTCATCCAAAATCCTGATAGCCCACATCTACCCCTGATGGCCCCGCACGCAAGTCCGGTAATTCACAGTCTTTGCGGCTTTTTGGTGCAGTGGCCGCCGCCGCCTCCCCGGTCCTGGAGAGGCGGCTAGTTCCGATCGATCGAACCGGGCGGTTGCTAGAACCGGCCGCCGCCCCGCACCAGCCGCACCACCAGCAGCAGGATGACCGCGCCGATGGCGGAATAGACGATCTCCGAGACCAGGCCTGTGCCGAGGCGAATGCCGAGCTTCGGAAACAGGAAGCTCGCCACCAGCGCGCCGGCGATGCCGACCACGATGTCGCCGATGATCCCGAACCCCGTTCCGCGCACCACCTTGCCGGCGAGCCAGCCGGCCACCAGGCCGACGAACAGGATGACGAGCAGGCCTTCGTTGGAAATGTACATAAGTCTGGTCCCTCTCCATGAACGGCCGCATGGAACGGGAACCGGGATGAATGGGGTGTGAATGCTACCCGCTTCACCCGCTCCGGCAAAAAGTCGGAAACAACCCCATGCAAAGTAGAACGGCTCTTGCCTGCGGTCCCCGGTGAACTGTGACAACCAGGTGTTGCCGTGGAGGAATTTCAAAGGAAGGAGCGCTGCTGCAGCGCCGTTCGAATATTATGACAGCGCCGCCGCCTGCTCCGCCAGCACACATCGCGCCGCCCGGCCCGGCCCGACCGGCACGTTGGCAGGCAATTGCTCCAGGCAACGGGGCTGCGCCACGGCGCAGCGCGGAGCGAAGGAGCAGTTGTGGGGTTTCTCGGCCAGCGAGGGCGGCGTGCCGGGGATGGTTTCGAGCCGGGCGCCACGCTTGGCGCCGTGAATCGTCGAGGCGAGCAGGCCCTTGGCATAGGGATGCACCGGGCTGCGGACGATGTCGCGAAGCGTGCCCTGCTCCACGATCTGGCCGGCATACATCACCGCGACACGGTCGCAGATCTCGATGGCGACGCCGATATCGTGGGTGACGAAGATGACGGACATGCCGAACTCGCGCTGCAGTTCGCGCAGCAACAGCAGTATCTGGATCTGCACGGTGGCATCGAGCGCGGTGGTCGGCTCGTCCGCGAGCAGGATTTTTGGCCGGCAGGCGAGCGCCAGCGCGATCATGGCACGCTGACGCATGCCGCCGGACATCTCGTGCGGATAGGCGTCGAGCCGGCGTTTTGCGGAGGGAATGCGCACGACCTCGAGCATTTCGAGCGCGCGGGCCCTGCCCTCAGCGTAGCTTTTGCCCTCGTGGCGCACGACGCTTTCGGCGATCTGCGCACCGATGGTGTAGACCGGATCCAGCGCCAATGCCGGCTCCTGGAAGATCATCGACACGGTCTGGCCGCGGAAGGACGACAGCTCCTCGTCGTTCATGGCGAGCACGTCGCGGCCCATGACGTTGACGGCGCCGGAAATCTGCGTGCGCTTCTTCGGCAACAGCCGCATCAGCGCACGCAGTGTCACGCTCTTGCCCGAACCGGACTCGCCGAGCAGGCCCAATACCTCACTGTTACCCAGCGAGAGACTGAGATCGTTCACGGCATAAACCGTACGCTCCCCGGTGAAACGGATGTTGAGGCCTGAAATCTCGACGAGCTTTGTCATGACGGCAGTTTCGGCAATCGATCGTGATAGTCGGTGACGCGCTGGAAGGCGGCGCCGATGGTGAGCAAGGTCGCTTCGTCGAAGGAGCGGCCGATCAGCTGCATGCCGACCGGCAGGCCGCTCTTCGTGAAGCCTGAGGGCACGGTAAGCGACGGCAGGCCGAGGAAGTTGACCGGGCGGGTGAACAGCGTCAGCCGCTGCACCATGGCCGGTGCGTTCGGCCCGCCGCCGACATCGCTCTCTTCGATCGTCGGCGCCGGCACTGGCGACGCCGGTGCGATCACCGCATCGACGCCTGCAGTGGCCGCATGGTGCGCAGCGAGCGCGGGGCCGCGCCAGCGCATTGCCTCGAGATAGGTGATGGCGGGAACCGCGAGACCGTTCTGCAGCCGCATCAAGACCTGCGGGCCATAATCCTGCGGACGCTCGATCATCCAGCGCTTGTGGAATGCCGCAGCTTCGGCGGCGAGCACGAGCTGGCTCGCCGAGGACAATTGGCGCTGGTCCGGCAGCTCAACCGTGACGATGTCGGCGCCCTCGCGCTTGAGCACGGCGATGGTCTCGTCGAGCACGCGCGCGACCTCGCTGTCGAGATCGTCGACATAGAACGAGCTGGGCACGCCGATCTTCAGGCCCTTCAGCGAGCCCTTGGTCGCGCCGACATAGTCCGACAGCGGCTCGTGGCTGCAGGTGGAGTCCGCAGGGTCCGCGCCGGCCATCAGCGCCAGCAGCAGCGCACAATCCTCGGCGGTGCGGGCAAGCGGGCCGACGGTGTCGAGCGACTGCGATAGCGGCATCGCGCCGGCCCGGCTGACGCGGCCGACCGTGGTCTTCAATCCCGTGACGCCGCAGAAATGCGCGGGCATGCGGATCGAGCCGCCGGTGTCGGAGCCGAGCGCCGCATAGGTCAGCCGCGCGGCCACCGCCGAGCCGGAGCCCGACGACGAGCCGCCGGTGATGTGCGCGACGTTCCAGGGATTGCGCACCGGACCGTAATGGGCGTTATGCCCGGTCGGGCCATAGGCGAATTCGGCCAGATGCAGCGTGCCGAGGCGGACCTGGCCGGCGTCCTTCAACCGCTGCAACGCCGTGGAGGTCACGGTCGGCACGAAATCGCGGCGGATCAGCGAGCCGCAGGTCGCGACGTGGCCGGCATCGTAATACATGTCCTTGTGCGCGAGCGGCACGCCATGCAGGGGACCACGGACATTGCCCTTGGCGAGCTCGGAATCGGCGGCCTCCGCCGCTTTCAATGCAGCCTCGGCCTCGATCGACATGAAGGCGTTGAGATGCGGCTGCCACTGCGCGACGCGCTGCAGCAGCGCGCGCGTCACCTCTTGCGAGGACAGCTGCTTCATCGCGATCGCGCGCGCGACCTCGGTGAGCGTCATCAATGCAGGCTCAGCGCTCATTTCGACACCTTCTGCGTCTGCGCAATCGGATAGAGCGCGGGCTCGAGGTCGAACGGCAGCGTGCCGGCAATGGCTGCGAAGCCTTCGAAGGCAGGCCCGATGGAATTGGAGATACGCGTCGCGATCTCGTCGTCCACGGGGACGCCGGCGATTTGCGCGATGGGTTTGATCTCTTTCGGTGTCGGTCTCGTCATGCGGTCTTCTCCCTGGGCGCGCGGCTATGGCCTGAACCCGGAATCGCCATGTAGCACGCGGCCTCGTGGCCCATATTATCGAGCGCGGTGAGCTTTGGTGTCGCATTTGCGCAGAGCGGCTCCGCAAACGGGCAACGGGTGTGGAAGCGGCAGCCCGGGGGCGGGTCGATCGGATTGGGCGGATCGCCGGTGATCGGCGGCTGCTCGGTGCGCCGGTCGGGGTCGGACGACGGCATCGCCGCAAGGAGCGCGCGCGTGTAGGGATGTGCAGGACTGTCCCAGACCTGGTCGACCGGGCCGAGCTCGACGACTTCGCCGAGATACATCACCAGCACGCGGTCACTGATATAGCGCACGACGTTGAGGTCGTGGCTGATGAAGAGATAGGTGAGGCCGAACTCGCGCTTGAGGTCGGCGAGCAGGTTGAGCACCTGCGCCTCGACGGATTTGTCGAGCGCGGAGACCGCTTCGTCCAAAATCACAAGTCGCGGCGACAGCGCCAGCGCGCGTGCGATATTCACGCGCTGGCGCTGGCCGCCGGAGATCTCGTGCGGATAGCGGTTGGCGAAGTTCTCCGGGCGCAAGCCCACCTTGCCGAGCAGCTCGCGCGCCAATGCGCGTGCCGCGCCATCGGCCATGCCGTGCACCTTCGGGCCGAAGGCGATCGATTCCTCGATCGTCAGGCGCGGGTTGAGAGAAGCGTAGGAGTCCTGGAACACCATCTGCATGCCGCGGCGCAATTCACGCAGCGACAGCGACTGACCGACGGTCATGCCGTCATAGATGATGTCGCCGGTGTCGCGCGGCATCAGATGCATCAGCAGGCGCGCGGTGGTGGACTTGCCGCAGCCGGATTCACCGACGATGCCGACGGTCTCGCCCTTGGCAACGGCGAAGGAGACGTTGTCAACGGCGCGCACGGTGCGTTTGGCGGCGAACAGGCCGCCACGTACAGGGAAGTGCTTGGTCAGCCCGTTGACCTGCAGCAGCGGCTGCGCGACGCCGCCGCGGTCTTCGACCGGCTCCAACATTTCGACGGATGTGTTGGTTTCGCTCATGGCCTAGTTCCTGATGTCCATGGCGCTGCGCAGGCCGTCCGAGAGCAGGTTGAAGCAGATCGAGACCGCGAAGATCATCGCGCCCGGCAATGCGGCGACCCAGGGATTGACGTAGATCGCGGTGCGTAATGTGTTGAGCATCAGGCCCCATTCCGGCTCCGGCGGTTTTGTGCCGAGACCGAGGAAGGAGAGACCGGCGGCGAGGATCATCGAGACCGAGATCAGGCTCGTCGCATAGACGAAGATCGCGCCGAGCACGTTGCCGAGGATGTGCACGCGCATGATGGTGATGGGTCCGGCGCCCGAGGCACGCGCGGCCTCGACGAAGTCCATGTTGCGCACGCCTGTGGTGACGCTTTCGGCGACGCGGGTGATTTGCGGCACGAACACGACCGTCAACGACACGATGGAATTGAGGATGCCGGCCCCCAGCGCGCCGGAGATCGCGATCGCCAGCAGCACCGAAGGAAAGGCGTAGAACACGTCGATCGTGCGCATGATCGCGGTGTTGAGCCTGCCGCCGACATAGCCGGCGACGAGGCCCAGCGAGGTGCCGATGCAGAAGGCGAGGATCACGGGCAGGATCCCGATGACCAGAGACAGCCGCCCGCCATAGATCAGCCGCGCCAGCATGTCGCGGCCGAGCTCGTCGGTGCCGAGCGGGTAGCCAACGGTGCCGATGTGGCGCAGGCGGCGGATCATGGAGCCCTTGTAGGGATCTTCCAGACCCAGCCAGGGCGCGAGGATCGCGGACAGGAAGATCAACAGCAGCACCAGCGCGCAGGCCATGCTGACCTTGTCGCGGCGGATGCGGCGGCCGACGGTCGCCCAATAACCCCGCGCCTTGGTCGCGGGCGCGGCCTGCAGCGCGGCATCGGCGGTGGCGGACAACGGAAGCTCGCTCATTGGCTGGCTCCCAGTCGTTGGTACGATCGATGCGAGCCAAGGAGGTGGTGCACCTCTCCCGATTGCGGGAGAGGTCGGCGCTCCGGGCGATGCGAAGCATCGTCCCGCGCGCCGGGTGAGGGTTCTCTCCTCTTGGGGGTCCTCGATTGCGGAGACACCCCCACCCCGCCCCTCCCCCGCAAGCGGGACAGGGGGAGCACCTTTTGCGTGGCGACAGCTGAACTCATTATCAGCCCCGCTTGATGCGCGGATCGATCGCGGCCTGCGCGATGTCGACCATGAGATTGAGGAAGACGAAGAACAGCGCCAGGATCAGGATCGTGCCCTGCAGCAGCGGCAGATCGCGCTGGAAGATCGCCGAGTTGAGCAGGAAGCCCGAGCCCGGCCAGGAGAACACGGTCTCGATCAGAATCGAGCCGCCGAGCATGTAACCCAATTGCAGCCCCATTACCGCGAGCGCGGTGGGCGCGGCGTTCTTGATGACGTGGCGGAACACGCCGCGCTCATGCAGCCCCTTGGCGCGCAAGGCCTCGACGAAATCCTGGCTCAGGATGTCGCCGGTCAGCGCCCGCACCGTGCGGGTGACGATACCCATGGGAATCACCGATGTCGTGATCGCCGGCAGCACGAGGTATTGCAGGTGTGCCCAGTCCCAGGCCCAGGTGGCGGAGCCGCCGGGCCCGGCGCCGACCGCGGGCAGCCAGTTCAGCTGCACCGAGAAGATGATGACCATCACCATGCCGAGCCAGTAGTGCGGCACGGAGACGCCCGCAATGGCAAAGGACGTCGCGACCTTGTCGATCCAGGTCTCGCGGAAGTAGCCGGCGATCAGGCCGAGCAGGATGCCCATGGTGAAGCCGATGATGGCGGCGGCAATCGCCAGCGTGACGGTATTGCTGACGGCGCGCATGACTTCGGCGAGCACCGGGCGCCCCGTCGCGATGGAATTGCCGAGATCGCCGTGCAGCGCGCGCATCAGCCACAAGCCGAACTGCACCGGCAGCGGCCGATCAAAACCATAGGCGGCACGGAGCTGCGCCGCGAGCTCCTGCGAGGCATCGGCCGGCAGCACCGCGACCAGCGGATCACCCGGCGTGATGTGCACGAGCAGAAAACACACCAGCGCGACGCTGATGACGATCGGAACGACGTAGACGATGCGTCTGGCGATATAGGCGAGCACGTTTGGTTCTTTCTTCCTTCTCCCCTTGTGGAAGAAGGTGGCATAGGCCGCCTCCGGCGGCCGTTTTTAAGTCGACGCCGAAGCGAAGCTTCGGCTCCGGCGCCGGATGAGGGGTTCTACCCGCGGATACAGCGTTATCGGATGAGGGAAAGGGCCACTCGCGGAGAGAGACCCCTCACCCGGCTTCGCTGTCGCGAAGCCACCCTTTCCCACCAGGGGAGAGGGTGCACTGTTCGTGTGGTGCGAACTACTTCATCGACACCAGCGAGAAGTCGATGAACCAGCTCTTCGGCTGCACGACGCCGGTCACCTTCGGGCTCATCGCGCGGGGGCCGACGTCGTGGGCGACGTACAGGAAGGCGGCATCGTCGACGGAGGCCGCGTGCAGCTCGGCGAGCGCGGCGTCACGCGCGGCGGGATCGAAGGTCTGGCGCGCCTTCTTCACCAGCTCGTCGAACTTGGGATTGTTGATGAAACCCCAATTGTTCGAGACCGGCGGCGCCATGCCCGATTGCAGGAAGCGCACCAGCGCGAAGAACGGATCCATCGCCGCATAGGTCACGTTGGTCGCGTGCGAACCGTTGGCCGACGGATCCTTGGCGCCGCGGCGCCAGTTGGTGAACAGCGTGTTCCATTCGATGACGTCGAGCTGCACATCGAAGTAGCATTCGGCAAGGGCCTGCTGGAGATACTCGTTCATCGGCAAGGGCTGCATCTGGCCCGAACCCGAGGCGGAGGTCTGCGTCTTCACCGTCAGCTTCTTGTTGGGGCCGAAGCCGGCCTCCTGCATCAGCTTTTGCGCAGCCGCCTTGTCATACTTGATCTCGAAGCTCGGCTTGCCGCGCCAGGGATGGCCGGGCTCGAAGGTGCCGGTCGCCGGCACCATCAGGCCGGCGAGCAGGCCGTCCTTGAGGCCTTCGCGATCGACGCAAAGGTTGGCGGCCTTGCGCACGCGGATGTCGTTCCAGGGCGACCCCTCGACGCGGGAGAACTGCCACGGCCAGACATGCGGCTGCTCGTTGGCGTAGAGCTTGAAGCCGCGCTGCTTCAGTTCGGGCAGAGCGTCCGGAGCCGGCGCCTCGACCCAGTCGACCTGCCCGGAGAGCAGCGCCGCGGTGCGTGCGTTGGCCTCCGGCATCGGCAACAGCACCATCTTGTCGACCTTGGGCACGCGCGCCTTGTCCCAATAGCTCGCGTTCTTCACGAGCTCGAGCCGCTCGCGCGGCGTGAAGCTCGCCATTTTCCACGGGCCGGTGCCTGCGGCGTCCTTGGCGAAGGCCGTCCACGCCGCCTGCGATTTGGCCTTGGCGTCGGCGCCTTCGGCCTTGTCGTAGAAATGCTGCCACTTCGCCGGGCTCGCCATGAACAAATTGGTGAGGTTGATCGGCAGGAAGCTGTCGGGCTCCTTGGTGGTGAGCTCGACCGTCATGTCGTCGATCTTCTTCGCAGAAGCCAGCGTGGGCATGCGCGAGGCCGTGACGCCGACCTGGCTGGCGTCGAACTGCGGCGCGTCCTGCTTCAACACCTTCTCGACGTTCCACACCACGGCATCCGCATTGAACGGGGAGCCATCATGGAAGGTCACGCCGGGGCGCAGCTTGAACACCCACTTGGTCTTGTCGGCATCGTCGACCTTCCACTCGGTGGCAAGGCCGGGAATCACCACGCTCGCCTTCTCGGCGGAGGACAGGTCCCAGCCGGTCAGCGCGTCGTACATGGTGAGGCCGGTGAAGCGGTTGCCTTCGAAACCCTGATCCGGCTGGCCAAGTGTGCGCGGAATATCGGCAGCGGTCATGCCGATGCGCAGCACGGTTTCGGCACTGGCCTCGCGCGGCCATGCGGCCGCCGTCGTTAGAGCGAGCACCGCGATCAATGCCGCGCGCGTGTTCTTCTTCTTAGTAAGCATCGCCTCAATCCTTTTCCGGCTTCGATGACTATTTTTGATGCAATCGTATGCAATGGCTATGCCAAAGAGAAACTTATTCTGCGATTTGGCCCTGCGACGACAAGTCCTTGTAGCCCGCAGGCGGGTGCACGCGCCGCGCTGCCTATTCTGGCATCAAGATTGCAAGTTCGGTCCCGAAATCCCCCGGGAGCTTTGGGCCATGCGTGTTCGTCTATCGATTTGTCTCGCCGTGCTTGCGCTGGCGTTGTCCGCAATCTCGGCGCGCGCCGAAACGGTGGTGCGCTACGGCATCTCGATGGCCGACATTCCGCTCACCACGGGTCAGCCCGATCGCGGCGCCGGCGCCTATCAGTTCACGGCCTACACGATCTACGATCCCTTGGTCGCCTGGGAGATGGATGTCGCCGACCGGCCTGGCAAGCTGGTGCCGGGGCTCGCCACCGAGTGGAAGGTGGATGATGCCGACAGGACCAAATGGCGCTTCACGCTTCGCAAGGGCGTCAAGTTTCACGACGGCAGCGAGTTCAACGCCGACGCCGTGATCTGGAATCTGGACAAGGTGCTCAACGACAAGGCGCCGCAATTCGACAAACGGCAGAGCGCGCAGGTGAAGACCCGCCTTCCCTCCGTTGCAAGCTACGCCAAGGTCGACGATTTCACCGTGGAGATCACCACCAAGACGGTCGATTCCTTCTTCCCCTATCAGATGCTGTGGTTTCTGGTGTCGAGCCCTGCACAGTATGACAAGCTCGGCAAGGATTGGGACAAGTTCGCCAGCCAGCCCTCCGGCACCGGCCCGTTCAAGCTGACCAAGCTGGTGCCGCGCGAGCTCGCAGAACTCAGCAAGAACCCGGACTATTGGAATAAGAAGCGCATCCCGAAGGCCGACAAGATCGTGCTGGTGCCGATGCCGGAAGCACTGACCCGCACCAACGCGCTGCTTGCGGGACAGGTCGATCTGATCGAGACGCCGGCGCCGGATGCCGTGCCGCAACTGAAAGCGGCCGGCATGAAGCTCGTCGACAACGTCACGCCGCATGTCTGGAATTATCATCTCAGCGTGCTGCCGGGCTCGCCCTGGACCGACATCCGCCTGCGCAAGGCGCTGAACCTCGCGATCGACCGTGACGCCGTGGTCGGGCTGATGAATGGCCTTGCCAAGCCTGCCAAGGGCCAGGTCGACCCGTCGAGCCCGTGGTTCGGCAAGCCGGGCTTCGAGCTGAAATATGATCTGGCTGCAGCAAAGAAGCTGGTCGAGGAGGCCGGCTACTCCCAGGCCAAGCCACTGAAGGCCACCTTCATCATCGCGCAAGGAGGCACCGGCCAGATGCTGTCGCTGCCGATGAACGAATTCCTGCAGCAGAGTTTTAAAGAGATCGGCATCGACATCGACTTCAAGGTCGTCGAGCTCGAAACGCTCTACACGCACTGGCGCAAGGGCGCGGCCGACGAGATCAACGCCGGCATCACCGCCAACAACATTGCCTACGTCACGTCAGACCCGCTTTACGCTATCGTCCGCTTCTTCCATTCGGGCCAGATCGCGCCTGTCGGCGTCAACTGGGGCGGCTACAAGAATCCGAAGGTGGATGCTCTGATCGACGAGGCCAAGCAGACGTTCGACAGCGCCAAGCAGGACGAGCTGCTGGCGCAGGCGCACGCGCTGATCGTGGACGACGCCGCGCTGGTCTGGGTCGTGCACGATACCAACCCGCACGCGCTGTCGCCGAAGATCAAGCAGTTCGTGCAGGCCCAGCACTGGTTTCAGGATCTGACGACCATCGGGATGGAGTGAGGGGAACACAGGTGTCGCAGGGTGGGCAAAGCGTAGCGTGCCCACCATTTCTCAATTTGCCAGCAAGATCCTGGGCACGGCGCTGCGCGCCTTTGCCCACCCTACGAGAGTTTTTGCTTCGGGCACACCGCCGCGTCCAACACGGCTGTCGTCCCGGGCAAGCGCAGCGCAGACCCGGGCCCCATAACCACAGAAAGTAGTTTGTCGACGACTCGGAGTTGCCGGTTCGCGCCGTAACCGCTCCCCGTGGCTATGGGTCCCTGCGTTCGCAGGGACGACACCATCGTTGAGGCCCCAGCGGAGCCCCGCACCCACTACTTCGTCAGCAGCGCATAGGCCCCGGTCCAGCCTTCCGGCGGCGGGTTGAGCTGGAAATCCTTGATCCTCGCCTCGTAGAGCCTGAACAGCTTCTCCAGCGTATCGGCGTCTTCGCTGTGACGGCCGCGTTCGATCGCATCGAGTGCGCCCTGCCAGTCGCGGCCGCGGTAGCAGCCGAGCATCTCGATGGTGATGTTGCGCAGGCGCTGGAAGGCGCCGGAATGCATGACGTCCTCGCGCCCGGCGATGGCGTAGATCACCTCCGGTTCGGTCTTGCCCTTGACCATGATGAAGTCGAGCTCGAGGATCGCGAACCTGTCCTTGGCGGCGAGCGCGGTGCGAGAGCCGACGATGATGGGAAAGCCGTATTCCTTGGTTTGCCCTTCGAGACGCGATGCCAGGTTCACGCTGTCGCCGAGCACCGAGTAGTTCTTCTTCAGGTCGGAGCCCATGTTGCCGACCACGCCGATGCCGGTGTTGAGGCCGATACCGACATTGAGCGGGATATAGACGCGGCCGCCCTCGGCGGCTTCCTGCTCGCGCTCCTTGTTGACCGTGTCGATCTGCTCCAGCATCTGGATCGCGGCCTCGCAGGCGTTGATCTGGTGCTCGGCATCGTCGAGTGGCGCGTTCCAGAACGCCATGATGGCGTCGCCCATATATTTGTCGATGTAGCCCTTCCGCTCGATGATGACGTCGGTCAGCGGCGTCAGGAAGCGGTTCATCAGCTCGATGAGCCCTTGTGGATCGTGCTTGTAGCTCTCCGAGATCGTCGTGAAGCCGCGCACATCGGAGAACATGATCGTCATCTCGCGCTCCTCGCCGCCGAGCACGAGCTTCTCCGGCGATTGCACGAGTTGCTCGACCAGCACCGGCGACATGTATTGCGCAAATTGCCCGCGAATCTGCACGCGCTGCCGCTGTTCGCGCACGAAGCTCGCAAAGATCAGCGTCAGGTAGACCGCGGTGGTCGACAGCAACGGGTAGGTGAAGTCGATGAGATAGCGGTACTGTGCGTAGAAGAACCAGGATACGCCGACCAGGATCGCGGCGAAGGCCCCACCCGCAAGCACCAGGCGCACCGGTCCGAGATTCGGCGTGAATATGATCACCAGCAGGCCGATGATGAGCGCGGCGAGCAGCTCGACGCCGAGTGCGTAATTTGGCTGCGAGATCGCCGCGCCGCTCAGCACGCTCTCCAGCACCTGGGCGTGGATCTCCACGCCCGGCATGGTCGAGGATACCGGCGTGGTCTTGATGTCGTTGAGCCCGGCCGCGGAGGTCCCGACTAGTACCAGCTTGCCGGCGAATTTGCTCGGCGACGCGCTGTTGTCGAGCACGTCGGCCGCGGAGACGTAGATCGAGGGATCCCGGCGGGCGTAGTGCACCCAGAACTGGCCGTTCTTGTCAGTGGGGATCTCGACGCCCTTGAGGCGCACGGCCCGCACGCCGGTCTTGTCGGTCCTGACCAGCAGCGTCGGCGTGCCCGTGACGACCCGCAGGATCTCGAGGCTGAGCGAGGGCATGATGTTGCCCTGGGCGCGCATGATCATCGGCACGCGGCGGATGAACCCGTCCCGCTCTTTCCTGATCGAAAACAGGCCGCGGCCGGCAGCAACCCTCTCGATGATCGGCACGTTGCGCAGCAAGCCTGGAAATTCGAACAGGAAGCGTTCGGCGCTCTCCTCGCCCACGGTCGCCACCCCCGTGAGCGGAAGTGATTTATCAAGCTCGGTCAAAACCTCGGGAAGCCCGGTCTCGCCCAGCACCACGCGCGAGCGCTTGATCGCATCGGAGAGTATCTGGTCGTTGCTCGGCAGCTCGCGCAGCTTGGCGCGGGTGGCATCGTCCAGATAGCGCATGTGGCTCGCGACCAGGTCCGGGTTGAGCCGGTCGGGTTCCGAGAACACGACGTCGAAGCCGATCGCCACCGCGCCGTTGTTGGTGAGGTTCTGAATCAGGTCGGCGATGCGCGTGCGCGGCCACGGCCATTGTCCGAGCCTGGCGAGGCTCTTGTCGTCGATGTCGACGATGGTAACCGGCCGCGCCGTCTTATGGCGAGGATCGATCAGCTGGAACATGTCGAAGGTGCGCAGCCGCAATTCCTGGATCGGCGGCGGGTCCCACAGCCGCGCGCCGGCGAACACGACCAGCAGCGCAAGGCACATCAGCCGCGCAAAGCCGAACTTTCGCGCAAACCACCGTCGCAGGATCTTGAGACGTTTCATGCTGGTGGAATATCACGCTTTGACGACGAGCGGCAGCTCCGACCTGGTGTGCCAACGATCGGCTTCGCCCAGGGGTGTCAGGAATGCACTATGAAGTCGCTCGCCTGAAGACTGACACCCTTGACGAGGATGGTGTTCGCCGCATCGAGCGTGATCAGGGTATCCGTTCCAGACGCAGCCACGTGCTGAGCCATCCAGTCGGACACGCTGGCGGTGGTCACGACGGCCGACAGGTCGATGTGGTCCTGATTGTGCGTGAAATCCAGAATGATGTCGCGATTCGAATTGGCCGCGAACACGAATTGATCCTGATAGCCCGTCCCGAACAACACATCCTTGCTATCTGTGCTGGCGAGGGTCACCGGGCCTTGTTCGGCCAGATTGAAGATCAGGTTGACCGTATCGCTCGCACCGTGGCTGTCGGTGACGGTGATCGCCAGCTTATCCGTCGCAGGCCCACCCGGGCTCGGCTCGGCGTATGTCAGATACTGAAGGGCCGAATTGACGCTCGCCAAGGTATCGGACGTCGATGCTGGCTCCACATATGTGCCCGAATCCGCCGCCGCAGTGAGTGTGAAGGTTTCATCGGGAGCAGCGTCGGCGTCGGCGACGGTGATGCCATGGACGAACACCATGTCGCCTTCCTGCGTGACGTAAATCTGGTCGACGTCGATCACCGGAGCGTCGCTCTCGTCCGCGCCGGTCACGTCCACGGTGAGCGTGGCCGTGCCGGTTGCACCGTGCACATCCGTGGTCTGGACCGTGAAAATATCCGCGTAGGAGCCGTCCGCCAGCGCGTTGATCGCGGCGGCGTTCGGAACGTAGCTGTAGCTGCCATCGGGATTGACGGTCAGCGTCCCGTAAAGTCCGCCAGCTGTCGTCGCCGCGTGGTGATCCGCGTTGATGACGGCATAGGTCAGCGTCGCCGTCTCGCCGGTATCGACATCGTTGCCCGCCAACGTCCCGGTCAGATCGCAGAAGGTGTCGTCGGCCGTCGTATCCTCGAGCGGTCCGATGTGGAGATCGGCCAGCGTCGGTGCGTCGTTGCTGCCGGCGATGTTGACGGTAACGACTGCGCTCGTGCCAGCGCCCTCGGCGTCCGACGGAACGATCGTGTATTGCAGCGACAGCGTCTGGCCGGCGGCGAGGAAATCGAACGCCTGCCCGTGCGAATTGAAGGTCCAGGTGAACTGCGTATGAGTCGCGGTGCCGTCGAGGATATCACCCGAGGGGACAGTGAGATCCGCGAGGAGGTCGGCATTCGACAACCCGCCGACGCTGCCC
Source organism: Bradyrhizobium sp. WSM2793 (assembly GCF_000379585.1). NCBI lineage: Bacteria > Pseudomonadati > Pseudomonadota > Alphaproteobacteria > Hyphomicrobiales > Nitrobacteraceae > Bradyrhizobium > Bradyrhizobium sp. WSM2793. Next base: position 200,902 of record NZ_KB902802.1, on the reverse strand, counting down.
GTTTGCAGCACGCCGTCGAATGTAACCTGTACCTCGCTGACCGCCACCGTGACGTGATCGGTCGCATCGACGTCGGAGACCACCAGCACGCCATGCGCGAGCTGGCCGGCATTGGTTTCCACCAAATCGGCAACGGCGCCGCCCGGCCCGGAGGTGCTGCTTGCCCAGTCCGCATCGCCCGCGATGGCGAGGCTCTTGGCGGGGTTGACCGCATTGGAGGCCGTGGTCCCACCGCCGTCGGCGAGCTGGTAATACGCGGCCAGATTGGCCTCGTTGCCGGTGAGCGCGGTGAAGTCGATCGACTGGATCTGAGCTTGCGTCAGCGCGGTGGTCCAGACGCTGACATCGGCGATCGAGCCGGTGAAGCCCTGCGCCCCGAAGCCGGGGGCGTACCTGTCGCTTGCGGCCCCGATCATCATGTAGGACGGATCCTGGCCGCTGCCGACCGCGTTCACGCCTCCACTGTGGGAGTAGACGGCGTTCCCATCGACAAAAAGCGTGAAGGTACCCTGATCGCGCGTCAAGGCGAGGTTATGCCATTGCCCTGCAGTGAGCGCGAAGCCGGTATCCAGGATATCGACGCCTCCCTCGAGAATTTCGATCTCCAGATTGCCGCTGACGACGGTACCGATAAGACCGAAGCCGGCTGTCGAGGTATTGCCGTTGTAGAACAGGACCTGGCCGTCGGGCGCAGCGGCTCCGTTCCAGTTTACCCAGCCATCAAGCGTAACTCCATCGGACGCGGCCGTCGGCACCTCGCCGACCGCGATGGTCTGGCCGTCGAAGTTCATGTAGTCCGACGTGACATAGGACACCGCCGGCGCATCATTGGTGCCGGTGATCGTGACGGTAACGTCCTGGCTGATCTTGCCGCCATGCTGGTCGTCGAGCGTAACGGTGTAGACTTGGGTGATGGTCTGCCCTTCCGCCAGCGACTGCAGCACGGGATCGCTGTTGTCGAGCGTGAAGTGCCAGCCCAACGTCGCACCGTCGTCGTTGTCGCTGCCGGATTCGGACACCGCATCGATCGTGAAGGTGCCGATATGCGAGCTGGCTCCGAAGCCCGGCAGGTCCGAGCTGACGGACGAAGATTTGAACGACCATGCCGCCGTGTGGGTGTCGGTCAGGTCCAGATCCTGGATCGCCAGCGTGCCGTCCGCCGTGAGCGAGGCGCACTCATCCTCGGTCACCGCGCCCGTCGCCGCGGCGGCATCGCTCGTGATGGTCGGTGCATCATTGACGCCCGTGATCGTGACGGTGACGTCTTGGCTGACGATACCGCCATGATGATCGTCGAACGTAACGGTATAGACCTGCGTGATGGTCTGGCCCTGCGCCAGCGACTGCAGCATTGCATTGCTGTTGTCGAGGCTGAAATGCCAACCCAGCGTCGCGCCATTGCTCGTGTCGGTATTGTACTCGAGCACCGACTGATCGATCGTGAACGTGCCGATGTGCGTGCTGTCGGCATCGAAGCCCGGCAGAGCCGAGCTGATGGACGACGACTTGAACACCGCCTGCGCCGCATGGGTGTCGATCAGATCGAGGTCTTGAATCGCCAGCGTGCCGTCGATCGACAGCGTCAGGCCCGCGTCCTCGACGACATGACCTGTCGCCGCCGCGGCACCGCTGGTCACGGTCGGCGCGTCGTTCTTGCCGGTGATGACGACCGTGACGTCCCGCGTGACGATCCCACCGTGATGGTCGTCGATCCTGACGGTATAGACCTGCGTGATGGTCTGCCCTTCCGCCAGCGACTGCAGCACCGGGTCGTTGTCGTCGAGCGTGAAGGTCCAGCCCACTGACCCGCGGGAGCTGGCGCCCGGGCTTTCATTCACTGAGCCGAGGCTGAACGTGCCGATATGCGAGGTGCCGTCGCTGAAGCCCGGCAGATGCACGCTCGAAATCGTCGACTTCAGCGAAAAACTCGCGGTGTGGGTGTCCGTGAGATCAGGGTCGTTGAATGTGATGGTGCCGTTGGCGGCGAGCGTGGCCGCCGTATCCTCGGTCACCGCACCGGTCGGCGTGGTCAGATCTTCGACGATCGTCGGCACGTCGTTGGTGCCCTCGACATTGACGTCCGCGCCGTCGATGGACACGGTAACCGGCGTGCTGACGACACCGCCGTGCCCGTCATCGACTTGCACCACGTAGTTGAGGGTCAGCTTCTCGCCTTTGGCGAGGAAATCGAACAGATGGTCGGGAACGCTGTAGGTCCAGGTGGCCGAACCGTTATTGCTGTTTCCCGCGCCCTGTACCACGGTCAGCGGCACCTCGACGGCGGCGATCGCCGCGAGCTGCTGCGGCGTCAGCGTCGACGTGATGTCGTGGCCTTGCGCATCGAGATATTTGAACGGCTGGGTCGACGAGAGCGCCGCGCTCACGATCGGGCGGTCGGTCAGATCGACGTCGGTGAAGGTGACGGTGCCCGTGATGGTATCCAGAGTCTCGTTGCCGGTCCCGACCTTCTCGATGACGGTTCCGCCCAACGTCGCGACGGTGGGCTTGTCGTTCGTTCCCGTGACCGTGATGGTGATCGGGATGAATCTGGACTCGGGATTGACTGCGAAATTAGTGTCGACGCGGACCATATAGGTCAGCGTCAGCATTTCGCCGGCCGCGAGGAAGTCGAAGACCTTGTCCGGGATCGTGTACGTCCAGACCGCCGAGCCGTTGTTATTGTTGCCGGCGTCGGGGGCGACGTTGATCTGGATCTGGGTCGCCGCAATGTCCTGCTTCTGGAGCGCAGAGAGCGAGCCGGTGACGTCGTGCTGGCCGGCGTCCTTGTAGACGTAGTTCGGCGCTTCGGCGAGGCTGATGCTCACCGTCGGCCGGTCGCCGAGGTTTTGATCGACGAATCTGATCAGGCCGGAAATCGTATCGGAATGCGTGTCGCCGGTCGCGTCAGCACGCTCGGTCAGCGCGAACGCCGTCTTCACATTGCCGCCGGCGTCGAAGCTTTGCACAATCGGCTGGCCGGGGATACGCACGATGGGCGGCGTAGACGTGCTGGGCGCCTCCGATCCCTGCGGATTGAGATTGACGAATGTCGCGGTCGCGACGGCGCCGCCCCCCGACTTGAACACCACGTCCAGGCTCATCGGCGTGAGCGTGTCGGTGAAGTTCGTGGTCAGCTTGGTGTTGGTGTTGTTGTCGGTGAACTTCAGCGTGAACACGTCCGTGATCAGCTTCTGAACATCCGGCGACATCAGCGCATTGGAGATCGAGACGTTGCCGCCGCTGATCTGGATCATCTGGCCGGCCTGGTTGACCGTCGCGATCGGCAGCAGCGTGACCTTGTCGAACAGGATGTAGGAGCCCGTCGTGCCGTTCGGTTCGACCAGCACCTGGAAGCTCGCCTGCGGCTGCGGATCGCCGCCACCGGCGGGAACGACGAAGTTGATCTGGGTCAGCACGGCGGTGCCGCGGATGCCCATGGTGGCAACCGGCGTGTCGATCTTCATGTCACCGTGCTTGGCGGTCTCGCCGGCGACGAAGGTGATGGTGCCGGCGACGAGGCTCAGCAGCGAGGAGTTGCTCGACCCGTTGGGGTCGTAGACCATCTCGTTCAGCACCATCCGCGCATTCGAGGACAGGCCGAACACGGTGCCGTCGATGAAGGTGATGCCGAGCGTGGAATCCGCGCCGGTCGAGACCACGTCACCCTTCTCGACGTTGTCGCCGTTGTTCAGGATGACCGAGACGCCGTTGCGGATCGCGGTCGCGCTGCCCACGAGCTTGGTGACATGGCCGATGACCTGGGCTGCGGCCGCGCCTCCGGGGGCGGCCTGAGCAACCTGGACATGGCCCGTAAGCGCGTTGACGATTTCGCCAGTGAGATGGGCGCCGTCGGGCGAGGCGAGCGCGGCACGCTTGTCGCCCCTGAAATAATCGTGAACGACGAATTCGTGCCCCTCGTGGGACAGCACGAGATCGAGACCGGCACGCTTGAATTCGCCGTTGAAGATCAGGTTGGGGTCGGGAACAACGAACGCGCCCTCAGGCACGTAACCGTGCGCCTTCGCCGTAAAGGAATCGACATGGGCACCGCCGGGGGAGCGGGAACCCTGGCCATCCAAAGCAATCGCGGCGTCAAATTGGCCAGCGTAGTTCAACCGGGCACCGTAAAAAGGGTTAAAATTTAAGTAAGTATCGACCGCCTAAGCTTGCATAGCATTAGCAAGTCCTTAGCGATACCATCTATTGCTTGTGTGATTTCGCATCACTTGGCCCCAGGAAACCCCACGTCTTGGCGTCGCTCCAGAGAAGCGAAAGTAACCTTTTAAATATTCGGAAGTCGAATTCGGCCTGTTTCCACGCATTTCCAATCATCCAAAGTAACCTGCCGTATAGTCAAAGAGCAGATACTTGCGTCATCTTACCGTCGCGAGGTCCCGCAGCATCCTGCGGCAAATACGCACTTAAATCTGTGACCTAACTAACAGAACCCCATGAAATAGGGGGTCGTTAGCCATAGGACCCAGATTCGGCACTTCCACAACCTATGTCTGCAATTGGCTCGATTTCGCGGCGAACTGACACCTCCTAGCCGGCGAATCGTAAAATTTTACGCAATTTGGACGGGCCTGTTTCAGCCTGTTCCCCGGTTTTGGAACCCCAGCCGGGCGCGTTAAGCAGAACAAAACGGCCCGTCTCGCACTATCTCCGCGAAAGCAACAAAGCCCGGCGCGTTCAGGTCGAGGGGGACTTGGACCGAAGCCGGAAAGGGATGTCAGATGGAGACCGCTGCTCGCTCGCGCGCCTGGCGCGCAATCCTTGTCCTGTGCGGATTGGTCCTGTGTGGGTCGGCCGCCGAGCTTCGCGCCGGCACGCTGCTGTCGCCGGGCGCAGGCCTACTCGTGCGCAAATCCGCCGAGCCGTTCGGCGTGTTCGCCTTCGCCATCTCCGCCGGCAGCCTGCAACAGAAATGGCTCCTGCTGAAGGACAAGCTCGACGGCGACATGGTGCAGCTCGCGCTATGCGACGGTGACCGCGACAATTGCGCTTCGCCGGCGGCCCTGAAGCTGCTCGCCATCGTCGACCAGGCCCGCGCCCGCGACGGCCGCGCCCGGCTCGGCGAGACCAACCGCGCCATCAACCTTGCCATCCGGGCCGCCAATGACGGCATCGACGACGTCTGGAGCTCGCCGCTTGCGACCTTCTCGCGCGGCGCCGGCGACTGCGAGGACTATGCCATCGCCAAGCTCGCCGCGTTGCGGCTGGCGGGCGTGGCCGCCGAGGATCTCCGCATCGTCGTGGTGCGCGACGTCAGGGCCGGCGAGGAGCATGCGGTTGTCGCCGCGCGCCTCGATGGCCGCTGGCTGATGCTCGACAACCGCCGCATGGCGATGGTCGAGGACGACGCTGCGCGGAGCTACCAGCCGCTGTTCGCGCTCCATCGGTCGGCCGTGATGAAATATGTCGACGAACCGATGCAGGTCTCGATGATGGCCGTCGAGGCGCGCTGAGCCATCTTGTAGTCCGGATGGAGCGCAGCGAAATCCGGGGCGCGGTCGCTTATCGCTCGAATCCCGGATTACGCTTCAGCCGGGCTACGAACCTCGGTTCACCAAAAACCCATTCCACGACGCGATCCGGACGGCTAGCATGGCCACGGCTTTGCGGGGGCGACGGGAATGCGGTTCATCGTGCTGACTGTGATTGCGTTGCTGGCGCTCGCCTCACCCGCGTCAGCGCAGTCCGACCGCTCCATCGCCGATCGGCTGCCGCTGTTCGCCAAGAACAACTGCCAGCAGATTCGCGACCCCGGCAATCAATTGTTCTGCGGTGATGCCGCGCTTGCCGCCGCCGCCGAGAAGCTGAACACCGCGATCGAGGCGCGGCTCGCCCGGCTGCCCGATCGCCTTCCCGCGATCGAGGAGAATGCGATCTGGATCCGCCAGCGCAATCTCGGCTGCGGCATCGTCGGCCAGACCGCGATCCGCCCCGACGATTTCGAGCGGGTAAAGGCGTGCCTGCTCAAGGTGACAGAGGAGCGCGCCGCGATCCTGCGCGATCCGGATTTCGACTGCCTCGCTGCCAACACCGCGGCGGGCGCGGTGATCTGTGCGGACCCGTCGCTGGCACTCGCCGAAACGGAGCTCAATGGCCAGGTGCTCGGCCTGATCGGCAAGCTGGACCCGACCGCGGCGCGCTTTGCCTTCGCCGAATATGGCAGGTGGACACGAGAGCGCGATCGCAAATGCAATCTGGTCGGCAAGGAGAACGTGCCGCTCCAGGAGCTCGAATCCGCAGAGGATTGTCTCTCCGACCATCTAAAGCACAAGGCCGACGAGATCCGCACGGCAAAGGGCGACCCCAGAAAGGTGTTCGGCCGGCAGGTCGCGGCCCGCATCCCCGACACCGACGCGGTCGACTTCTGCGCGGCGCGGATCCATGCGGCCAATTCGTGCGGCCACTTCCTCCGCATCAACCGCGTCTACGCGCTCGACAGCCAGGTGACCGAACAGGAGGCGCAGGTCACCGGCGAAATCGAGATGGCGGTGCTGGCGCCCTTCACCATGTGCAGCAAGGTCGCATCCAGCTGCACCGGCACCTGCTGGGACGCTAGGACGGGCCTCCCGCAGCCGAGCGCCGCCAACAAGGAGCGTTCGGCAGAAGCCTTCAACGTGACGCGCCGCCTGAGGATCCAGCGCACTTTTGCGTTCGTCAAAGCCGCCGACGGCTGGCGCTGCAGGGAAGACGAGTTGGCGCCGGTAAATTCGGGCACGGCGAGCGGGGGATCTTGAGTTTCGCTCAGCTTGGCGAGCTTCTTCCTTCTCCTCTTGCGGGAGAAAACGCCGAAGCCAAGCTTCGGCTCTGGCGCCGGATGAGGTGTTTTTCCGCTCGCTAGGCTATTCGTGAGGATAGAGACCCCTCACCCGGCTCGCCGCTTTGCGGCGATCCACCCTCTCCCGCAAGGGGAGAGGGTGCACCGTTCGTGTCGCGAGAGCCGCCCTTCATCAAAACATCAGATTGTCCTTCACCAGCACCCAACGGCCGTTCTTCACCTGCTGCACCTGGGTGACGGTGGTGGCGAGATGGTTGGTCTTCGAGAACACGGTCGGCGGCGAATTGAAGATATCCTGGAACTTGTCGCCGGACTCCAGCGCGTCGAGCATCTTCTGGCCAGTGAGATCCTTGCCAGCCTTGTTGGCATAATGCGCGAACGTCATCACCGCATTGTAGCCGATGATCGCCTGCGTGTTGGCGTCGGCGTTGAACATCTTCTTGTAATTGACGAGCCAGTCCTTCACCTTTCCCTTCGCGGTGTCTTCGTAGGGGATTTCGAAGTTCGAAGCGGCATACAAGCCTTCCACCACTTCCTTGCCGAGCGCCGGCACTTCGAGCACGTTGACGGGCGTGGCACCGAGGAAGGTTACCTCCCAGCCGAGCTTCCTGGCCTCGGTCATGGTGCCGATAGGCTCACGGAGGACCGCGCCGAGCACGACGAGGTCGCAGCCGTCGGACTTCATCTTGGCGACCTGCGCCGAGAAGTCGGAGGCGCCGCGCTTGTAGCTCGTGATCGAGGCCGGCTGCACCTTCATGGCGGCGAGCTGCTGGTTGAAGCCATCGAGCACGTTTTTTCCGTACTCGTCGTCCTGATGCATGATGCACGGCTTCTTGAAATTCTTTGCCTCAATCATGTATTTGAGCGCTGCGCGCGTGCTCTCGACGTAGGGCAGGAGGTTGTTGAACTTCAGCCGCTCCTGCGGCTTGGCCGCATCGAACTTGAAGGTGAACTCGGCCGCCGTCAGCGGGAAGAGCTGAAGCACGCCGGCGTCGAGCAGGATATCCTGCGCAGCGAGCACGGTCGGCGATCCCATTGGTCCCACCATCGCGAAAATCTTGTCGCGCTCGATCAGCTTTTGCGAAGCCAGCACAGCTTTCTTCGGATCGTAGCCGCTATCCTCGACGACAAGCTTGATCTTGCGACCCTGGACACCGCCGGCCGCGTTGATCTCCTCGACCGCCATCTTCATGCCGTTGGAGACCGGCACGCCCCAGCCCTTGATCGGGCCCGACAGGTCCTGATGCGTGCCGATGACGATCTCGGATGCCGAGATGCCTTCATTGGTGACCTTGGTTTGAGCGGCGGCCGGCAGACAAGTCAGCGCAAGGGCGCTCACCGCCAGGCCCAGCGCCTTCAGCGATTTCGACATTGCAGTCCTCCTTCGGTGGCCCGTGTTGAGCGAAGGATCGGGCCTCTCAAGCCTTCGCCGTTTTCTCAAATCCATCTCTCTTGAGCATGATCCTCCGGATCTTGCTCAAGCAACCGCGCGCTGGCGATACATCGCCTCGATCTCGGCGGCGTAGCGCTTGTTCACGAAGCCGCGCTTCAGCTTCATGGTCGGCGTCAGCTCCTCGTCCTCCGGTGTGAGCTGGCGTTCGATCAGGTAGAACTTCTTGATGGTCTCGACGCGGGCAAAATTGCCGTTGACCTGCTCGATCTCGCGCCCGATCAGGTCCTGAATCTCGGTCGCCCGGCACAGGCTCGCGTAATTGGTGAAGGGAATGTCGTGGTCCTGGGCGAACTTCTCGACGTTCTCCTGGTCGATCATCACGAGGCAGGTCAGATACGGCCGCTTGTCGCCGATCACGACCGCATCGGAGATGTAGGGCGAGAATTTGAGTTGGTTCTCGATCTCGGACGGCGTGATGTTCTTGCCGCCGGAGGTGATGATGATGTCCTTCATCCGGTCGGTGATGCGGACAAAGCCTTCATTGTCGATCGTGCCGACGTCGCCGGTGTGCAGCCAGCCGCGCTGATCGATGGTCTCGGCGGTCTTCTCTGGCTGGTTCAGGTAACCCATGAACAGGAAGTCGCCCTTGATCAGGATCTCACCCTCGGGCGACAGCGTGACCTCGCCCCAGGGCACGGCGGTGCCGACCGAACCGAGCTTGATCCGCTCCGCCGGCATCATGGTGGCGACACCGCAATTCTCGGTCTGGCCGTAGAGCTCGTGCATGTCGATGCCGAGCGCGAGATACCAGCGGATCAGCTCCGGCGCGATCGGCGCTGCGCCGGTGAAGGCGACGCGGCAGCGATCGAGCCCGATCATGCGGCGGATATTGCGGAATGCGAGCCGGTAGGCGATCCGGCTTGCGAGGCGCAACGACAGCGGCGGCGGCTTGCCTTCGATCCGGTAATCGACCATGCGGTAGCCGATGCCGATGGCGCGGCGATAGACCCATTGCTGCAGTGGGGTCGCATCCTTCAGCGCGATGGTGATGGCGGAATAGAATTTTTCCCAGATGCGGGGAACCGCGAGGAAGACGGTCGGCTGCACCTCGCGCAAATTGTCCGGCACGGTTTCCGGGCTCTCGGCGAAATTCATCACCGAGCCGAGTGCGACCGAGATGTAGTAGCCGCCGATGCGCTCGGCGACGTGGCACAGCGGCAGGAAGATCAGCCTGTCCTCGTCCTCCTGCGCCGGAATGAAGTCATTGGCGTGACGCATCTGGTGCGTAACGCTGCGGTTGGCGTGCATCGCGCCCTTGGGCGGACCGGTGGTGCCGGACGTATAGACCAGGATCGCGAGATCGCCGGCGCCGCGGCTGCCGATCATCTCCTGCCACAGCGCCTCGCGGCCGACCATGTGATTGCGGCCGAGCGCGCGAAACTCGTCGAGCGACATCACCATGTCGTCGGAGAAGCCGCTGAGGCCCTCCATATCGAACACGATGATCTTCTGCAGGCTCGCGCAGCGCGAGCGGCAGGCGAGGATCTTGTCGAGCTGCTCCTCGTCCTCGGCGAAGATCACTTTGGTCCGGGAATCGTTGATGAGATATTCGACCTGGGACGACGCGTCGGTCGGGTAGATGCCCGAAGCGACGCCGCCGGCGCACAGGATACCCATGTCGGCATGGACCCATTCCGGCACGGCGTTGGCGATGATGGAGGCGACGTCGCCGGGCATGAAGCCGGTCGCATGAAGCGCGTAGGCAATCTCTTTCGATATCGCCAGCCATTCGCGCCAGCTTGTCGGCTGCCAGATGCCGAATTTCTTCTCGCGGATGGCCGGCCGATCGCCCCGCGTCTCCGCAGCGCGCAAGAAGCTCTTCGCGATCGTATCAGCGACCGTCAGCACCGCCGGTCGGGCCATGCACGTCTCCTCCTTGTCGCCTGCCTCCGCTGCCTGCCTTGCCGGCGGTCTTGATTGCGGATGGCAAGCTCATCTTACTGCCAGCTCTTCCTCACCGCCACGTCTTCTTCTTTTTCCAGCGCCGCTCGCCTCGCGCACCCGCTTCCTTGGCGCCAAGGTAGAACTCCTGGATGTCCTGGGAATGCATCAAGCGGTCGCAGGTGTCGTTCATCACGATACGGCCGATCTCCAGCACATAGCCGTAATGCGCCGTCTCCAGCGCCACCTTGGCATTCTGCTCGACCAGCAGGATCGACATGCCCTGCTCCTCATTGACGCGGCGGATGATGGTGAAGATCTCCTTCACCAGCAGCGGCGATAGGCCGAGCGAGGGCTCGTCGAGCAGCAGCAGCGTCGGCCGGTTCATCAAGGCGCGGCCGATCGCCAGCATCTGCTGCTCGCCGCCCGAGAGCTGACCGGCCGGCTGGTTGATGCGCTCCTTCAGCCGCGGAAAGTAACCATAGACGCGATCGAGATCCTCCGCGACGCCGGCGCGGTCCTTGCGCGGATAGGCCCCCATCATCAGGTTCTCGCGCACGGACAGGAACGGAAACACCTCGCGTCCCTCCGGCACATGGCTGAGGCCGAGCCGCACGATCCGGTCGGCCTCCATGCGCTGGATCGGCTTGCCCAGGAATTCGATCGAGCCCTTCTGCGGGTCGAGAATGCCCGAGATGGTCTTCAGTACCGTGGTCTTGCCGGCGCCGTTGGCCCCCAGCAGGGTGACGATGCGGCCGCGCGGCACTTCCAGCGAGATGCCGCGGATCGCCATGATCGGCCCGTAATAGCTCTCGATGTTGGAGAGTTTTAAGATGATCTCGGGCGTGACAGCGGCAACCATGCGTCAAGCTCCCAGATACGCAGCGACGACGTCGGGATGCTGCTGGACTTCGGCGGGCGACCCCATCGCCAGCACCCTTCCGTAATTCAATGCGATGACGCGATCGGAGACGCGGTTGACCAGCGACATGTCGTGCTCGACCATCAATACGGTGACGCCGAGCTCGCTCTTCATGTCGCGGATCCAGAACGACATGTCGTCGGTTTCCTCGACATTGAGGCCGGACGATGGCTCGTCGAGCAGGATGAGCTTCGGCTCCGAGCACAGCGCGCGCGCCAGCTCGATCACCTTGCGCACGCCGTAAGGCAGGCCGGAGATCAGCTTGTCGCGATAGGGTTCGAGATCGAGGAATTCGATGACCTGCTCGACCCTGCGGCGATGGACTTTCTCGTTGGCGCGCACGCTCGGCAGGAACAAAAGCTCCTGCCAGAGCTGCGTGGTCGAATGCCGATGGCGGCCGACCAGCAGGTTGGACAGCACGGTCGCATTCTCGAACAGCTCGATGTTCTGGAAGGTGCGGGCGATGCCGAGCTTGGCGATATCGTAGGGCGGCTCTTCGGTGATATCCTGATCCTCGAAGAAGATGCGGCCCGAGGTCGGCCGGTAGATCCGCGAGATCAGGTTGAAGATCGAGCTTTTGCCCGCACCGTTCGGCCCGATGATCGAGAGGATCTCGCCCTTCTCGACCGCGAAGGACACCGCATCGACGGCCTTGAGTCCCCCGAAATGCAGCGACAGATTTTCGGCGCGGAAATAGCTCATCGGTTCCGCTCCGACTTCACGTAGATCTTCTGCCGCTTGAAGGTGGCGCGCTTGTAGAGCGGGAACAGCTGGAAGAAGAGTTTTATCTTCAGCCAGCGGCCGTAGAGACCGAGCGGCTCGAACAACACGAACAGCACGATGATGATGCCGTAGATCGCGCCCTTCAGGCCGTTGAGCGAGGCAAAGGCCGCGACCTTCGACTGGATGTTGCCGGCGGTGGCCGGGCCGGCGCCGAACGTCGCCGCAATGCCCGCGATCAGGCCGGGCATGTCGTCCTTGAGATAGGTCAGGAACGGATCGATCATCACGATGAAGATCGCGCCGAGCACCGCGCCGTGCAGGCTGAAGGTGCCGCCGATCAAGATTACGATGATGAACTCGATCGAGAGCTGGAGCGTGAACATCTCCGGCGAGATGAAGGAAAGCTTGTGGGCAAACAGCACGCCGGCAAAGCCCGTGATTGCCGCCGAGATCGCAAAGGACTTCACCTTATAGAGCGCGACATTGACGCCCATGCTGCGCGCCGCCGTCTCGCTGTCGCGGATCGCGACGAAGGCGCGTCCCGTCGGCGAACGCAGCAAATTGAGCGTGCCGACGATGGTCAGCACCAGCACCGAGAGGCAGAGGAAATAGAAGGTGGGGCTGTCGCGCGGGACGGTGACGCCGAGCAGCGACAACGTCTTCACCCGCATACCCTCGTTGCCGTGGGTGACGCTTTCCCAGCGCGCCAGGATCTCCTCGACGATCAGGGCAAAGGAGATGGTGGCGATGACGAGATAGATGCCGGTCAGGCGCAGCGCGGGAAAGCCGACCATCGCGCCGATGATGCCGGTCAAACCTCCGGCGGCGAGGAAGTAAACCGGGAACGGCACGTTGTACTTCTGCAAGTATGCCGCCGTGTAGGCCCCGATGGCGAGGAATGCAGCGTGGCCGAGCGAGGCCTGGCCGGTAAAGCCGGTCAGGATCAGCAGCGCGACGCCGACGATCGCATAGATGCAGACGAAGACGAGCTGGCTCATCAAATAGCTGGAGAGCACATAGGGCGCGATCAGCAGCAGTACGAGCAGGATGCCGTACGAGACCAGATAGCCCGAATGCGGGAACAGCTTGATGTCATCCTCATAGTCGGTCTTGAACAGGAAGCGCATGGCGTTCAGACCTTCTTGCGGACGTGGTGGCCGAACAGGCCTTCGGGCTTCAAGAGCAGCACCGCGAGCAGCACGAGGTACGGCGCGACATCCTTCCAGCCTTCGGGCAGGTAGAAGCCGGCCATGCTCTCGATCACGCCGATCAGGACGCCGCCGACCACGGCGCCCGGGATCGAGCCGAAGCCGCCGAGGACCGCAGCGGGAAATGCCTTGAGGCCAAGCACGAGGCCGACATTGGAATGGATGAAGGTGATCGGCGCCAGCAGCACGCCGGCGCAGGTCGCCACCGCCGCGCTGATCGCCCAGACGATCGACACCACGCGCTTGACCGGAATGCCCATGTAGTAGGCCGCGAGCATGTTCTCGGAACTGGCGCGCATCGCAGTGCCGAGCGTGGTCTTGTTGAAGAACAGATAGAGCAGCGTGCACAGGATCATCGTCGCCGCGATCACCGACAGCTTGTCGTAGGCGAGCACCAGCGAGCCGATACGGAGCACGCCCTGGCTGAACGGGGTCTCGATCTTCAGATCATCGGTGCCCCAGATCATGCCGGCGACCGAGCGCAGGAAATAGCCGAGGCCGATGGTGGCCATGATGATGGAGAATTGCGGATAGCCGAGGATCGGCCGCACCACGACGCGCTCCGCCAGCATGCCGAACAGCGCCATCGCGGCCACCGCACCGGCAAAGCCGATCCAGTAGTTCAGGCCCATCATGCCGATGAAGGTGAAGGCGAAGAAGCCGCCGAGCATCATCAGATCGCCCTGGGCGAAATTGACGACCTCGGTGGCCTTGTAGACGAGCACGAAGCCGAGCGCGATCAGGCCGTAGACGCAGCCGAGCGCAACACCGCTGACCAGCTGCTGAACGAAATCCAGCATTGACGCGCGTCCTCCCGATGCAGCCGGCGGCTCTTCCCGACCGCCTTGCCGCATCTTGTGTCCAGTCGCTACGCAGTCGTCTCGCTGCGTTAGCGCCATTTGTCCGGAACCAATTCAGCCTGAACCGCTCCTTACTGTCAACAAACGGTGACTTGCCATTAGTCGAAACCGGATGGCGGAATTTGTGGGCCGTAGATTCACGGTGCCGAAACATCTTGGGATCATGGTCGCGAGCGATGCAAAACCGGATAGTGTGGGCGTCATGAAGCGGGACAAGTCGGCGCTGGAAGTCCTGGGGTTAACGAAGCGTTTTGACCGTCTGGCGGTCGACAGCCTCGATCTCACCATCCACGCCGGCGAATTCTATGCGCTGGTCGGCCCCAACGGCGCCGGCAAGACCACCACTTTGCGCATGGTCGCGGGCCTGCTGCGGCCCGATGCCGGCGCGGTCTCGATCTTCGGCATCGATGCGCTCGAAAATCCCGTCGCCGCCAAGCAGGTGATGGCGTGGGTCTCCGACGAGCCGATGATCTACGACAAGCTGACCCCGCTCGAATATCTCGAATTCGTCGCCGGCCTCTGGGGCATCGCGCCGTCGGTCTCGGAGCCGGTCGCGCAGGACCTGCTCGGCTCGCTCGGCCTGGAGCCACATCGGCACGAGCGCTGCGAGGGCTTTTCCAAAGGCATGCGCCAGAAGGTCGCGCTCGCTGGCGCGCTGGTGCACGATCCCCGCCTCATCATTCTCGACGAACCGCTGACGGGGCTCGATGCCGTCTCCGCCCGCCACGTGAAGGGCCTGCTCAGCGAACGTGTCCGCGCCGGCTGCACCGTCATCATGACCACGCATATTCTCGAAGTCGCCGAGCGCATGGCCGACCGCATCGGCGTGATCGCCTCGGGCCGCCTGGTGGCCGAGGGCACGCTGACCGAGCTGCGCCAGCAGAACGGCCATGCCGATACCAGCCTGGAGGATCTCTTCATCGCGCTGGTGACGCTTCCGGAAGCCGCATGAGCTCGGCCACCGCGCTCTCCTGGTTCGCACGCCACGAGCTCCGGCTCGCCTGGCGCGAATGGTTCGCCATGATGACCGGCGGACGGCGCAAGCGGGCGCGCGCCGCCGTCATCGGCCTCGTCTGCTTCGCCGCGCTGCTGCACCTGCCGGCCTGGGCGGTGATCGGCCGTTTCGCCGATCTGCAGCTGCCGCTCGACAAATCCTCGCTGATCGTGATCTCGGCGACGATCTTTCTCGCCTGGACCTTGATGCTGTCGCAGGCGATCGAATCGGTGACGCGGGTGTTCTACGCCCGCGCCGATCTCGACCTGATCATGTCCTCGCCGGCGACGCTCGCCAACCTGTTCTCGGTCCGCATCGCCGCGATCGCGCTGACCGTCACCGCGATCGCGCTGCTGTTCTCGACGCCCTTCATCGACGTGCTCGTGATCGGCGGCGGCGCGCGCTGGCTCAGCGCATTCGGGGTGGTCGTCGTCATGGGCCTGTCGGCCGCGGCGGTCGCGATCGCCGTCACCATCCTGCTGTTTCGCCTGATCGGCCCGGCGCGCACGCGCCTGATCGCCCAGATCCTCGCCGCGATCATCGGCGCCGGCTTCGTCATCGCGCTCCAGATCGCGGCGATCATGTCCTACGGCACGCTGTCGCGCTTCACCATCCTGACCTCAGGCAGCGTGGCCGCCCATGCCCCCGATGTCGAGAGCATCTGGTGGTGGCCGGCGCGGGCGGCGATGGGCGACAGCGAAGCGCTGCTGCCGCTCCTGGCGCTCGCTTTGGTGCTGCTCGGAAGCGTCATGGCGATCTTCTCGCATCGCTTTGCCGACACGGCGATCGATGCCGCCGCTTACGGCACCTCCGGCAACAGGCGCGCGAAGGAGCGCCCGTTCCGCGCCGGGTCGCGGCAGCAGGCGCTGCGGCGCAAGGAGTTCTCGCTGCTCTGGCGCGATCCCTGGCTGATCTCGCAGACCCTGATGCAGCTGCTCTATCTGGTGCCGCCGGCGCTGCTGCTCTGGCGCAATTTTGCCGACAGCTCCGCGGCGCTGACGCTGATCACGCCAGTCGTCGTGATGGCGGCCGGACAGCTTGCCGGCGGACTGGCCTGGCTGACCATCTCGGGCGAGGACGCCCCCGACCTGGTCGCGACCGCGCCGCTGACGCCATCCGCCGTCATCCGCGCCAAGATCGAGGTGGTGCTGATCGCGATCGCCGTCATCTTCTGCCCGCTGATTGCCGCACTGGCCTTCGCCGCACCGATCCAGGCAGCAGTGAGTGCCGGCGCGATCATCCTCAGCGCGGCCTCCGCGACCGCGATCCAGCTCTGGTTCCGGGTGCAGGCCCGGCGCAGCCAATTCCGCCGCCGCCAGACCTCGTCGCGGCTCGCGACCTTCGCGGAGGCGTTCTCCTCGATTGGCTGGGCCGCAACCGCGGCATTGCTGCTTGCACTCCCCATCGCCGGCCTCATTAGTGGCCTGATCACCGCCAGCCTCGTTGCGATCACCTGGAAGTTCAGCCCAAGGCGGGACTGAAGGCGTGAGAGGCGCCTTGCCTGCTTCACTTGAAAGTAAGGCTAAATTACCTTACCTATCGGCTATCAAGAATTGAGGATCCCATGGGTACGCTTACTGTCACGGCAAAGGGGCAGGTTACGCTGCGGAAGGATCTCCTGGAGCACCTCGGTGTGCATCCCGGCGACAAGATCTCGATAGAGAAGCTTCCGGGAGGGCGGGTTGAGGTGAAGGCAGCTCGGCCCGTCGGAAAGATTTCGGACGCCTTCGGTTTCCTGAGAGGAAAAACGAACGGTCGATCATTGTCGATCGAGGAGATGAACGAAGTCATTGCTGACGGCTGGACCGGCAAGCGATGAAGATAACGCCCGACACCAACGTGTTGGTGCGCGTTCTGGTCGGGGATGACGCCGAACAGAGCAAGGTGGCCGAAGCCCTTCTCAAGAAGGCAGACCTCATAGCCATCTCGATTCCCGCACTGTGCGAGCTGGCCTGGGTTCTCTCTCGAGGCTACAAAACTTCGGCTGAGAATATCTCGGCTTCGATCCGGCATTTGATCAATGCCTCCAATGCGGTCGTCGATCGGCCGGCAGCCGAGGCTGGATTGTCGTTCCTCGATGCCGGGGGCGATTTCGCCGATGGCGTCATCGCCCATGAAGGCAATTGGCTTGGAGCCGACACTTTCGTGTCCTTCGACAGGAAGGCCGTGAAACTGATCGAGGCAAGCGGCGGATTGGCGCGGCTGGCCGGCACCACATGACGCGAGGATGATTCGTCGATACACTCAGCAGATCGTCGATGAGCGGCGGACGGTTCTGCATGTTTCGACCATTGCTGACGGCTCTTGCGTTTCTCAGTTGGCTGGCCGCCCCTGCCCTCGCCCAGCAGCCACAGCGCAGCGAATGCCTGGCGATGGCCAACGCGGCCCCGCGTATCCTGCCGGTGGCGTTCCGGCCGGCGGCCGGCACAGGCGGGGTCGAGATCACCTATGCCGGCCATTCCACCTATTTCATCGACACGCCCGGCGGCCTGCGCATCGCGACCGATTATAGCGGCGCCTATCAGGTCGGACGACTGCCCGACGTCGTGACTATGAACCGGGCCCACAGCACGCACTACTCGCTGTTTCCCGATAAGCGCATTCCTCACGTGCTGCATGGTTGGGGCGACGACGGCAAGCCGGCGATCGTATCGGAGCGCATCAGTGACGCCTTCATCCGCAATGTCACGACCGACATCCGCCGCTATTTCGGCGATGATGCCGGCGCCGACATGATCCGCGACGGCAATTCGATCTTCATCTTCGAGGTCGCGGGGCTCTGTATCGGCCATCTCGGCCACCTCCATCACAAGCTCGACGACAGCCATTTCGCCCAGATCGGACGGCTCGATATCGTGATGGTGCCGATCGACGGCACTTACACCATGTCGCTCGAAGGGATTTCTGACATCACCAGGCGCCTGCGCGCCTCCGTCGTGCTGCCGATGCATCGCTTCGCCACCCCGCTCGACGATTTCATGCGCCGGATCGGCCAGCAGTTCGAGATCGACCGGCGCTCCGAGCGGTCGTTCCGGATGTCGCGGGATGCGCTGCCGTCGAAGCCGACGGTGATCATCCTCGACGGGGTCTGACGCGCAATTTTCTCCAAGCCGGCGGTCGGCCGGTCGTGCTGATCTGTCTGAAACAGGAGATTGACATGACCGACTTTGCCAGACTCTTGCACGCGGATGGACCGAACCCCGAGCACGCGGCGGCGCTGCAGCTCTATGGCCGCTTCGTCGGGGATTGGGTTGCCGAGATCACCGCCCATGGGCCCGGCGCAGCGAAACACACGGCAGCCGG
The DNA here is from genome assembly GCF_000379585.1 of Bradyrhizobium sp. WSM2793. Classification (NCBI taxonomy): domain Bacteria; kingdom Pseudomonadati; phylum Pseudomonadota; class Alphaproteobacteria; order Hyphomicrobiales; family Nitrobacteraceae; genus Bradyrhizobium; species Bradyrhizobium sp. WSM2793. The sequence goes on along the minus strand of NZ_KB902802.1, from coordinate 182,768 downwards.
CGAGATCCATTTTGGCTGGGTGCTGGAGGGCCGCGCCGTCCAGGACGTCTGGATCATCCCGCGCCCCGCAGGCAGCCCCGACTTTCCGATCGCGGGCAATTGGTACGGCACGACGCTGCGCGTCTACGATCCGACCATCGCTGCGTGGCGGATTTCCTGGTTCGATCCCGGACGCAGCGTCTTCCGCCAGCAGATCGGCCGGCCGCGCGGCGCCGACATCGTGCAGGAAGGCACAACGGAGGCCGGCGAGCTGACGCGCTGGAGCTTTACGGAAATCACCGACGATTCCTTCCACTGGCTCGGCGAGGCCAAGCCGGCCGATGCAAGTGATTGGCGGCTAATGGTCGATGTGAAGGCGAAGCGGCGCAGGGCTTAGGCCGATTGGATTTTGATTGAAACGATCCGGCGGCAAACTCGCTGCAACCTCTCCCGCTTGCGGGGGAGGTCGGCGCGTAGCGCGGGTGGGGGCTTTCTCCGCATCTGGAATGTCCCATTGCGGAAGCACCCCCACCCCAGCCCTCCCCCGCAAGCGGGAGAGGGAGCGCACCTGCTCCACCGCAGCTGTGGTGCTCTGAGCAATACGCGCTGCTGTGCGTGCGCGTGAGATGCTAGGCTCCCGGCACAAAAAATACAGAGGGAGCGAACACGCGATGGCTGCAAGCAGTGTGCCCGCGAATACGAGCGGGCTGTTCGTCGAGCCGCGCGAGGACTGGCTCGCGCTGCATCAAGAGGAGATCATTGATCCCTTGCGGCCGATCGTCGATCCCCATCACCATCTCTGGAATCGCGGGCACCGCTATCTGATCGAGGAGATGGCGGCCGACATCGCCTCCGGCCACAACGTCATTGCCACGGTCTATGTCGATTGCCGCTCGATGTATCGCGCGCACGGGCCGGAGGCGTTCCGGCCCGTCGGCGAAGTCGAATTCGCCAACGGCGTCGCCGCGATGAGCGCGAGCGGCGCTTACGGCAAGGCGGCGATCTGTGCCGGCATCGTCAGCCACGCCAATCTGCTGCTCGGCGACGCCGCAAGGCCGGTGCTGGAAGCCGAGATCGCCGCCGGCAATGGCCGCTTCCGCGGCATCCGGCATTCCTCGGCCTGGGACGAGGATCCTGTCGTCGCCGGCATGTATGCGAACCGGCCGAAGGGCCTGTTGCAGGATCCAGCTTTCCGCAAAGGCTTTGCCTGCCTGGCACCACTCAACCTCAGCTTCGATGCCTGGCTGTTCCATCCACAGATCGGCGAGCTGACCGAATTGGCGCGCGCCTTCCCCGACACCAGGATCGTGCTCGACCATTGCGGCGGCCCGGCCGGCGTCGGCCGCTTTGCGGGGCGGCGCGAAGAGGTGTTTGAGCAATGGCGCGCCTCGATCCGCGAGATCGCGACATGTGAGAACGTGGTGGTGAAGCTCGGCGGCCTCGCTATGTGCCTGCTCGGCTACGACTTCCACTTGCGCGACAGGCCGCCGTCATCCGAGGAGCTTGCCGCGGCCTGGCGACCTTACGTCGAAACCTGCATCGAGGCGTTCGGACCCAACCGCGCGATGTTCGAGAGCAACTTCCCGCCGGACAAGGGCCAGTGCAGCTATCAGGTGATCTTCAACGCCTTCAAACGCATCGCCGTACCCCTGAGCGAGGCCGAGAAGACCGCGCTGTTCTCGCAGACCGCCATCGACGTTTATCGGCTCGAGCTGCCGTCATGACGAGAAAAGGGGCCGGGATGTTGATCCCGACCCCTCTTCCGTCGTGGCCGCTGGGAAGCGTTCTTGAATTGAGACTATTGTTTGAGCATGATCTTTTCGGAAAACCGCTGCACACTTTTCCGGATCATGCTCTAGCCGGCGCCCATCAGCGAGGCCGGACGGCGCTCGCCGGTGGAGGTAAAGATCTTCTTCAGCTTGTTGACGACGCGGATCAGGAAACCGATCATCACGGGATTGGTCTTGCGGCAGAAGGCGATCTTCTTGACGTGGCCTTCGACATGCCATTTGGCATGCGCGCCGTCGCGGAAGAAGATCACGTCGCCGGGGCCGTAGCGCTTGGGCGGCATGCCGTCGCTTTCGAGCACGATCGATCCTTCCATGATCATGATCGTCTCGTCGATATCGTAGTACCAGTTGAAGCGGCCCTCGGTGCACTGCCAGATAATGGTCGAGGCGGTGCCGTCGGCGCTGGTGGACAGGATATGCGAGCGCGACACGGGATTGCCCTCGATGATCCAGGATGGCTCGATCGGCCGGAGCTCGAGATCCACGTTACAACTACCGATTTCAATCAATGAGCGCGACATCTTCTTCCCCAGGGGATATAATTAAGTATGGCCGGGTCTCGGCCCGCATTGTTTCGAAAGATGTCAGGAACGCTAGTCATCCGTTTTTAATTCTTTCTTACGCAGGCCTCGAAAATCAGCCGCAAGTTGCAGGCGCGAAACGGTTAACGTCGCGATTTCCCTGCAAATTCGCGCACATGAACCGATCCTTTTTGGGGTGCGACAAAGTGCGCGGAAGCATAAAACGGAGCCACGCCGATGCCCCTCACGCCCGAGGTTCTGACAGCCAATCGTGAGGCCGTCGCCTGGCTGTTCAGCCTCGATGTCTCCTTCGCGCCCGACGAGGAGCCCTGGTTCACCATCGACGGCATCGAAAGCCCCCGGCAGGTCGGCAGTGACGGCTCCGGCGGCGCCTTCGTGCTGCTGCCGTCGCAGAACGTGCTCTACGTCTCATCGGAAGGCCGCGCGGGAATTATCGCCGATACGTTCGAGGCGTTCGTCCAGCTCGTCGTCGCCCGCCCCTATTGGCTCGACATCCTCAAGTTTTCCGGCGGCGGCGACCTCGCGGAGATGCGGCGTGCGGCGGAGGCGCTGGAGGCGACACTCGACGACGAGGACGAGATCAACGAGGCTCGCGAGGAAATCCGCATGAACCTCGCCCTGGGCGAGGCGGACGATCCCGTCGGCGCGCTCTACGAGGCGATCGCCGCTTCCGACGCCATCGTGCGGGCCACGGACGGCAGCCCGTTCACGACATTGTTCAACCGCTTCAGCATCGACAACAATCCGATGCTGCGCAACACGGCGGCGTGAGGCGGTTCGGCAGAGGCCTGAGCGCGCGCCGCGTCCTTCGAGACGACCACTTCGCGGTCTCCTCAGGATGAGGCTGATCGACTTCGGTGCCCGCTGGAGCGACGGCCGCGCACTCCGTCCTCATCCTGAGGAGCCCGCCAGCGGCGGGCGTCTCGAAGGATGGCCGCAAGACGCGCTACTTCGCCCACTCGCCCTTGCGGAATACCGGTACCTTGCTGCCATCGGGCAAGATGCCGTCGATATCGATCTCGGCCGAGCCGATCATCCAGTCGATATGGATCAGGCTCTGGTTGCCGCCTTGCGCGGCGATCTGCTGCGGGGTGAGCTGCGCGCCGTTGACGAAGCATTTCGAATAGCACTGGCCGAGCGCGATGTGGGACGCTGCGTTCTCGTCGAACAGCGTGTTGTAGAACAACAGCCCGCTCTGCGAGATCGGCGAGGAATGCGGCACCAACGCCACTTCGCCGAGGCGGCGGGCGCCCTCGTCGGTGTCGAGCACCTTGTTCAGCACCTCCGCGCCGCGCGAGGCTTTTGCATCGACGATCTTGCCGTCCTCGAAGCGCACCGCGATGTTGTCGATCAGCGTGCCCTGATAGGACAGCGGCTTCGAGCTCACGACATGGCCGTAGACGCGGCGGCAATGCGGCGTGGTGAAGACCTCTTCGGTCGGGATGTTGGCGTTGCAGCTGATGCCGTTCTTGGAGAGCGAGGCGCCGCCCTCCCATTCATGGCCGTCGGCAAGGCCAATGGTGAGGTCGACCCCCGGTCCGTTGTACTGGAGCGCACGGAAGCGCTGGCCGTTGAGCCAGTTGGTACGCTCGCGCAGCACCGCATTGTGGCTCGCCCAATTGCCCATCGCATCCTCGCGATCGACGCGCGAGGCCGCGAAGATCGCATCCGCGAGCTTGCCGATCGCAACGTCATCGGGATCATCAGGGAATACCTGCCTGGCCCAGGACGGGCTTGGGTAGGCGATGATGTTCCAGTTGGTGTCGAAATTGACGATCTTTTCCAGGGCGGGCTGATAGGCCATCGAGTTCGCCTTGCTGGCGCGCGCCACCTTGGAAGGATCCTCGCCCGACAGCAGCATCGGATTGTCGCCGACGATGGCGAGCCGCGCGGTGTTGTCGGAGAACGCCTTGGCCATGCCCTCGTAGAGCCAGCCGGCGGCACGATCGAAACTGCTGTCGTGACCGTGGCGGTAGCGCGCCAGCGTCATCTCCTCGTCCGACAGGATCGGTGTCACGATGCCGGCACCGGCCTTGTAGGCATGCACGGCGATCCGCCGCACCAGCGGCAGCGCGATCGCGGGCGCCGTCAGAAGCAGATCCTGTCCCGGCCGCAAGCCCAGGCCCACCTTCACCGCCACCTCGGCCAGCCGGTCGAGCTTCACGGGATCGATGGAAGTGGCGGAATTGCGGTGATCAGTCATGCGGGGCCCTCTGCCGAAGTCTGTCGTTCAATCTAAGTCTAGCATCGCGGGACGCAAGTGCGCGAGCACCTTGCGACATGGAGAAGATACGCAGTTTCACGCATTTTGGTTTTCAACGCGTTGCCGATTTCAGCACCCGGTCAACCATGGCGGGCGCGAGCCCGAGGTAATTTTTCGGTGAGGTGAGCGCCTCGATTGTGGCGCGATCGATGCGGCTCGATATCCGGGAGTCCACGGACAGCGCGTCGGCCAGGCTCATGCCCTTCTCGTTGGCCTGACGGCAGGCGTCATAGACCACGTCATGGGCCTCTTGCCGGCCGAGCTGCGGCGCGAGCCCCATCATGACCGCTTCGGCCACGATCAGGCCGCGGCTGATCGCGAGATTGTCGTTCATCTTCGCCTCGTCGACGATGAGACCTGCGAGTGCAAACTTCGCCTGGTGCAGCGCGCCGGCGGTCAGCACGAAGCTTTCGGGAATCGCCATCCATTCGGCGTGCCAGGGGCCCGTGGCGCGCTCGAAATCCTGTACCATGGCGTCGAGCATCAGGCCGGCGTGCTGGCGCACCGCCTTGGACGCCGCCAGCATCAGCTCCGACGAGATCGGGTTGCGCTTCTGCGGCATGGTCGAGGAGGCGCCGCGTCCCTTGACGAAAGGCTCATAGACCTCGGCGAACTCGGTCGAGGCCATGATCATGATGTCGAGCGCGATCTTGCCGAGCGAGCCGGTGACGAGCGCGAGGAAGTTCACGGCCTCCGCAAAGCCGTCGCGCGCGACGTGCCAGGTTGAGGCGGGAACGCCGAGCTTCAGCTCCGCACACAGCGCCTCCTGGACCTCAAAGCCCTTGTCGCCGAGCGAGGCCAGCGTGCCGGCGGCGCCGGCGAACTGGCCGACCAGCACGCGCGGCTTCAATTGCGCCAGCCGCTCGGCGTGGCGGTCGAACATGGCGAGCCAGATCGCGGTCTTGTAGCCGAAGGTCACCGGCAGCGCCTGCTGGAGATGGGTGCGGCCCGCCATCGGCGTGTCCCGATAACGCTTCGAGAGGTCGGCGAGGATACGGCGAAGTTCGGCGATGTCGCGCTCGACGATCCCGAGCGCGGCGCGCAGCTGCAGCACCACGGCGGTGTCCATGATGTCCTGCGTGGTCGCGCCCCAATGCACGTAGCGGCCGGCCTCGCCGCACTGCTTCACCATCTGATGCACCAGTGGGAGGATCGGATAGCCGACGATGTCGGTCTCCTGCCTGAGCAGATCGAAATCGAGCGCGGCGACGTCCGTCCGCGCCGCGATCTGCTCGGCCGCCTCCCGCGGGATCACGCCGCAATTCGCCTCGGCCTTTGCTAGCGCCACCTCGACCTCGGCATAGCGCGCCACCAGCGCGACGTCGGAGAACACCTCCCGCATCTCGGGCGTACCGAAGGCGTCGCGGAACAGCATGGAATCGAGCACGGTGGTGGAGGCAGGAAAAGCAGGCATCGGCGTTTCTTCGTGGTTGGTGTTTGTGTGGGCGACAACTTACGCAGGGCACACGGTCCGGCAAAGGACATTCGCGGCTCGTCGCACATTCGTCCCGCACGACGACATAAGGCGCACTCGCACGATCGCCCCTCATCCCTCAGGTGCCGGAGCGAAGCGGAGGCCTCGAAGGATGACGGGTCGATTGCGGAGGGAGATATCCGGTCAACACGTCACCCCCAGCGATCTGCCCCCAATCGCACGGCATGGCTGCCATCACGCGATCGCGATGAACCAAACGTCCCCTTCGGCAGACTCACAGTTTTCGACCCAAATTTTCATTTTGTCGTTTGCTGTCCCAATTCGTAATGAGGCCTGAGTTTCGACGTGCAGTTTCTGTTCCGGGATCACCTTCTCGATACCGACCGGCGCGAGCTGAGCCGCGAGCAGGTTCCCATTGCCGTGGAGCCACAGGTTTTCGATCTCGTTGTCCACCTGATGCAGAACCGCGACCGGGTGGTCAGCAAGGACGAGCTGATCGACAAGATCTGGCACGGGCGCAGCGTCTCCGAATCCACCTTGACCAGCCGGATCAACGCGGCGCGCAAGGCCGTCGGCGACAGTGGCGCGAACCAGGCCCTGATCCGCACCATCGCCCGCAAGGGCTTTCGCTTCGTCGGCGATGTCGAGGCCAAAGGTAGCACGATGGGTGGCGCGATCGCGCCGGAGCCTGGCTACGCCGCACGGGTGCAGCGCGCCGCACTCGCGCTTCCCGAGCGGCCCGCGATCGCCGTGCTGCCCTTCACCAATATGAGCGGCGCGGCCGAGCAGGATTATTTCTCCGACGGCATCAGCGAGGACATCATCACCGCGCTGTCGAAGCTGCGCTGGTTCTTCGTCATCGCGCGCAACTCCTCCTTCGTCTACAAGGGCCGCGCCGTGCACATCCGCGAGGTCGCGCAGGAGCTCGGGGTTCGCTACGTGGTCGAAGGCAGCGTGCGGCGGAGCGGCGAACGGGTGCGCATCTCGGCTCAACTCAACGACGTCTCGACCGGCAGCCATCTCTGGGCCGAGCGCTACGACCGCGAGCTCGCCGACATCTTCGCGGTGCAGGACGAGATCACCGAGGCGATCGTCGCCGCGATCGAGCCGCAGCTCTACGCCGCCGAAAGTTTTCGCGCCGAGCAGAAGCCGCCGGGCAGCCTGGATGCCTGGGACCTCGTGATGCGCGCGCTGTCGCATCACTGGCGCAGCACGCGCGAGGACAATGCCGCTGCGCAGGGGCTGCTCGAAAAGGCCGTCGCGATCGATCCCGCCTATGGCAAGGCGCTGGGCCTGCTCGCGACCAGCCATATCTTCGGCGCGCATATGGGCTGGGCCGACATGGCCGCGACAGTGCCGATCGCCGAACGCGCGGCGCTCGCGGCGGTGGAGGCCGATCGCGAGGATGCCTGGGCCCATCACGGCCTTGCCTACACCTACCTGTTCCGCCGCCGCTTCGACGACGCGCTCGCGGAGTTCGAGCTGGCGCTGACGCTCAACCCGAACTTCGCGATGGCGCATGCCTTTTACGGTGTGACGCTGTGCTACGCCGGACGATGGCAAGAGGGCGATGCCGCCGCACGTCGCGCACTGCGGCTGAGCCCGCGCGATCCGCTCGCAGCGATCTATTGCGGGGTTGCGGCCTATGCCCGGTTCGTCGGCCGCGACTATGACGGAGCCATGCAGATGGCGCGGGAATCGATGCGACAGCGCGGCGATTTCGTCGGCGCGCACCGTGTCTTGACGGCGGCGGCCGGAATGTCAGGAAATCCGGCGCTCGCAGCGTCCGCCCTGGAAGGCCTGCGCCGCGCCCAGCCCGAGGTCTCGCTCGGCTGGATCACGCGCGAGCTGCCGATGCTGCGGGATGAGGATCGTGCGCATTATCTCGAAGGATTGCGGCGCGCCGGAATGACGTGACGATGCGCGCGGACATTCTCCCATCGCAAGCCGCCTCGCGGGCTCGGCGCTAGTCGTCGTCGGGCCCGAACAACCTGATCTGCGGGAACCCGCCGCGCGGCCGGCTGGCGTAATCACGCACATCGGAATCTTCGCGGATGTTGCGCGCGACGTCGTCCCAATCAGTGCGGTCGCGCAAGCCGCGCTGCTCGCGGGAATCGTAGTGGCGGCGCTCGGTCCAGCGCTCGCGGCGCTCCATCCGGCGCCGCTCGGACGCAGCGCGCTTCGCGTCGGAGTCCCTCGCCTTGGCATAGGCGTTCTCGGGTGAAGAGGCCGGCTCGGTCGAGGCCTGCTGCTCAGCCGGCTTTGCGGCTTGCGGAGGCGATGCGATTGCTGACCTCGACTGTTCCTTGGACTGTTCCTTGGGCGGCTCAACCGCGGCCGCTTGCGAAGGCGGCGGCGCCGGCGGTCCGGCATTCGCCTGAGTGGTCTGCGTGTCGGGCTTTACAGCTTCCGGCTTCGCTTCGGCTTGCGCCGGCGCGGCAATCATTGCGCCGAAGGCTTGCGAGCCGGTGAGATAATTGACGCGTTCCGACGGCGCGCTCGTCTGTGCCGGCGCGCCCGCGGACTCCGCGCGCTGCGCCATCTTGCTGGTGTCCGGGCCCTGTTTGGACGCGACCGGATTCATGATGTTGCCGGCAACGATGCCGCCGCCCAGACCAATGGCAATGGCCGCGACAATGGTTCCGGCACCGACGAAATAAGCTGTCGTGGCGCGCATTAACCCACTCCCTGTTTGGAGCGAGCAACGCCGTGGGATTACCGGATGTTCCTGATGGCGAGCGGTTCCTGGGAAGGAACGCCGCGTCAGATCTGCTGCGCGACTTTTTCGAGCCCGATGAGGCGGGCGAGCTTGCGCACTTCTTCCTTCTGATCGTCACGCAGCTGGAACAGCAGCGGCATTGCGGCCGACTTCAGTTGCTGGACCTCGTCGCAGTTCGGATCGATCTGCGCGCTGGGTGGCGCGTTGGGATTGGAGAGCTTGTTGGCCGAGATCTTGCGGACAACGTTGCGCAACGCAGTCTCGACCGAGGGCCAGTAATATTCCTGCGACGAGGACAGCTTCAGGCGATCCCTGATGCCGGAAATCTGTGCGTCGGACAGCAGGGTGTAATGTTTCTGCGGCTGCGGCTTGGCGACAACCTTCGGCTTGGCCGGAACTTCGACGGCAGGAACTTCAGCCGCCGCGGGCGCTTCGGACAGGCTCGACGCCTTGGGCATCGGGAAATCGGATGGCGTGGCGGCGGCAAAGGCCTGGCGCAGCGGCTCGGCCAGCACGGGTGCCCGCGAAAGCCTGTCGGCCGGCACCTGGACCGGCTCGATCGCGGCCGAAGCCAGGGCCAGGGTCGGAACCAGACGGTCGGCCTTTGCGGCGCGGTTGGTGGCGAGCGGCTTGGCCGGGGGCGTCTGCGCAATCATCTCTTCGCTGACGCTGGGCACGCTGTCCCGACCAAGAATGGCGGTGGTGGCGGCGCCCAGGACGAGGAAACAGGTCAGCACAACGATGGTGATGGCTTTGGACAAACGTCTCTCCGCGCCCAACTTCAAGTCCACGTGATCACTGCCCGACAACTGGGCGATAATTAAGGCTTAACCGTGCCATCGCGGCGGCAATCGCGCGGACTGCGGCGACATCGCCCGGAAAATTCAAGGAAATCAGGCAGCTGCCGAAAGGTCGTAGGCGTCCTGGATATCGGCGACGATCTCCGAGGCCTCCCATACCGCGCGCGGCTCGACCGATTGCAGCGTCACCGTCCAGTTGCCGCCCCGACGGGTGCGGGGGACGCCGACGATGTCGAAACGGACGTTGCGGCACAGCGGGTGTCGCGCCAGGGCATGAGCGACGCGGACGCGGATTTCGTCCAGCGAAGCCGCTGTCTTGCTGTTGAGAAAATCGAAGTCCATCGCCTGTCCCTCTCGGCCCTGATTGGCGGCCGTGAGGGGATTCTTGGCCGGCGATGGTTAATCTGCCGTTAAATAAGGGGGGCGGAGGAGCCCGGGATTAACCGTGACCCACACCGTCGTGGCCGGGCTCGACGGGCTGCGCCTACGGCCCGCCCGCCGCACGATATTCGGCGAGCGTCCGCGCAACCAGCTCATCGACCGCCGGCACGTCCGTCACCCCCGAGGTCGAGTGCCCGCCGCTCCAGATGTCGCGCCAGCGCTTTGGCCGGCTCTCGCGCGCGGCAACGTCGATATCCTCAGCGATGTCGATCGCCCCGCGTGCCGGGAGATCGTCGGGATCGAGGCCGGCGGCCACGATCGACGGCCTCAGCATGCTGGTCTGCAGACCCGTGAACGCAGTGGTGAGCAAAATGTCGTCGGCGCAGCTCTCGATCAGCATCCGCTTGTAGCGATCGTCCGCCATGCTCTCGCGCGTCGCGATGAATTTCGTGCCCATATAGGCGAGATCGCAGCCGAGCACTTCGGTCGCGTGCAGCGCATGGCCATCGCTGATGCCGCCGGCGAGCACGACGATGCCGTCGTAGAATGCGCGCACCGCGCGGACGAAGGCAAACGGGTTGAGCCAGCCGGTCTGCCCGCCCGCGCCCGCCGTGAGCAGCACGAGCCCATCGGCACCTGCCTCCGCCGCCCGTTCGGCGTGGCGGATGGAGGCGACGTCCGCCAGCACCAGCGCACCGGCGTCATGCAGCGGCTTCAGCACGGGCGCTGGCGAGCCGACCGAGGTGATGACGATCTCCGGCCTGTGCCGCAGCAGCACGGCGAGATCCTGCGCCAGCCTTGCATTGGAGCGGTGCACGATCAGGTTCGGGCAGAGCGGCGCGACCTTGCGGCCGGTTTGGTCTTCGTGCTGCCGCAGCCGCATCGCGATCGCGGAGAGCCATTCATCGAGCTGCTCCGTGCTGCGGCAATTCGCGGTGGGGAAGCTGCCGATCACGCCGTTGCGGCAGGCCGCGACCATGAGCTCGACGCCCGACACCAGGAACATCGGCGCTGCGATCAGCGGCAGAGCGAGACGATCGCCGAAGCGTTGCAGTCGATCTGATGGCACGCAAATCTCCTCGTCACGCTTGCCTCCCGTGCGGGCTTTGTCGTTTCCTCCCGCAGTCTCTGTGCTAGCGTCATCGGCAACATTGGCACGCCAGAAGCCGGTGACAAAGCAACGAGGAAACATATGTCAGATCCGCTCCACGCATCGTCCCCGACTTGTGCGCAGACGCTACGGGCGCTGTCGCGCTATCCCGGCCGCACTGCTTTCGCATGGCCCGAGGGATCGCTGAGCTTTCAGGGCACTATCGACCTGATCGGACGCATCCAGGGCGTGTTCATGCGGCTTGGCCTGCAACCCGGTGCGCGCGTCGCTTTCCTCACCGCGAACCGCGCTGACACCTGGTGCGCCGGCGTCGCCGCGCAATTGTCGCGGCTCTGCATCACCTGGCTGCATCCGCTGGGATCGCTGGAGGACCAGCTGTTCCAGCTCGAGGACTCCGAGGCCGAGATGCTGGTGGTCGATGCGGCCGCCTTCCGCGACCGCGGCGGCGAGCTTTCCGCAAGGGCGACCCGGCTGAAGGCGATCTTCACGACGGGACCAGCCGGCTACGGTGTCAATCTGCTGGCGGCCATCGAGAGCGCGGGACACGCCAGCGCGCAGTGCCTCGCCGGCCTCGACGATCTCTCCACGCTGAACTACACCGGCGGCACCACCGGCAAATCCAAGGGCGCGCTGCGCTATCACCGCGAGAATGCCGGAGCAGCCGCCGCGATCCTCGCCGATTTCGAGATCCCCGACGCCGCCCGCTACCTTACGGTCGCCCCGATCAGCCATGTCGCCGGCACGAAAGTGCTGCCGACCCTGATGCGTGGAGGCACCGTGCACATGCTGAAGGGATTCGATCCCGAGGCCGTGCTGACCACGATCGCGCGCGAGCGCATCAACTTCACGCTGTTCGTGCCGACCATGATTTACGTGCTGCTCGACCATCCTGCGCTTGATAAGACCGACCTGTCCTCGCTTGAGCTCGTGCTCTACGGGGCGTCGGCGATGTCGCCGAGCCGGCTGGTCGAGGGCATCGAGCGCATCGGACCGGTGTTCTCGCAGCTTTACGGGCAGACCGAATGCTATCCGGTCTCGGTGCTGCGCAAGGCGGATCACGATCTCAACGCACCCGAGCTATTCCTGTCCTGCGGCTTCCCGATCGCGGCCTGCGAGGTCAGGATCCTCGATGACGACGACCAGGAGGTGAAGACCGGCGAGGCCGGCGAGATCTGCGTGCGCGCCCCGCATGTGATGGCGGAATACTGGAAGCGGCCCGACATCACCGCCGAGACGCTGAAGAACGGCTGGGTCCACACCGGCGACATCGCGCGCAAGGACGAACGCGGCTACATGTTCATCCTCGACCGCAAGAAGGACATGATCGTGTCCGGCGGCTTCAACATCTTTCCGCGCGAGGTCGAGGATGTGCTGTCGCAGCACGCCGACGTCGCCATGGTCGCGGTCGTCGGCGTCCCTGACGAGAAATGGGGCGAGGCCGTCACCGCCATCGTCGTGCCGCGCGAGGGCGCAAGGCCCGATCCGGACGAGTTGATCAACCTCGTGAAAACGCGAAAAGGCTCGGCGCATGCGCCCAAGCAGATTCAGTTCGTCAAGCAGCTGCCGATGACCGGCGTCGGCAAGGTCGACAAGAAGGTGCTGCGCGCCGGGTTTTGGAGCGGGCGGGACCGGATGGTGGGGTAAAACCCCGGGATTTTACGGTATCGTTGTGGCTCCGGCACCACAACGCGCGACGGAGTGCACGCCGGCGAGCCCCGCGCGATTGCCGGCGAATCAGGGAATCACCTAGACCGCTGATGGGGCTGGGAAGCGGAGTAAGACATGCGAGTCGCTTCCCTGGAAAGTGCAGTCGCCGCGGTCACGTTGATCACGGCTATCATCGTGGTGCTGTGGGAGATCAAGATCTTCTACGGAATGTGAACTGGCAGGATGCTCTGGTCGACACGACCAAACATCCCTTCCGCGGCGGCGGAAGCCTGCCGTTCATTCGGAAGGAGCCATCGCGGCCCCGCCGTCACGCTTGCCGCTTCTCGATCACCAGGCTCTGCACCGCGCGGCCGAAATAGCCTTGCCGGTCCGCCAGCCGCGACATCGCGAGCCCCGCGCCGTCGGGGCCGATCCAGGAGTCGCCGTCGAGCAGAATCCAATCACCTATGGGCTGGCGCGAAAAGTTCACGGTGAGATCGGCGTTGATGTAGGTCCAGGCGCGGAAGTCGAGCGTCGAGGCGGTGCCGTTGGAGAAATCGGCGGCGACCACGGCACGCATGGCCTGTGAGATTGCTTCGCCGGCAATCAGCGGATGGTCGACGCGAAACCAGATCGCGCCGGCGCCGGCCTGGCCGAAGCGGCCGCGCGCGGCGCGCATCGAGACCGAACGCACGAACGGGCTGGTGGCGGCGTGGCCATCCTCGGCCAGCGAGTCCTCCGGCATGGGCAGCGTCACCGGCAGCGCCTTGACGTCGTCGGGCAACGACAGCGCCTGGCGCCTGATCTTGAGCACGGTGGCGCCGACGACCTGCACACCGTCGGCGAGCAGCTTGATTTCGCAGAGCTGAATCTTGCGGCCCTCACGCAAGACCTCAGTCTCAATCGTCAGCGGCGCCACCGGCACCGGGCGCATGAGATCGATGGTGACGCGCGCGATATCCATCGGAGCAGGCGTCGGAATGCGCTCGGCCGCCCATGTCACCAGCGACGCCGGTGCCGAGCCGTGCTGCATGCGCCGGTCCCAGGGACCGGCGGCATCCGGGCTGGTGACGACGCTGTTGCCGTCGACGCGGTAGATGGGGGGCATCGCTCAAATCTCTGTTGGCTTGGACAATCGGAATTCAGCAAAAAGTGTCGTCCCTGCGAAAGCAGGGACCCATAACCCCAGGAAGAAGTTTTGACGCGAGACTTACTACGAGTCTTCGCCAAACTTCTCCCTGTGGTGATGGGTCCCGGATCTGCGCTTCGCTTGTCCGGGACGACGGATGAGGGATTCGCGCGCCACGATAACTGCCGCCTACAACGGCGGATCGATCGCCTCGTCGTATTCCTTCTTGAAGCGCGCGATCAATTCGGCGGCGGGCAGGATGGCCTCGACGCTGCCGATGCCCTGGCCCGAGCCCCAGATTTCCTTCCAGGCCTTCGGCTTGGCGCGCTCGCCGGAAGCGTCGGTCCCGAAATTCATCTTGGAGGGATCGGAGGTCGGCAGGTTTTCCGGATCCATGCCGGCGGCGAGGATCGAGGGTTTCAGATAATTGCCGTGCACGCCGGTGAAGAGGTTGGAATAGACGATGTCGTCGGCGGTCGATCCCGCGATCATCTCCTTGTACTTCTCCACCGCGTTGGCTTCCTTGGTCGCGATGAAGGCCGAACCGATATAGGCGAAGTCGGCCCCCAAGATGCGCGCGGCGCGGATCGCCTTGCCGTTGCCGATCGCCCCCGACAGCGCGATCGGGCCATCGAACCATTTTCGTGTCTCGGCGACGAAAGCCAGCGGCGAAATGGTGCCGGCATGGCCGCCGGCGCCGGCCGCGACCAGGATCAGGCCATCGGCGCCCTTCTCGATCGCCTTGTGGGCGAATTTCTGGTTGATCACGTCGTGGAAGACAATGCCGCCCCAGCCGTGCACGGCCTGGTTCAGCTCCTCGCGCGCGCCGAGCGAGGAGATGATCATCGGCACCTTGTACTTGGCGCAGAGCTGCATGTCGTGATCGAGCCGGTTGTTCGACTTGTGCACGATCTGGTTGACCGCAAACGGCGCCGACGGCTTGTCGGGATGGGCGCGGTCATAGGCCGCGAGCTCCTCGGTGATCCGCGCCAGCCATTCGTCGAGCAGCTCCGGCGGCCGCGCGTTCAGCGACGGAAACGAGCCGACCACCCCCGCCTTGCACTGCGCGATCACCAGATCGGGCACCGAGATGATGAAGAGCGGCGAGCCGATCACGGGGATCGACAGGCGTCCTTTGAACAAGGCAGGCATGGACATTGCGGGACGATCCTCTGTTGGCAAGTCAATGGAAGGTTGACCGCCATACCAACAAGGCAATCTTTCCACTGTCAAGTATTGCGTTTTGTCGCCGTGGCGGATGCCTGGGCAGCAATTTCCAAGCAGCGGAATTCCTTCCCATCTTCTCCGTCATTGCAAGCGCAGCGAAGCAATCCAGGCTGTCTCCGCGGAGGTCCTCTGGATTGCTTCGTCGCAAGAGCTCCTCGCAATGACGAGGCGAGAGTTTGCGGATGACGGCCGCCTACCCGATCAGATCCGGATTGATCAGCCGCTCGAACGAGAACATCTCGTCCCACTTCTCCTGCGTCAGCAGCTTGCGCTCGACCACCACGATCTGATGCAGCGACTTGCCGCTCTTGTAGCCCTCGCGCGCGATCTCGGCGCATTGCTTGTAGCCGAGCAGCGGCTTCAGCACCGTGACGATGCCGAGCGAGTTGAGCACCATGTTGCGGGTGTGCTCCTCGTTGGCGGTGATGCCGACCACGCAATTCTCGCGCAGGCTGTTGACCGCGCGCTCCATGGTGCGAATCGAGAAGAACAGCGCAAACGAGATCACCGGCTCCATCACGTTGAGCTGGAGCTGGCCGGCGGATGCCGCGAGCGTCACCGTGGTGTCGAGCCCGATGACAAGGAAGCTGGTCTGATTGACGACCTCGGGGATCACAGGATTGACCTTGCCCGGCATGATCGAGGAGCCCGGCTGCAGCTGCGGCAGGTTGATCTCGTTGAAGCCGGCACGCGGCCCGGAGGCGAGCAGGCGGATGTCGTTGCAGATCTTGGTCAGCTTGCTCGCGGTGCGCTTCAACACGCCCGAAAGCTGCACATAGGCGCCGGTGTCCGAGGTCGCCTCGACGAGATCGCCGGCGAGGATGAAGTCGACGCCGGTCAGCGCGCTGAGGTGCCGGACCGCGAGCTTGGGATAGCCGACCGCAGCGGTGACGGAGGTGCCGATCGCGGTGGCGCCGAGATTGATCTCGCGCAGCAGCGCACGCGCTTCCGAGATGCGGTCGACCTCCTCGCCGATCGTGGTGCCCCAGCCCCGGAATTCGGCCCCGAGCGACATCGGCACGGCATCCTGCAGATGCGTGCGGCCCATCTTCAGCACACGGTCGAACTCGCGACCCTTGGCGAAGAAAGCTTCCTGGAGCTGACGCAGCGCGGTCATGTAGCTCTCGAGCCGCAGGATCAGCGCGAGACGAAAGGCGGTCGGATAGGTGTCGTTGGTCGACTGACCGTAATTGACGTGATCGTTCGGGCTGACGTGCTGATAGTCGCCCTTGCCGAAGCCGAGCGATTCCAGCGCGAGGTTCGCGATCACCTCGTTGGCGTTCATGTTGGTGGAGGTGCCGGCGCCGCCCTGGATGAAGTCGGTGACGAACTGGTCCATCATGTCGCCGGCGATGACGCGATCGCAGCCGAGGATGATCGCGTCCGCGACCTTGGCATCGATCGCGCCGAGATCGCGATTGGCCATGGCGGCTGCCTTCTTGACGTAACCGAGCGCCTTCACGAAGTAAGGCTCCTGGTTCATCGGAATGCCGGTGATGTGGAAGTTTTCCTTACCCCGGATGGTCTGGACGCCGTAATAGATGTCGTCGGCGATCTCACGCTGTCCGAGGAAGTCCTGCTCCGTACGGCTCATGGGCGCTCCTTGTTGCTGCGCGACGTCCTTTAGTTCTGGCACAGCGCGCTGGTCACGAAAGTATCGGTGCGGCAGTCGTCCGGCTTGCGAGCCCTGCCGGGAATCAGGACCTTGGCCGAGCATTTTTCCGCGGAGTCGGCATTCAGGCTCTTGCCGTCCTTGTAACCCTTGCTCTGGCAGAGCTGGTCGGCGGCCTGCTTGCAATCGGGCGCGCCGTTGGACGAGGCCGGACAGGCCACCCGGCCCGACACCATGGTCGAGGGCTTCGCCAGCCGCGACAGATCGTTCATGGTCTCGCTCGGGCTTTTGATCGGCGGCAGGATCGAGGGCAGCTTGTCGAACAGCTTGCCCATTTCATTGATCAGCCCGGGATTTTCCGCTGCCGCCGGCGGCGCCGATGGAGCGGGTGTCGATGGCTGAGGCGTGGCCTGCGGCCCCTGCTCCTGCAAGCCAAGCGCCGGCGGAGCGGATTGCGGCCATCCGGTCCCGGCGGCACCGAGCAGGACCAGCAGCACTGCTGATATCAGCGTCCCGAGCCGCAAGGCCGGATTGCCGGATCGAACCATCATGGCGGCAACCGTAGCCGAACCCGGCCCGGCGGCAAAGCGCGGGTTACCAAGTGAGCATGATCTTTTCGGAAAACCGCTTCACACTTTTCCGGATCATGCTCTAGATCAGCTTGATCGCCACCACGAAGCCGAGCACCAGCAGCGCAGCACCGATCGCCACCCACAATCCAAGACGCTCTTCAAGCTTGTGCCGGATCCAGTCGCCATAACGGTTGAGCAGGATCGCAACGACGAAGAAGCGTCCGCCGCGCGCGACGATCGAGCAGATCGTGAACAACAGAATGTTGTAGCCGGCAAAGCCCGAGGTGATCGTGACGAGCTTGTAGGGGATCGGCGTCAAACCCTTGAGCAGGATGATCACCGCGCCCCACTCCGCATAGGAGGCACGGAAGGCGTCGACCTTGTCGCCGAGGCCGTAGACCTGGATCAGCCAATGACCGACCGAGTCGAACAGCAGCGCGCCGATGGCGTAGCCCAGAATGCCGCCGAGCACCGAGGTGATGGTGCAAACGGCCGCGTAGAGCCAGGCGCGCTGCGGGCGCGCCAGCGACATCGGGATCAGCATCACATCCGGCGGCACCGGAAAGAAGGAGCTTTCGGCGAAAGACACCGCTCCCATGATCCAGAGCGCGTAGGGCTTGTGAGCGGCGTCGATGCACCAGTCGTAGATACGTTTCAGCATGGCGCCGCGATGAAGCACCATGGGGCGGATTTGTCCATGCCGAGATTGAGGCGAATTATGACGTTTCGAGCATGATCCGGAAAAGTGTGCGGCGGTTTTCCGGAAAGATCATGCTCAAACAAGAGGCTAAAGCGCGATGAACCATTCACCGCGATCCCATCGCGCTTTAGTGGCGCTTGCGCGCGGCACGCCCCTCGAGCGCGACAATTGGCCGCCTGGCGGCCACGCGCGGTGACGCGACTTTAGGCAGCTTCATCGACGATTTCGGCAGCTTCTCGGCGATGCCGAGCATGTCTTCCCGCCGCGCCATCTCGCGCCAGACGTCCTCGGGACGCACGCCCGCAGAGGCCCAGAGCACGGTGAGATTGTACAGGAGATCGGCGCTTTCCCGGATCACGGCGTCGGCGTCGCCATTGACGGCGTCGATCACGACCTCGATGGCCTCTTCGGCGAGCTTCTTTGCCATTTTCGAGGGCCCGCGCTGAAACAGCCGGGCCGTACGCGATGTTGCCGGATCAAGATCCCTGGCCGCGAGCACAGCCAGATATAGCCGCTCAAGCGAATCACTCATGGTACTCAAAACTACTCTAAACAAATGGCGGGCGTGTTAACGCGCGGCAATAAAAGCAAAAAACAGGCCGGCGCAGCAAGCGCGACGGCCTGTCATGGTGAACTCCAGCTGCCAGAGCTAGTAGCAGTTCTGGTAGTAACCCTGGCCGCAGAACTCGGACGGAGCGGTGCCGCCATAGCGCTGATATTGGAAGTTCGGGCCTGGACCATAATAGGGCCCGTAGGCAGGGCCGCTGTAATAGGCGGGACCGCCGTAATAGCCATAGCCCGGACCGTAGTCATAGGCGTAGGAGTCACGGGTCGCGGCGATGGCAAGACCGGTGCCGATGGCCGCGAAAGCCGCAGCTGCGGCCGCGCCGCCTCCACCACCATGCCAGTGACGGCCGCCTGCATAGGACGCGGTCGGGGCAAGCGCGGTCAGCGCCAGCACCGCGGCGGTGGCCAGAACGGCCTTTCGGCCCGCAAACTTGGAGAATCGCTCGAACATGTCTTGGGCCCTCCTTGGGACCTGGAATGGACGCCTGCGGACAGGCTCATGCCTTTCAAACCCGCACAGCCTAAGTTGGGTTCCCCAACCCCAACACAAGCTGAACGGGGTTGCGTAATCGTGCCGCAACCGCCGCTCATCTGCCGTTCATGTTGGCGCGGAGAGACTGGCCGCAGCCGGGCGCCGCGAAGCGTCACGAAACCATAACAATGCGGAACCGGCGCAATCGATGTCAGGATTCAAGACGACCGCCCTCCGTTGCCTGCTGGCTCTCTCGATCTCGCTTGCAACGCTCGTTGCACGCGATGTCAGTGCGGCCGAGACCGCTGCGCCGTCCGTTGCGATTCACTTCACCTTCGACCGCCCGTTGGACGCGAGCATGGCGCCGTTCTTCCTTGCGGCGAAGGACGGCAGGTTTAGCGCCGAACGTCTCAACGTGTCCTTCAACAGTGCAGCCGGATCGCCGGAGGCGCTCGCACGCGTCGCCAAAGGCGACAGCGAGCTTGCGCTGGTCGACATCAACGAGCTGATCCGCCTTCGCGACAAGGAGGACTCGGCGCCGGTCAAGGCGGCGTTCGTGCTGTTCAACCGCGCGCCCTACGCGATCGTCGCGCGCAGGAGCCGCGGCATCCACCTCTTGCCCGATCTCGACGGCAAGACCGTCGGCGTTGCCGACGGCGATCTGTCGATGCGGCTGTGGCCGGCGCTGGCGCAGCAGAACGGCATCAAGGCATCGCGCGTCAAATTCCACAAGATTGGCGCTGCTGTCCGCGAGCCGATCCTGTCCGCGGGACAGGTCGATGCCGTCGCAGGCTTCAACTATCTCTCCGCGGTGAACCTGCGCGACCGCGGCGTGCCCGGCGCCGATCTCGTCGTGCTGCGTTATGCCGACTATGGCTGCGAGGCCTATGGCTTCGCTGTGGTGGTCAATCCCGCCTTCGCCGCGGCGAAGCCGGACGCCGTGAAGGGCTTCGTCCGCGCCTTGATCGCCGGCATCAATGCGACCATCAAGGAGCCGGCACGCGCGGCGGACGAGGCCGCGGGCCGCATCGACGACGGCGACCGCGACCTGGAGCTGGAGCGCCTGCGCACCGTCCTCGTCGACAACATCCTGACCGATGAGGTCAAGCGCAACGGCCTCGGCGGCGTCGAGCCGGCGCGCCTGGAGCGCTCGATCGACCAGATCGCGCAGGACTTCAAATTCCGCAAACGGCCCACGGCTGGCGACATCTTCGACGACCGGTTCCTGCCGCCGGTGGCGGGGCGGCTGATCAACTAAGAAAAACTGACAGCTTCCGCTATATCTCCCGCGCGATCCCTGCTTAAAATACGGGCTCCGTTATCCGCTTGAGTTCGTCGCCCGCATGCCCATCCTCCGTCTCTATACCCGCGTTCTCGAGCTGCTCGGCAAGGAGGCGCGGCTGGGCTGGCTGCTTGCGGTCGCCAACCTCCTGCTGGCGGGCTCGCAGTTCGCCGAGCCCGTGCTGTTCGGGCGGATCGTCGACGTGCTGTCGGGCAAGACCGTGGCCGGGTCGAGCTCGGCCTGGCCGTTCCTGGTAGCCTGGGTCGCGTTCGGGCTGTTCACCATTCTCTGCAGCGCGCTCGTGGCCTTGCAGGCCGACCGGCTCTCGCACCGCCAGCGCCAGGCGGTGCTGACCGATTATTTCGAGCACATCCTGCAATTGCCGCTGACCTTCCACTCCGGAACCCATTCGGGCCGGCTGATGAAGGTGATGCTCAACGGCACCGACGCCTTGTGGCGGCTGTGGCTCGGCTTCTTCCGCGAGCACTTTGCCGCGATCCTCTCGGTCGTGGTGCTGCTGCCGCTGTCGCTCTACCTGAACTGGCGATTGGCGATCCTGCTGTTCGTGCTCTGCATCGTCTTCACGGCACTGACGACCTTCGTGGTGCGCAAGACCTTCGGCATGCAGATGGCGGTCGAGGAGCAATATAGCGAGCTGTCCGCGCGCGCCTCCGATGCGCTCGGCAATGTCGCGCTGGTGCAGAGCTTCGTCCGCGTCGAATCCGAGGTGAAGGGACTGCGCTCCGTCGCCGACGAGCTGCTCGCCGCGCAAATGCCGGTGCTGTCGTGGTGGGCGCTCGTCACCGTCATCACGCGCGCCTCCACCACCATCACCGTGCTCGCAATCTTCACGCTCGGCATCGCGCTGCACGACCAGGGGCTCACCTCCGTCGGCGAGATCGTGATGTTCGTGAGCTTTGCGACGCTGCTGATCCAGAAGCTCGAGCAGGTGGTGAGCTTCATCAACAACGTGTTCATGGAAGCGCCCCGCCTGCGCGAGTTCTTCAATGTGCTCGACGCCGTGCCCGCGGTGCACGACCGGCCCGACGCGATCGACGCCGGCAGGCTGTCCGGTCTCGTCGAGTTCAACGACGTCACCTTTTCCTATGACGGCAAGCGGCCGGCGATCGAGGACCTCACCTTCACCGCACTGCCCGGCCAGACCATCGCGCTGGTCGGCCCCACCGGCGCCGGCAAATCCACCGCGATCGCGCTGTTGCATCGCGCCTTCGACCCGCAGTCGGGTTTCATCAAGATCGACGGCATGGACGTGCGCGGCGTCACGCTGACCTCGCTGCGCAGGAATATCGGCGTCGTGTTCCAGGAGGCGCTGCTGTTCAACCGCTCGATCGAGGAGAATCTGCGCGTCGGCAAGCCGGACGCGACCGAGGCCGAGATGCGCAAGGCGGCCGAGCGGGCGCAGGCGCTCGATTTCATCGAGCGCAGTGGCGGCTTCGAGACCAATGCCGGCGAGCGCGGCCGCATGCTGTCCGGCGGCGAGCGGCAGCGGCTGTCGATCGCCCGCGCGCTGTTGAAGGACCCGCCGATCCTGATCCTGGACGAGGCGACCTCCGCGCTCGACGCCGTCACCGAGGCCAAGGTGAATGCCGCTCTCGACGAAGTGATGAAGGGCCGCACCACCTTCGTGATCGCCCACCGCCTCTCCACCATCCGCAACGCCACGCGGATCCTGGTGTTCGAGAACGGACGGGTGATCGAAAGCGGAACTTTCGATGAACTGGTGGCCAAG
Organism: Bradyrhizobium sp. WSM2793; assembly: GCF_000379585.1. Lineage (NCBI taxonomy): Bacteria > Pseudomonadati > Pseudomonadota > Alphaproteobacteria > Hyphomicrobiales > Nitrobacteraceae > Bradyrhizobium > Bradyrhizobium sp. WSM2793. Next base: position 160,790 of record NZ_KB902802.1, on the reverse strand, counting down.
AGCGGCCATTTCGCCGAGCTCGCCAGGGCCCAGTTCATGGTCCACGAGACCACACGGGCCAGTGTGACAGCCGCTGAGGCTGCTGCGACTGCTGCCAAATCCCCGTAGCAAGTCCCCACAGGATCGTCGAAATTCGGCCTATTTCATTGCGGAATACCCCGCTCAAGCCCCTGTTCTCGACGCACCAGCCGGTATAGGTTTGCGGCGCCGCAAGCGGCGGCGCTGGATTTCAGAACCGACACTCAGATCACGAGCACCGCCTGGAACTGGCGGGTCTCCAAGGACCGGAATCGGATAGTGCACGCCCTACGCCCGCTGCTTCGCAAATCCCTGTTCAACCTGTTCGCTGCGAGCCTCGCATGTGCCGCGCTGCTTGCGCCGCGCGCAGCGAGCGCCGAAGCGCTGCTGCTGATCGAGGCCGACAGTGGCAAGGTGTTGCAGGCCGAGAACGCGACCATTCCCTGGTATCCGGCCTCCGTCACCAAGATCATGACAGCCTATGTGACGTTGAGGGCGGTCAAGGACGGCAGGCTGACGCTCGACACGCTGCTCACGGTTTCGCCGACGGCGGCCTCGCAGTCGCCCTCGAAGATGGGGTTCCGTCCGGGAACGCAGCTCACCGTCGACAACGCGCTGAAGATGATGATGGTCAAGTCGGCGAACGACATGGCCGTGGTGCTCGCCGAAGGCGTCGGCGGTTCGATCGACGGTTTCTCCGCGATGATGAACGACACCGCGAAGAAGCTCGGCATGACGCAGACCAGCTACGTCAATCCGAACGGCCTGCCCGCCGACGGCCAGATCACGTCGGCGCGCGACCTCGGCATCCTCGCCCGCTCGTTCCTGCGCGACCTGCCGGAATACGAATACTTCGTGCATATCCCGGCGATCCGCTTCGGCAAGCGCACCACCGGCAATTTCAACAAGCTGATCGGCCGCTATCCTGGCGCCGACGGTTTCAAGACCGGCTTCATCTGCGCCTCCGGCTACAATCTCGTCGCCTCGGCCACGCGCAATGGCCGCCGGCTGATCGCGGTGGTGCTCGGCGCCAATTCCGGCACCGCGCGCGCGGTGAAGGCGGCGCAGCTGCTGGAGCGCGGCTTCGGCCAGGACAATCTGACGTGGCTGCGCCCCTCGCTCGGCACGGTCGATAACCTCGTGCCGGTCGACGCCTCGCCGCCGAACCTGCGCGACGAGATGTGCGGCGGCCATCGCAAGCGGCCGGCCAGCGACGACGACGATGCGCTGATTGCGGCCAATGGCGCGACGTCCGGATCGGCCTCGGCCACCGGCGGCGAAGCCCAGGTGACCTTCTTCACCGCCGGCCTCCAGCCGCCCCTGATGAAGGCCTCCGAGCTGATGGCCTCGGCTCCGGCGGCGACTGAGCCCGTGCTGGTCTATACCGGCCCGACCCGCACCGGCACCGCCCTGATCGCGGCGGTGGCGGCCGATGCCGACCAGCAGACGGCGTCCAAGCCGCGTGGCAAGAAGTCGCGCGTGGCCAAGAAGCCTGACGCGGCCGACAAGCCGAAGGACGCGGGCAAGGACGCCGCGAAGGACACCAAGACGGCGGCCGTGAAGCCTGTTGCCAAGCCGGCTGAGGCCAAGAAAAACGATAAGAGCGACGCCAAGAACGACGCCAAGACTGCGGCTAAGCCGGCCGCGCCCAAGCATGCCGCCGCCAAGCACGATGCGGCGGCAAAACCCGCCGAGAAGCCTGCGGCAAGCAGCGAACCGAAGCCCGCCAAGCCCAAGGCCGCAACCAAGCCCGCGGCCAAGCCGGCCAACAACAGTTAACGGACCGCCGAACCGGGCCCCCCGCGCTTCGCACCTGCGGCAGCGCGGTATCGACGATTCCAGTAGCCACTTCCTGACCTATGTCTTAAGCCTCGACGACTTGCCACCCGTTCCGGCAGGCTCGATACTGGCGGCAATGAGGCAAGCCCGAGACACAACGGGCTCTGGTAGATGAGGGGAGTTTTCCATGGAGCGCATCTGGCTCAAGCAATATCCGCCCGGCGTGCCCGCCGATATCGAGCCGACCCAATACGCATCGCTGGTCGATCTGCTGGAGGAGAGCTTCACCAAGTTCGCCGACCGCAAGGCGTTCATCTGCATGGACAAGTCCATCAGCTACCGCGACCTCGACCAGATGTCGGTCGCGCTCGGCGCCTATTTGCAGGGCCGCGGACTGCAGCGCGGCGCCCGCGTCGCCATCATGATGCCGAACGTGCTGCAATATCCGATCGCGACCGCCGCGGTGCTGCGCGCCGGCTTCGCGGTGGTCAACGTCAATCCGCTCTACACGCCGCGTGAGCTCGAGCACCAGCTCAAGGATTCCGGCGCCGAAGCCATCATCGTGCTGGAGAATTTCGCCCACACCGTCGAGCAGGTGATCGCCAAGACGCAGGTCAAGCACGTCATCGTCGGCAGCATGGGCGATCTGCTCGGCTTCAAGGGCGTGATCGTCAATCTCGTCGTCCGCCGCGTCAAGAAGATGGTACCGGCATGGTCGCTGCCGGGCTCGGTCTCTTTCAACGATGCGGTGTCGGCCGGCCGCGGCATGACCTTCAACAAGCCAAAACTCTCGCCGGGCGACGTCGCGTTCCTGCAATATACCGGCGGCACCACCGGCGTCTCCAAGGGCGCCACCCTGCTCCACCGCAACATCGTCGCCAACGTCCTGCAGAACGACGCCTGGCTGCAGCCGGCGCTCGCCGCGCCGCCGCATGTCGACCAGCTCATGATCGTCTGCGCGCTGCCGCTCTATCACATTTTCGCGCTGACGGCCTGCTACCTGCTCGCGGTGCGCGCCGGCGGCTGCAATCTCCTGATCCCCAACCCGCGCGACATCGCCGGCTTCGTCAAGGAGCTGGCAAAATACCAGGTCAACAGCTTCCCGGCCGTGAACACGCTCTACAACGGCCTGATGCACCACCCTGATTTCAAGAAGCTCGACTTCTCCAAGCTGAAGATCTCCAACGGCGGCGGCATGGCGGTGCAGCGCCCCGTGGCCGATCAATGGAAGGCGATCACCGGCTGCTTCATCGCCGAGGGTTACGGCCTGTCGGAGACTTCGCCGACGCTGACCTGCAATCCGGCAACGGCAACCGAGTTCACGGGGACGATCGGCATTCCCGTGCCGTCAACCTACATCTCGATCCGCGACGACGACGGCAACGAAGTGCCGCTCGGCCAGGCCGGCGAGATCTGTGCCAAGGGTCCGCAGGTGATGTCGGGCTACTGGAACAGGCCCGAGGAGACCGCGAAGGTGATGACCGCGGACGGCTATTTCCGTACCGGCGACATCGGCATCATGGACGAGAAGGGCTACACCAAGATCGTCGACCGCAAGAAGGACATGATCCTGGTCTCAGGCTTCAACGTCTATCCCAACGAGATCGAGGAAGTGATCGCGAGCCATCCGGGTGTGCTCGAATGCGCCGTGATCGGCATCCCCGATTCCAAGTCGGGCGAAGCGGTGAAGGCTTTCGTGGTGAAGAAGGATCAAAACCTCACTGCCGAGGCCGTGATCAAATTCTGTCACGAGCAGCTCACCGGCTACAAGGTGCCCAAGCACATCGAATTCCGCAGCGACCTGCCCAAGACCAATGTCGGCAAGATCCTGCGACGCGAACTGCGCGACGAGAAGAAAGCTCAGGCGGCGTAAGCGCGTCTGCGGTTCATGACTGTCGTCGACGATATCGCGCCATCAGGCATTCTCGCCTTCTGGCGCGAGGCCGGCCGCGAGCGCTGGTACAAGCGCAACGACGCCTTCGATGCCGAGGTCAGGCGCCGCTTCCTTGCTTTGTGGCAGAAGGCGGTCGCCGGCGAGCTCGCGTCATGGGAGGCAAGCGATGACGGCGCACTCGCGCTGGTCATCGTGCTCGACCAATTCCCCCGCAACATGTTCCGCGGCACGCCCCAGGCCTTTGCCAGCGATGCCCAGGCGCGCGACGTCGCCCGCCGGGCGATCGATCGCGGGGTCGATGGCAGGATCGATCCGGTCCTGCTCGAATTCCTTTATTTGCCCTTCATGCATTCCGAGCACCTGCCCGACCAGCTGCGTTGCGTCGCGCTGTTTCAGAACACCGAGAATGCCGAAAACCTGAAATACGCCCGGGAGCACGCCGACATCATCCAGCGGTTCGGCCGGTTTCCCCACCGCAACCGCCTGCTCGGCCGCGACAGCACCGAGGAAGAGCAGGCCTTTCTCGACAAGGGCGGCTTCGCCGGCTGATGACATCACGGTGAAGGGGGGCCACCCTCAGCGCTTCGCCCGCCGGCAATATTGTGCAGGCCCGCCGCACGGTCTAATAAGCGGGATCGATATTCAGGGAGACCGACAATGGCGATCCAGACTGGCGACAAGCTGCCCGAGGCGAAATTCCGCGTGATGACGGCGGAAGGCCCGCAAGTGAAGACCACCGACGATATCTTCAAGGGCAAGAAGGTGGCGCTGTTCGCGGTGCCCGGCGCTTATACCGGCACCTGCCACAAGATGCATCTGCCGAGCATCTTCCTCAACGCCTATGCCCTGAAGGACAAGGGCGTCGACAGCATCGCCATCGTCTCCGTCAACGACGCCTTCGTCATGAACGCCTGGAAGCGCGACACCGACCAGCGCGACGAGGCCATCTTCCTCGCTGACGGCAACGCCGATTTCACCAAGGCGATCGGCATGGAGCTGGACGCCTCCGCCAACGGCCTCGGCATCCGCTCCAAGCGCTATTCGATGCTGGTCGAGGACGGCGTGGTCAAGAAGCTCAACCTCGAGGCGATGCCCGGCAAGGTCGAGGTCTCCGGCGGCGATACGCTGCTGGGGCAGCTCTGAGCCGCGGCGAAAGTGCCGTAGTGCCGTAGGGTGGGCAAAGCGAAGCGTGCCCACCGACTTCCCATGAGAGAAAGGTGGTGGGCACGGCGCTGACGCGCCTTAGCCCACCCTACGAAACCTGAGAATGGAGCGCCGACAACGCGTCGCTACTCCGCAAGCCGCTGCTGCAGCCGCGCCTTCACGATCCCGTCGCGCGCCAGCTGATCCGCGCGCTCGTTCTCGGGATGGCCGGCATGGCCCTTGACCCAGTGCCAGCGGACCTCGTGCTGCTTCAGCGCGGCATCCAGGCGCTGCCATAGCTCGACATTCTTCACGGGCTTCTTGTCGGCGGTGCGCCAGCCGTTGCGCTTCCAGCCGAAGATCCAGCCGGTGATGCCCTGCCGGACGTACTGGCTGTCGGTGTAGAGATCGACCGTGCACGGCTTCTTCAGCGCCTCGAGCGCGGAGATCGCCGCCATCAGCTCCATCTGGTTGTTGGTGGTGTGGCGCTCGCCGCCGTTCAGCTCTTTTTCCTTGTCGCCGAACTTCAGGATCGCGCCCCAGCCGCCCGGCCCGGGATTCCCCGAGCAGGCGCCATCGGTATAGATCGTGACGACGGGCTTTTCGCTCACGCGACCAATCCTGACGGCATCAGCCCGTAATCGCGTACGCTCGTCACGCTCTGGTGGAAGCGCAGCTTGCGAAAATATTCCAGCGGGTCCTTCGGCTTGACCAGCGCGCCGGGCGGCACGTTGAGCCAGTCCACCAGCCGCGTCAGCAGGAAGCGGATCGCAGCGCCGCGCGCCAAGAGCGGCAGCGCGGCCTCCTCCGCCTCCGAAAGCTTTCGCACGCGGCCATAGGCGTTGAGGAAGGCACGCGCCTTGGTGACGTTGAAGGAATGATCCGGCTCGAAGCACCAGGCGTTGAGGCAGATCGCGACGTCATAGGCCAGCATGTCGTTGCAGGCGAAGGTGAAGTCGATGATCCCCGAGAGCTGGTCACCGAGAAAGAAGACGTTGTCGTTGAAGAGGTCGGCGTGGATCACGCCCTCAGGCAGATTGTCCGGCCAGATCCCGCTCGAGAGATGGTCGAGCTCGGTCGCCAGGAACGCGCGCAGGCCCGGCTGCACCTCATCGGCACGGTTCGAGGCCGCATCGAACAGCGGCCGCCAGCCCGCGACCGACAGCGCATTGGCGCGCCGAACCGCAAAGTTCGCGCCGGCCAGATGCATCTTCGCCAGCGCCGCACCGACGCCGGCGCAATGGGCGACGTTCGGCTTGCGCGGCCACATGCCTTCGAGAAAGGTGATGATCGCCGCGGGACGCCCGGACAGCTCGCGCAACGCCTCGCCGTCTCTTCCCTTCACCGGCAGCGGGCAGTTGATGCCGTGCTCGGCCAGATGCGTCATCAGCGCGAGGAAGAACGGCAAATCGTTCTTCGCCACCCGCTTCTCGTAGAGCGTGAGGATGAACGACCCCTGGCTGGTATGCAGCAGGAAGTTGGTGTTCTCGACGCCCTCGGCGATGCCCTTGTAGGAGAGCAATTCGCCGAGCTCGTATTGCTTCAGGAAATCCGCAAGCTCGTCGGCGGCAACGTCGGTGTAGACCGCCATAAAGGTCTACTCGGCGGCGGCTTCGGGGCGCACCTGACGCGGCAGCGGGAAGAACTCGTTCTCCTCAGCGGCCGAGACCGTCTCCACATGCAGCGTGTAGCGCTCGGCGAAGGCGTCCATGATCTCTTCGACGATCACTTCCGGCGCGGAAGCGCCCGCAGTGATGCCGAGGCTCGAAATGTTGCCGAACTTGTTCCAGTCGATGTCGGTGGCGCGCTGCGCCAGCACCGCGATCCGGCAGCCCTCGCGCTCGGCGACCTCGCGCAGGCGCTGCGAGTTCGACGAATTGGGAGCACCGACGACGATGAGCGCGTCGACCACCGGCGCCACCTTCTTCACCGCGAGCTGGCGGTTGGTGGTGGCGTAGCAGATGTCTTCCTTGTGCGGCCCGTTGATGTTCGGGAAGCGCTCCTTCAGCAGCGCCACGATCTCCGCGGTGTCGTCGATCGACAGCGTGGTCTGGGTCACGAAGGCGAGGTTGTTGGGGTCCTTCGGGGAGATCGTCTTGGCATCCTCGGCGGTCTCGATCAGGGTCACGGCGCCGGTCGGAAGCTGGCCGAGCGTGCCGACCACCTCGGGATGATGGGAGTGGCCGATCAGGAAGATCTCGCGGCCACGCTTGAAGTGGATCGCGGCCTCGCGGTGCACCTTGGTCACCAGCGGGCAGGTCGCATCCAGCGAGAACAAATTGCGGGACTGGGCGTCGGCCGGAACCGATTTCGGCACGCCGTGGGCCGAGAACACCACCGGCGCGGTGGTGTTTTCCGGGATTTCGGCGAGCTCCTCGACGAAGATGGCGCCCTTTTTCTTCAACCCGTCGACGACATATTTGTTGTGCACAATCTCATGGCGAACATAGACGGGGGCGCCGTACTTATCGAGCGCCCGTTCCACGGTGTCGATCGCCCGGACCACCCCGGCGCAGAAGCCACGGGGAGAACAAAGCACGATCTTGAGGTCTGGTTTGGCTGACATTGAGCGATCTCGGGACCGAATCACCTCGCCAAATGGGCGGGAAGCGGTCGATGAATGGAATAGGGCTTGGGTACGGGCTTACAGGGAATTGGGCCCCCTTTCGGGCGCTGTCAAGGCACTATCTATAGCAGAACCATTGCGTGGCTACCCCCTCCGGGCTTATATAGCGCGAATTCCCAGTCATCGCTGATGACCACCGGTTTCGCCTCCAGAGGGGTGGGCGAAGCACAAAGGAGATTTGCCATGAGCAACGCACCTCTGATGCCCAAGGCGACCGCCGTCTGGCTGCTCGACAACACCGCGCTGACCTTCGATCAGGTCGCCGATTTCACCAAGATGCATCCCCTCGAGGTGCGCGCGATCGCCGACGGCGATGCTGCCCAGGGCATCAAGGGCATGGATCCCCTCTCCAACGGCCAGCTGACCCGCGAGGAGATCGAGAAGGGCGAGCGGAATCCGGATTATCGGCTCCGCCTCCAGGAGAGCAAGGTGGTGCTGCCGCCCCAGCCCAAGCGCAAGGGCCCGCGCTACACCCCGGTCTCGCGCCGCCATGAGCGTCCGAGCGCCATCCTCTGGCTGCTGCGCAACCATGCCGAGCTCAAGGACGCCCAGATCATGCGCCTGGTCGGCACCACCAAGAGCACCATCGCGAGCGTGCGGGACCGCACCCACTGGAACACCTCCCAGCTGACCCCGATCGACCCCGTCACCCTCGGCCTCTGCTCGCAGATCGAGCTCGATTTCGAGGTGGCGCGCGCCGCCAAGGAGAAGCCGATCGACGCAGCCTATGGCGGCGCCACGCTGCTGCCGGCTTCCGAGACCACCAAGAAGGACGAGTTCGAGCCGGCCGAGCGATCGAGCGACGACCTCAACCTCGACGCCGTGTTCGCCAAGCTGAAGACGCTCGGCGGCAAGAAGCAGGAAGACGAGGAGGAGTAGTTCTTCTCTCGTTCATTCACCATCGAATACAAACGCGGCGGGAAATCCCGCCGCGTTTTTGTTTGTAAGAACGGCTGAGTGAATGCGCGCATGTCGCCACACGCGAGCTGCGTTCCCTCCCCCCTTGTGGGGGAGGGTTAGGGAGAGGGGTATCCCACGGGGACACCCTCGATCAGCTCAAGAGCATCGCGCGCAAGTCTCTCGCACCTTTTCCTGGACCACCCCTCTCCCCCGCCCTCCCCCACAAGGGGGGAGGGAGCGCAGGGTCGGCTGCGGCCACAGCTTGTCTCCAAGCAACGCCCCCTCAGAACTTGTACGTCACGCCTGCGCCGACCAGCCAGGGATCGATATGCGCGGTGCCGGTGACCGGCAGGCCGGAGACGATGGCGCTGTAATCCGGACGCAGCCAGAGCTTCTTGACGTCGACGTTGAGACCCCAGTGCCGGTCGATCATGTAGTCGAAGCCGAACTGCACGGCGCCGCCGAAGGCGTTGCTGACATGCAAATTGGTGGTGGTGGCGACGATCGCGGGCGGACCGGCGATTGCAGCAGGCGTGTTGGCCGCGGAATTGTTGAAGAACACGGTGTAGTTCACGCCGGCGCCGACATACGGCTTGAACGCGCCGAACTGGTCGAAGTGATATTGCAGCGTCAGCGTCGGCGGCAGCAGCGTGGTCTTGCCGATCGGCAGGTTCGCGAGCGAGCCGGTGCCGCTGATCGAGTGCCGGGTCACGCCGAGGATCAGTTCGGCCGCGATGTTCCTGGTGAAGAAGTAGCTGATGTCGAGCTCAGGGACGACCTGGTCGCTGATCGAAAGGCCGGAATTCGGCGAGGACAGCGAGGGCACGCCCGCCACGTTGACGGTCGAGCCGCCGGCATCCGGCAACACGCCGAGCACGCGCAGACGCACCATCCACGGATTGAACGCCTCCACCGGCGGCGGCGCCTTCTTGTAGACCGGCAGATCGGCAGCCTGCACCGATGCAAACGTGCCCGCGAGCATCGCGCCAACCGTCGCAAGCCGCGCCAGGTTTCTTGTCGTTCTCTGCATTGCAATCCCCTTCAGCCTTCACTCGCGCGTCGTTGCGCGACATGAGCGTCAGAGCAGAAAGGGGGCGCTGAAGGATTTGACTTCGATCAATTCAGCCAGAGGCCGCCCCGATTTGGCCGCGGCGTTGCAGATCTGTCACGGAAGTCACGAATGCGGGGTGCGCGGCGCGGCAGGATAATGCCGCCCCCCTCAGGGCCGCTCGGGATGGTTCAGCATGTATTCGCCGAGGTCGCGCTGGCGGCGATCGGCACGCGCGGTGGCGGCGTTGCGCTGGACGTCGCGATCCTTGCGGCAGGCCACGTATTCCGGCGAGCCCTGCGCATAGCCCCGGCTCTGGCAGACCGCATCGTCGTCGTCGCCACCCACCGCCACCGGCGTCTGGTAGCGCGCGGAGCAGGCGGAGAGAGCAGTGGCGAGCAGCACAGCTGCAAGGAGGCGCGGCGCGGCGGCGAGTGGCATACGAGGTCCCCTGTTGGCCGGCCCTGTTTAGCGCGGAATGAGGAGATTGTAAGTCCCTGGCACGCTGTCATGCCCCGCGAAGGCGGGGCATCCAGTACGCCGCGGCGGGAATGGGGTCACAACTGCTGCTGCGGAGTACTGGATCGCCCGCTCCAGTGCGCGATTGCGCACAAGGCGGGCGATGACAGCGGAAGGTGATGCGGCAGCGCTGCGTCTCACCGGCATCACCGCCAGAGCAAACCTCACACCCGCCCCTTCAGCGCCTCCCCGATCTCGTCGAGCGTCTTGGGATCCTCGATCGTCGCCGGCATGGTCCAGGACTCGCCGTCGGCGATCTTCTTGATGGTGCCGCGCAGAATCTTGCCGGAGCGCGTCTTGGGCAGGCGGCCGACGGTGATGGCGAGCTTGAAGGCCGCGACCGGGCCGAGCTTGTCGCGCACCAGCGCGACGATCTCCTTCTCGATCTCGGCGGGCGCACGCTTCACGCCGGCCTTGAGCACCAGGAAACCGCAGGGCACCTCGCCCTTGATCGCATCCTTGACGCCAAGCACGGCACATTCGGCAACATCGGGATGCGAGGCAAGGATCTCCTCCATGCCGCCGGTGGAGAGCCGATGGCCGGCGACGTTGATGATGTCGTCAGTGCGGCCCATGACGAAGACATAGCCGTCCTCGTCCTTGTAACCGGCATCCGAGGTTTTGTAATAGCCGGGGAATTCGCTGAGATAAGCCTCCCTGAAGCGCGCATCCTGATTCCACAGCGTCGGCAGACACCCCGGCGGCATCGGCAGCTTGATGACGATCGAGCCCATGATGTTGGGCCCGACCGGCTTTGCCGCCTCGTCGACCACGTCGACCTGGTAGCCCGGCATCGGCACCGTCGGCGAGCCGTGCTTCACCGGCAGCATGCCGAGCCCGACCGGATTGCCGGCGATGCACCAGCCGGTCTCGGTCTGCCACCAATGGTCGATCACCGGCACCTTCAGCTGCTGCTCCGCCCATTCGACCGTCGGCGGATCGGCACGCTCGCCGGCGAGGAACAGGGTGCGGAATTTCGACAGGTCGTATTGCCGGATGAACTTTCCTTCCGGATCATCTTTCCGGATCGCGCGGAACGCGGTCGGCGCGGTGAAGAACGCGACCGCCTTGTGCTCGGCGATCACGCGCCAGAACGCGCCGGCGTCGGGCGTGCCGACCGGCTTGCCCTCATACATGATGGTCGTCGCGCCGTGCAGCAGCGGGCCGTAGACGATGTAGCTGTGGCCGACCACCCAGCCGATGTCGGAGCCGCACCACCACACCTCGCCCGGCTTGACGCCATAGAGGTTGAACATCGACCATTTCACCGCGACGAGATGGCCGCCATTGTCGCGCACGACGCCCTTCGGGATGCCCGTGGTGCCCGAGGTGTAGAGGATGTAGAGCGGATCGGTCGCGGCGACAGGCGCGCATGCGGCCTTCTTGCCGTCGTTCATCGCCTTGCGGCGCAGGCTCGCCCAATCGTAGTCCCGGCCCGGGGCCAAGTCGCAAGTGAGCTGCGGGCGTTGCAGCACGATGCAGGCCTTCGGCTTGCTGCCGGCAAGCCTGATCGCCTCGTCGAGCAGCGGCTTGTACTGCACGATGCGGCCGGGCTCGATGCCGCAGCTTGCGGAGAGAATGAGTTTCGGCTGCGCATCGTCGATGCGGGTGGCAAGCTCCTTCGCGGCAAAGCCGCCGAACACCACCGAATGCACCGCACCGATCCGCGCGCAGGCGAGCATCGCGACCACGGCCTCCGGCACCATCGGCATATAAAGGATGACGCGATCGCCCTTGGCGACGCCGAAATCCTGCATGATGGCGGCGAGCGCCTGCACCTCGTTCAGCAGTTCGGCATAGGTGAATTTGGTGACGCTGCCCGCCAACGGTGAATCGTGGATCAGCGCGACCTGGTCGGCGCGGCCGCCTTCGACATGGCGGTCGAGCGCGTTGTAGCAGGTATTGACGACGCCCCCCGTGAACCAGCGGCCATAGGTTCCCTGCGAGGGGTCGAAGATCGATTTGGGCGGCTCGATCCAGTCGATCTCCTTCGCCGCCTCGGCCCAGAAGCCTTCGGGGTCGGCCAGCGAGCGGGCATGGACCTCGTGGTAATTGCTCTTGCCCTGGATGTTCATTCCCGCGCTCCCGTTACCTTTATTGGCCTGACCTTGAACCTTGCGGCAGGACGGGTTGTCCCGCCATGACCCGGATCAAGTGCCGGCCTTGTTTGAGAGGTATTTTCCCGGGAACGGGCCGCGGTTCAAGCTGAAAAGGATGGGCCTTTTGGTGGAGACGCAATTGCTGCCGCATCGGCGCTGCGCTCCCTCTCCCGCTTGCGGGGGAGGGCTGGGGTGGGGGTGCCCCCGCGTCGGGATTGCCCGAGGCTTTAGCAGGAAGTCTCCAAGAGGAGAAAGCCCTCACCCGCCGCGCTCTTCGATCGCGGCGACCTCTCCCGCAAGCGGGAGAGGTGAGCGAGCCAGCCGCGCGACTTCGGCTTCTCCAACGCTCCTCAGCTCTCCATCGCGTTCAGCTTCTGCAACCGGTCCTGCATGACCTTCCTCAGATCATAGCCCGGCCGGCCGAAGCTGACGTTGCGGAGGCTAAGGAAATCGCGCTGGGTCTTGCGCAGCTCGCCGGCCGAGCGCTTGCCCGCCGATTTCAGCACGCGCTCGTAGGTCTCGGCGATCTGGCGGTCGAGCACGCCCAGCTGCGGATCGGCGCAGATCACCTTCTCGACCTCGCGCCTGGCCGTCGCGCATTCGAAGGACGGACCATTGCCGGACGCCGCATTCAGCGCCCGCGGCGGCTCACCGCCGAATTTCGCGATCTCCGCGATCATGCTGCGGCGGCCATTGGCAGCATTCTCGTTACCGGGATCGAGCTTCAGCGCCGTCTCGTAATCGGCCAGCGCCTTCCTGCGCTCGCCCATCTTCTTGTAGAGCACGGCGCGGTTGTTGTAGGTCTGCGCGAAATTCGCATCGAGCTTCAGCGCAGCGTCGTAGTCGCTGAGCGCCGCTCCGAACTCACCCTTGAACTGATAGGAATCGCCGCGGTTGGTGAAGAAGTTCGGCCGGGGCGCGAGGCGCAGCGCCTGGTCGTAATCGGCGATCGCCTTGTCGTACTCTTTCATGGCGGCATAGGTGAGCCCGCGATTGTCAAAATATTCGGGCACCTTCGGATCGAGCCTGATCGCCTCGCCGTCGTCGGCCACTGCCTTGTCGAGCTGGCCGAGCTTCTTGTATGCCGCGCCGCGGTTGGTGTAGGTGCGCGGACGGTTGGGATCGAGCCGCAGCGCCTCGCTGAGATCCTTGATCGCCTTCTCGTTGTCGCCGCCGAGATAGTAGTTCACGCCGCAGTCGGACCATGCCTGTGCATCATCCGGCTTCAGCTTGATCGCCTGGTCGTAATCGGCGAGCGCACGGTCAAGCCTGCGCTGGGTGGTGTACACGACACCGCGCAGCTCGTAAGCCTCCGCATCGTGCGGATCGAGCTCGATCGCCTTGCTCAGATCCGCCGCCGCGCGGTTGAGATCGCCGCCGGCCTCGCGCAAGAGGTCGCCGCGCAGGCGCCAGGCCCTTGCATTCTTGCCGTCGATTGCGATGGCGCGGTCGATGTCCCGCAGGGCTTGGGTGAGGCCGCCCGAAGTCCGCGCATTGGCGTCGGCACGAACCAGCAGCGCCGCGGCGCGGTCGGACGCGGGGCTTGCGCTCTGGTCGATGATAACGGTGCAGGCCGGGATCAACTCCGCGGGAGCAGCCTTGCTGCCCATCACGCAATCGGTGCCCGCCGAGGCGGGGGCTGCGAGGACGAGGCTCATCGCGGCCCCGAGAAGAAAGGCGCGAAGCGAAGTTTTGGCAAGCGAAGGCGCTTGCGCGGAAGAATGCGTGCCGCACATGGCATAGGGCTCCGTGGCGTCGGGTTCTCACCGTTGTCGCGGCAGGGAAGGGATGGGTTCAATTTGGGAACAGTTGGGGGCGCGCAGGCGCATCACTCCCTCGCCCCGACTGCGGGGCCGCGACGAGCTTCGCTCGCACTGAGAGGGTCGGGGTGAGGGGGAGCCTCCGCGAGAACGGTGAGAGTTGGACTCGCGGACAGTCCCCCTCACCCGGAATTTGCTGAAGCAAATTCCGGCCTCTCCCCGCACGCGGGGAGAGGCGAAGAATTGTCAATGCCCGTCCACGCCATTCAGTCGCTGCAGTCGCTCCTGCATCGCCTTCTTCAGATCGTATCCTGGCCGGCCGTACCCTGCATTGCGGCGGGCGATAAACTCGTCCTGCTCGCGCTGGAGGTTCTTTGCTTCCGCCGGATTGCGCGCCTCCCGGATCACCCGGGCATTGGAGGCAAAGATCTCGCGGTCGAGATCGGCGAGCTCGCGGTTGCCGCAGATCGCCTTCTCCACCGCCCGGGCCGCACGCCTGCAATTGAAGCTGGGCTTGCCGGCGACCGCCATCTGCGCGCCGATTCGCTCCAGCTCGCGCGCCATCGCCTTGTGATTGGCCTTGGCCTTCTCGTGGTTCGGGTCGATCTTCAGCGCCGCGCCGAAATCCTGCACCGCCTTGGGCTTGTCGCCCTTCTTCAGCCAGAGCTCGCCGCGCGCATTCCAGATGTCCGCGAGCCCGGGGTCGAGCAAAAGGGCGCGGCTGTCGTCGGCGATGGCGCGATCGACCTGATCGTGCCGCGCATAGAGCGCCGCGCGCGCGAGCAGTGCCTTGATCAGATCGCCCTTCGCCGTCTTCTCATTGTCGATCACGGCGGCACAGGCCGTGGCGGCCTTGTCCATGTCGTCCGCCGCGGTCGCCGCGAGGCATGAGGCGACATCGACCTGTATCACCGCAGCCGGCTCACCGCCGGTCGCAGCCCGGGCGGCATTGAGCGACAGCGCGCAAAACAATACAGCACCTGACGATTGAATGAGTTTTCGAAAACGCATGCTCGTTGCTGTCGGACGTCTGCTTTCGGTCTTGCCCTGAGCCTTGCCTTAAGTCTTGCCTTAAGTCTTGTCTCGCGGCCGTACTATCCGTCATACGGCCGGATTGGTGCTAGCTTGTGGCGCCGCGCAAACCGGCTTCGGGGATCATCGTGTCGACATTCGAATGGATCATCGCGCTTCTGCTCGGCGCCGTTGCCTTATCGGCGCTGGCGCGGCGGATCAAGGTCCCCTACCCGACCTTTCTCGCCATCGGCGGCGCGCTGATCGCCTTCGTGCCGTCCAGCCCGTCCTGGACACTGGAGCCGGACCTGGCCTTGGCGCTTTTTGTCGCACCGGTCCTGCTCGATGCCGCCTTCGACACCTCGCTGCGCGATCTGCGCAACAATTGGGTTCCGGTCTCGACCCTGGTCGTCGCCGCGGTCGGCCTGACCACGGCCGGCGTCGCCTTCGTCGCGCACCGCCTGATGCCCGATATGCCCTGGGCCGCCGCGGTCGCGCTCGGTGCCATCGTGGCGCCGCCCGATGCGGCCGCTGCAGTCGCCATCCTGAGCCAAGTCAAGCTGCCCCACCGCATGGTGAAAGTCCTGGAGGGCGAAAGCCTGCTCAACGACGCGAGTGCGCTTCTGATCTACCGCATCGCGGTCGGGGCCGTCGCCACCGAGCATCTGACCTGGAGCCAGGTCGCGCCGACGATGGCGCTGGCACTGGTCGGCAGCGTCGTCGCCGGCCTGCTCGCGGGCTACATCATCCCGCTGCTCCTGGAGCGGGTCAAGGAAGCACCGAGCGCGATCATCGTGCAATTCGCCACCACCTTCATGGTCTGGATCGCCGCGGAGCATCTCGGCCTGTCCGGCATTCTCACCATCGTCGTCTACGCCATCACCATGGCGCGTACGGCGGGGGCGCGCATGCCGGCACGGCTGCGGGTGCCGTCTTATGCGGTGTGGGAAACCATGGTGTTCGTGCTCAACGTGCTCGCCTTCATGCTGATCGGCATGCAGATGCGGCCGATCTGGACGCGGCTGGATGCGGACGTGCGCTGGGAATATTGCGTGGCCGCGGCCTGGATCCTGCTGACGGTGATCCTGGTGCGCCTCGCCTGGGTGACGTTCTATCGCACGACCCTGCGTGTGCTGGTCGCGCAGGGGATCTATCATCCGAACGACCCCAGGGCCGTCGCCTCGCCCAAAGGCGGCCTCATCATCTCCTGGTGCGGCATGCGCGGCCTCGTCACGCTTGCCACAGCTTTCGCCTTGCCGGAGAACTTCCCGTATCGCGACTTCATCGTCTTCATCGCCTTTGCGGTGGTGCTGGGATCGCTGGTGATCCAGGGCCTGACGCTGCGGCCGCTGATCCTGGCGTTCGGCCTCAGGGACGACGATCCCGTCGGCACCGAGGTCGCGCGCGCTCGCGCCGTCGCCTATCGCGCCGCGCTCGATGCGATCGAGAGCGATCCGTCGGAGGAGGCGGAGATCCTGCGGCTCGAATATCGCGCCATCCTGATGCAGGCCGGGAGCGATCCCAACGGCGGCATCGCCAATGGCGAGCTGCCCGCCGATCCCCTGCGCCGCCGCGCCATCGCGGCCGCGCGCAAATCGATCTTCGACCTCCGCGCCACCGAAGTGATCGGCGACGATGCCTTCCACCGGCTCGAAGAGGAGCTCGATCGCGCAGAATTGAGCGCGGGGGGATGAGGCTAGCGGAAGCTACAAACTCCGGTGTCGTCCCGGACAAGCACGCTTAGATCGAGCTTGTCCGGGACGACGACGGTTTGAACCAAACCCCACCTTCCCAGACTCATTCCTGATGACGACTCTGACCGACGACCGTCGTGTACGCGCGCGAGATGCGTCGCCTGCGCGATATTTCTATCTGCATATGGCCCTGGCCTGCGCGGCCACCGCATTTCTCGGCTTCGCACCGACCTATTGGGTTCCGCTCGCCAACCGGACGCTGTCCGCAAGCCCCGTGATTCACTTTCACGGACTCTTGTTCTTCACCTGGTCTGTCTATTTCGTGCTTCAGACCTGGCTCGCGGCCTCGGGGCGCGTGGTCAATCACCGTTCGCTCGGCATCGCCGGCGTGTCGCTCGCCACCGCGATGACGATCTTCGGCTTCCTCGCCTCCGTGCACGTGATGCAGCATTCCGCGGCGCTCGGGCAGAAAGAGGCCGGCATCGGCTTCTCGATCGTGCCGATGAGCGGGATTGCATTCTTCGCCGTGGTATTCGTCCTGGCGATCGTGAACACGCGCAGGCCCGAGATTCACAAGCGCCTGATGCTGCTCGCCGCGGTCTCGATCCTCGATGCCGCGATCGCGCGCTGGTTCCTGACGTTCCTGGCGCCTCCGGGACCGCCCGGCCCGCCGCCGGTGCCGGTGACGATCGCGCCGGCCATCGTCGCCTCGCTCCTGCTCGTCGTCGCCATGGTGCGCGACTGGCGCAGCGAAGGCCGCGTGCATCCGGTCTACATCTACGGCGCACTGGCCCTGCTGGCGGTGAAGGTCCTGAACTGGCCGATCAGCGAGAGCGCCGCGTGGCATTCGTTCGCCGGCGGAATTCTGGCACTGGCGCAGTAGGCGCTTTAGCCGCAACATCCATGTAACCCCGTCACCCTGAGGTGGCCGCTTCTTCAGCGGCCCTCGAAGGGCGACGGCCCGGCTGCAGCGGGGCCGCTCATCCTTTCGAGGCTCCCGGCGCGATGCTTTTGCATCGCGCCACTCGCACCTCAGGATGACGGGGCTAGCCGGAATAAAATCACGCCCCCGCCTTGCACGTGATCCCGCCATCGACCACGAGCTCGATCCCCGTCACATATTTCGACTCGTCGGACGCCAGGAACAGCGCGGCGTTGGCGACGTCGAAGGCATCGCCCATGTGACCCATCGGCACCTGCGCATCGCGCGCGCGCCACATCGCCTCGACATCGCCCTTGGCGTAGCTGGCGGCAAGGCCGGCAGAGTGTTCGACCATCGGCGTCTTCATCAGGCCGGGCAGGATCGCGTTGACGCGCACATGCTGGCGCGCGAACTCGATCGCGGTGGTGCGCGTCATCTGGTTCATCGCCGCCTTCGAGGTGCCATAGGTGACGTAGGAGATGCCCATGTGGCGGATCGAGGCGATCGAGGAGATGTTGATGATGGAGCCGCCGCCCTGTTTCACCATGACAGGGATGACATGCTTCATGGCGAAATAGGCGCTCTTGAGGTTGACGCTGAAGACGCGGTCCCAGCTCTCCTCGGTCACCTCGACCACGCTGCCCATCTCGGCGATGCCGACATTGTTGTCGAGCACGTCGATGCGGCCATAGGCCTTCAGGCACGCCGCCACCATCGCCTCGATCTCGGCAGACCGGGACACGTCGGCCGTGAACGCCGTCGCCTTGCCGCCTTCGCCGGTGATGATCTTCGCGGTCTCCTCCGCGGCAGCACCGTTGCGGTCGACGCAAAACACCTGCGCGCCCTCGCGCGCAAAGGTCACGGCGGTCGCCTTGCCGTTGCCCCAGCCGGGTCCGATCGAGCCGGCGCCCACCACCATCGCAACCTTGCCCTTGAGCCGATCCATCGTGTGTCTCCTTGTTGTTGTTCTTCTTGTAGCCCGGATGGAGCGTAAGCGTAATCCGGGGGCACTGTCCCGGATTGCGCTTCGCTCCATCCGGGCTACGGATCGTTGCAAATCTTCATCGTGGTGACGTTAGCACCAATGGGATGCCCGACAATCTCCGACAGCGTCCGGCATTGTCCATCATGGCACAGCCGCCACTCGCCGGCCGCGCCCGAATTGCCGAGCACGACCTCCTGCATCGGTGCACGCGCGGGCTGCCACTGAAACCAGCCGTCGACCAGCCGCGCCTCGGGCGGCGGCTCCATGCCGGGGCCGGTGCCCTTGACGCGGGCCTGCACCAGTTCGAGACCGGCGGGGGTGACGCGCCAATCCTCCTGCCAGTCGACTTTCGCGATCGAATGCGTCCATGCAAGCGTGAAGGCGGACAGCGCCAGCGCCTTCACGCCGAAAGCCGTTGCGAAGCAGAGGCTCACGCCGCCTCGACCGTTACAGGCGGGCGCTGCCGCCATTGCCACAGCACGATCGCCGCGGCGAGCACGAAGCCGGCGGTGTCGCTGAACGCGAATTCGCCGAGCAGGCAGAATGCAGCGCCGAGTGCGACCAGGCGCTCGATCAACGTCAGCCGCGTGAACAGGAAGCCGATCGCCACCATGCCGAACAGGCCGATCGCCACCAATGCCTTCAGGCTCGCCAGCGCCACCGCGCCGTAGAAGCCGAGCTTCGCCGCCATGGGGTCGCCGGCCTGGAGCATCAGGGCTGGCGAGTAGACGAAGATGAACGGAATGACGTAGCCGGCGAGCGCGATGCGCATCGCTTCCCAGCCGATCTTGTCCGGGTTCTCCTTGGCGATCGGCGCCGCCGCGAGCGCCGCCAATGCCACCGGCGGCGAGAGGTCGGCCATGATGCCGTAGTAGAACGCGAACATGTGGCTCGCGATCAAGGGCACCCCTAGCTTGGCCAACGCGGGCGCGGCAAGCGCGGCGGTGATGATGTAGGTCGGGATCGTCGGGATGCCGGTACCGAGCAGGATCGACAGCAGCATGGTCATGATCAGCGCGAGGAACAGGCTCTTCTCGCCGAGACCGATCACCCAGCCGCCGAAGATGGTGCCGACGCCGGTCTGCGACATCATGCCGATGATGACGCCGACGATGGCGCAGGCCATGCCGACGGTGATCGCGGATTTGGCGCTCTCGGCCAGCGCATCGCGGCAGGCGCGCAACGCCGCAAAGCCACCGCGCACGAAGGCGGTGATCACGATCAACCCGACCACGACGCAGGCGACCGGCACGATCTTGAGGCCGTCACGCGAGAGCGCGGCGACGACGAGCGCAAGGCCGATCCAGAAGATGGTGCGGATGACATTCGAGGAGGCGCCGGTGGTGATGGCAGTGCCGAGGATCAACGCCACCGTCAGCGCGAGGCCCATGCTGCCGGCATAGAGCGGCGTAAAACCCTCGAACAGCATGTAGACGAGGGCGGCGAGCGGCAGCACGAGGTACCAGCGCGTCACCAGCGCCTTCCAGGCGCTCGGGATCTCCGAGCGCTTCATGCCAACGAGGCCGTGCTTGCCGGCCTCCAGATGCACCATCCAGAACGCGGACGCGAAATAGAGGATCGCGGGAATCGCGGCCGCCTTGACGATCTCGGAATATTGCACGCCGAGCGTCTCGGCCATGATGAAGGCGACCGCGCCCATCACCGGCGGCATGATCTGCCCGCCCATCGAGGCCGTGGCCTCGACGCCGGCGGCGAAGGCGCGGCGATAGCCGAACCTGATCATCAAGGGAATCGTGAACTGGCCGACGGTCACGACATTGGCGACGCCCGAGCCGGAGATCGTGCCCATCATGCCCGAGGCGAACACCGCGACTTTCGCAGGTCCCCCGCGGGTGCGGCCGAACAGGCCGAGCGAAACGTCGGTGAACAGCTGGATCATGCCGGCGCGCTCCAGGAACGAGCCGAACAATATGAACAGGAAGATGTAGGTCGCCGACACGTAGATCGGCACGCCGTAGAAGCCTTCGGTGCCGAACGACAGATGCGTGATGATCTGGTCGAAGTCGTAGCCGCGATGGTTGAGCGGCGACGGCAGGTACTGGCCGAAGAACCAGTAGACGAGGCACGCGCCGCACATCAGCGGCAGCGCCGCGCCCATCAGGCGCCGCGTGCCCTCGAAGATCAGCACCGCCAGCACCGTGCCGACCACGAGATCAAGCCGGGTCGGGTCGCCGTCGCGCGCGATCAAATCGGCGTAGAAGATCCACTGGTAGAGCCCGCACAGGAAGCCGGCGCCGCCGATCACCCAGCCGAGCGCGCGGCCGGCATTGCTCTTCGCGGTGAAATTGGCGATCAGGCCGAAGGTGAGCAGGACGAGGAAGCCGACATGAACGCCGCGCACTACCTGGCTCGGCAGATAGTTGAAAGCGGCGACATAGAGCTGGAAGGTGGCGAAAGCGATGCCGATCCAGTAGGCGAGTTGTCCCCACCAGCCCGGACCAAAACCTTCCGGGAAACCGTGCTCGAAATTGTCGAACTCGACCTTAACCTTGTCGGGCTCCGGCGCCGTGCCCTCTGCCTTTTCCAGCATCTTATTCGTCCTCAGCCCTGTGGCTTATAACATCGAGGCATTGCTCACCACACCGTCAGGGCCGGGCTTGTCCCGGCCATCCACGTCTTACGGTGTCTCCAAGAAACGTGGATGCCCGGGCCTTCGCCTCGCCGAAGCGGCTTCGGCCGCGCAGGCGGGACAAGCCCGGGCATGACGTTCGCGGATAGAGCGCGTCTTACTTGATCAGCCCTTTTTCCTTGTAATAGCGGATCGCGCCGGGGTGCAGCGGAACCGGGCTGCCGCTGGCCGCGGTCTCGAGCTTGATCTCCTTGCCGGCCGCATGCGCGTTCTGCAACTCCGGCAGCGATTCGAAGACCAGCTTGGTCATCTGATAGGCGAGATCGTCCGATACGGCGGAGCTCGTGACGAGATAGTTGATCACGGCCGCCGTCGGCACGTCCTTGTCCTGGCCGGTATAGGTGTTGGCCGGAATGATCGCGGAGACGAAGGGCGGGCCGATCTTGTCGACGGTTTCCTTCGGCACCGACACCACCGTGATCGGGCTCGAGGTCGACAGATCCTTCAGCGAGGCGACGCCGAGGCCGGCCGATTGCAGCGTGGCGTTGAGCTGGCGGTTCTTCATGAGGTCGACGGATTCGGCGAACGGCAGATATTCGACCTTGCCGAGATCCTTGTAGCTCATGCCGGCGGCGGCCAGGATCGCACGCGAATTCAGCTCGGTGCCCGACTTAGGCGCACCGACAGAGAGGCTCTTGCCCTTGAGGTCGGCCAGCGTCTTGATGCCGGACTCGGTGGTCGCGACGATCTGGATGTAGTTCGGATAGATCGCGCCGATGGTCCTGAGCTTGTCGAGCTTGGTCTTGAAGCCCGCCTCTTCCTCGCCGTCCCAGGCGGCCTTGAGCGAATCGCCGAGCGTGAACGCCAACTCGCCGCGGCCCTGCTGCAGCAGGATCAAATTCTCGACCGACGCCTTGGTGGCCTGCACCTGCGTCTTCACGTTCGGAATCTTGTCGCCGTAGATCTTCCCGATCGCGACCCCGAGCGGATAATAGACGCCGGAGGTGCCGCCGGTCAGCACGTTGATGAAGGATTGCGCCTGCGCGCAAGGTGCCGACGCCGCCAGAGCAAGAGCCGCGGCCGCGCCGAAAATGGTCCGTTTCATGGTTGTTGTTCTCCCCAAACCGGCGGCGAAATTGGCCGGATGAGGGATGCGGGTCAACCCATCCAAAAGACAAAACAGGACTGCGGTAAACGGCCGATCCGGCTGGGTTTTTGGGAACCTGTGGGTGCGGCGAGGTGGCGCAGCCGTAGTCCGGAGCGGCGCCATCGCCATCGACGTTTCACTGGAACGTCATGTCCAGGCACTTGGAGATGTCGGAACCGAGGCCGGAGGAGATGATGATGCAGCCGCGCACCTTCTGCGCGCTGACATCGGCCGCCCACACCGAATAGCCGCCGGGGCCGAAGAACGAGTTGGTGTTCGGCGGCTCGGTCTCGGTCGCGTCGAAATCATACTTGCCGTCGGTCTCGAAGATGCGCGGCTTCTTGATGCAGCCGCCGTCGGTCTGGACGTTGATGACTTCCTTGTTGTCGCGGGTCAGCGCCAGCGAGACCTGGCAGCGGAAATATTCCGAGGTCTTGGTGTTGAACAGATAGGTGTAGGACTTGCAGGTCGCCGTGTTCAGCTTGCCCGGGGCAAGGCCGCGGCTGCACGAAATGCGCTGGTTGTGGCTGAGCTGGTAATCATCGGCCCGGACGGCCGGCGCCAACGCCGTCAACGACAATACAGCAGCCCAGCAAAGTTTAATCACATGGCGCATCCGAATCATCCCCACCAATAATTTTGTCGAGTTGCGTTCTAGACGGAAAGCGGAACATAGTCGCGAGGGGACGAAGGGAAAATCACAAACTGAATGGGCAAGACGTGATGCGCTGCGGCGCTTTCGCAAATTGACCCGGATACGCCGTTCGTGATTTGTTCAAGCCGGGTACCCCAGCGACGGGGAGGATGGATGATGGCATTTTCAACCAAGACATTTGCACTTGTTTCGGCTGCACTCGTAACGGTGCTCGGCGCATTCGCCGCGCCCGCATGCGCACAAACCCCGGCAACACCGTGGGAGCTCAAGCCCGACACCGGCTACGCCTATGACAGGGAGGGCAAGACCTTTTCCTACAAGATGGGCACCAGCAACGCCGGCGAGCTCTTGAAGGGCGCCAAGAAAGTCCCGAAGGGCACGCTGTTCTTCATCGGCCATAACGGCCAGCTCTACATGCGCAGCGGCCCCTATCTGGAAGGCGACGGCAAGTTCAAGTTCGGCCCGGATCAGTAGGAGCGGCGGCTCTCGCCACGAACGAAGCTGCCGTAGGGTGGGCAAAGGCGCGTAGCGCCGTGCCCACCATCTCTCCCTATCGCAAAAGGTGCGTGGGCACGCTTCCGCCGCCGCTCTTCGAGCTATGGCGGACAAGTCGCTTTGCCCACCCTACGGCAGCTCGCCAGCTCCCTAAAACGCCCCCGCCAATTCCCTTGCGCCGGGTTTGCTGCTGTTCGAATCCATCCGATCGTCCGTCACCGCCAGCAGCTTGGCCACCGTGTTGTGGCGGATCGCGACCGGGTTGCGCTCGTAGCCGCCGCGCTGGAAGAAGTTCGAGGTCGGCACCTGCTCGCGCATCGCCTGCGGCATCGTCACCATGTCGAGGCCGGTGCCGTCGCCGGTGAGGTTCATCATCTCGAGCTCGGCCGCGGTCAGCGGACGGGTGTAGCCCTTGGCGCGGGCGAACAGCACCGAGGTCAGGAGCTTGTGGGTCTGCAGCATCGGACCGACGTCGATGTCGAGCACCATCGCGTGCATGGCCCAGCCCTGCGCGGTGTTGCCGATCTTCTCGTGCTCCGACCAGGTATCGGGCACCGACTTCGCATGCGCCACCATTTTCTTCAGCACGACGAGCTTGTGCTCGAGCGACTGGCGCGCCGGTCCTGATGTCCGCGCCACCTTCTCGGAGAGCGCGCGAATGAGTTCGTGGCCCTGCTCGGCGAGCAGCTCGACGCTATTGGTGGTCAGGAGCTGGTTGTAGCCCATCGCGGTCGAGATCGCGCGCTTGCCGCCATGCTCGATTCCCGCCTGCACGTCGTGGCTGCCGGTGCCGCCGGTCTCGAACGAATAGACCCGCACGGCCTGCTCGCGCGTCA
Source organism: Bradyrhizobium sp. WSM2793 (assembly GCF_000379585.1). Lineage (NCBI taxonomy): Bacteria > Pseudomonadati > Pseudomonadota > Alphaproteobacteria > Hyphomicrobiales > Nitrobacteraceae > Bradyrhizobium > Bradyrhizobium sp. WSM2793. Next base: position 136,669 of record NZ_KB902802.1, on the reverse strand, counting down.
GCCCGGAGGCGAGCGCATAGCGCGCATAGGCGCGCTTGAATTCGATCTCGCTCGCCGGGCGCTGCGGCGTGAACTGGTAGAGCTCCTGCGCCGCGCGCAGGAAATCGGCAACCACGGGAATCGGTTTTCTGGGGGGGCGGTCCGGCGTTTCCTCCGGCTCCGGATTCACCGGCTTCTTCGGCCCGTTATAGAGCGGCGGATGCTCCAGCACGTAGTCGTCGAGCGTCACCTGCTGCCCGCTGCGCCGCTTGGCATTGCGGCCTTTCCGCTTCTCGGAGATCTGGCTCCAATAGGCGCCGGCCTCGGCGTCGAAGGCCGCGCGCGCCGCCTGATATTCTGCGAGCTTGCGGCGATATTCGAGCACCGCCGGGGACGCGCCGCCTTGCGCGAAGAATTGCGACAGCAACTGGGCGTTGGCATCGCGGACGGCAGGCGGCAGCGCGTCGATCTCGCCGCCACGCGCGGCGGGCGCGAGCAGGACGAGTGCGAGTGGAACCAGCGCAAGGCAATTTCGAGAGAGGCTGTTTCGAATCGAATGATGCATGCTGCCCTCTTAGCAGGCATCCGGTAACCGTCACGTTAACGCGCCGTTTACCATCGTTACTTCCAGGCGAACACCGGTTGTTCCAGCTCCGCCACGCGGGTATGCCGGCCCGCAAGCACCTCGCGGAACTGGTAGATCAGGGCCGCGGTCGGCGCGTGGATCAGGCTTTCCTGGTGATGGAAACGGATCACGCGACGCGCGCTTTCGGGAATCGCGACGAAATCAAAGGCGTCGTCGCGCTCGATGGTGTCGAGCGCAATGCGATGGACCGAAGCCACCTCATCCGGGTTCGGCCTGATCGCAGCACTGTCGGCGGCCCAGACCACGACGGGCGTGATCAGATAGCCGGAGCGAGTGGGATAGTCGTCGAGCGTGCCGAGCACCTGCGCGCCGTTGAGGCGAAGGCCAAGCTCCTCGTCGAGTTCGCGCAGCGCCGCCTCGACCGGCGTCTCGCCGGCATCGCAGCGGCCGCCCGGCAGCGCCCATTGGCCGCGATGGGCGCGCAGATGCGATGCGCGCAGCGTGAGCAGGAATGCGGTGTCATCGCCCTCGCTCGCGGTCAGCACAACTGACACCGCGGCACGCTTCAGCGTCGTCGGCACTTCACCCGCCGGCAGCCGCATGAAGGCCGCGCAGGCATTCGCGATATTCCGCCGTGTGGCATCATCGAACGGTCTCATGATGCTTGACTACACCACGTCCGGCCCCGATGAAACGAGATCGCAAGGCCCGCACCGGAATGGACGACGACATGACCAACAAGGCCGCCGCAAGGCTCGAATCAGACGGCTGGAGCATCCTGGAGACCACGGGCTTCCTGCATCTGATCGGCCCCTTGTGGGAGCGCAAGGTCGACGGCCACTACGAGTTCGCGCTTGCCACCGAAGACAAGCACCACAATCGTCGCGGCATGGTCCAGGGCGGCGTGATGATGACCTTTGCCGACCGCACCTGCGGCATGACCGCCCGCTATGTCTCCGGCAAGGAGTTCATGGCGACGGTGCAGCTCGACACCCACTTCGTCGAGGCCGGCCAGATCGGCGACATCCTGATTTCCCGCCCGCGCGTCGTGCGCTCGACCCGCAGCCTGATCTTCATGAGCACGGAAGTGACGGTGGATGGTCGCTGCATCGTGATGGCGAATGGCGTGTTCAAGATTTTGAAGGGGCCGGGTTAGCGCGCCGTCGGGCTGCCCCGCAGCCCTCCACACACGCCGCCGTCGTCGCCCGGCTTGACGGGGCGACCCAGTACGCCGCAGCCTCTCGATTCAATCACAGCCGTCTCTGGAATACTGGATCGCCCGATCAAGTCGGGCGATGACACCGAGTATGATGCGCGAGCGCACCCGCACCGTCATTGCGAGGGGCTCTTGCGACGAAGCAATCCAGCATCTATCCGCGGACGCATCTCTGGATTGCTTCGCTGCGCTCGCAATGACGACTGTAGCTGGCTATGCTGCGCTCCATAAAGATATCGAGGACCCGCCCATGCAATACCGTCAGCTCGGCCGCAGCGGCCTGAAAGTGTCGCCGATCTGTCTGGGCACCATGATGTTCGGTGGCCCCACCGATGAAGCCACGTCAAAGCGGATCATCGACAAAGCGCATGGCGCCGGCATCAACTTCATCGACACCGCCGACGCTTACTCGAAGGGCGGCTCCGAGGAGGTGGTCGGCCGCGCGATCGCGGGCAACCGTCACGCCTGGGTGCTCGCCACCAAACTCGCCAACCCCATGGGCGACGATCCCAATCGCGGCGGCCTGTCACGGCGCTGGGTGCTGCAGGCCGCCGACGAAAGCTTAGCGCGGCTCGGCACCGACTACATCGACATCTACTATCTGCACAAGGAAGACCATTCGACACCGCTGGAAGAGACGGTGCGCGCGATGGGCGATTTGATCCGCGCCGGCAAGGTGCGCTATTTCGGCGTCTCGAACTACCGCGCCTGGCGCGTTGCCGAGATCTGCAACATCTGCGACCGGCTCGGCATCGACCGTCCCGTGGTGAGCCAGCCCTATTACAATGCGATGAACCGCATGCCCGAGGTCGAGCACTTTCCGGCCTGCTCCTATTACGGTCTCGGCATCGTGCCCTACAGCCCGCTGGCGCGAGGCGTGCTCACCGGCAAGTACAAGCCGGATGCAGCGCCCGACAAGGAGACGCGCGCGGGCCGCAACGACACCCGCATGATGCAGACCGAATGGCGGCCGGAATCGCTCCAGCTTGCGCAGGAGATCAAGACTCACGCCGAGAAAAAGGGCATCACCGCCGGCCAGTTCGCGGTTGCCTGGGTGCTCAACTCCGCCTTCGTCTCCTCGATCGTCGCAGGTCCCCGCACCGAGGCGCAATGGGACGGCTACATCAGCGCGCTCGACTACCGCTTCACTGGGGATGACGAGGCGCTGATCGACCGGCTGGTCGTGCCGGGCCACCCCTCGACGCCGGGCTACAACGATCCCGCCTACCCGATCGAAGGCCGCCGCGCGCGGACGGGCGATCTCTAGAGCCACGCACAACGACGGGCAAAACGGCCCATCGGCCAACACTGCGTTGCAATATGGTGAAGCCTAAAAATCGCGCCATAACTTCTTGACAACTTGAACCGTCACTCGCGATGGTTGAACACAGATTGCTGTCATTCATCTAGGCCAATCACATGATTGATCCACAAGCAGAGCCTATTGTTCAGGCTCCACTATACGCCCCCTATTCTGAGGTTGGACACGCTATTCGCCTACTCAATGGCGAGCCTGTTCAACGAGTGCGCGACATGATCAATGCAATTACTGATCAAACGGGAACGCCGCAGAATCCTGTCGATTGGTCCGATCCCGACACTTGGATCGGCGAGCGTCTTTCAGGCGACTTGCAAGGCCTCGCCCGCAAAATATGGGAAGGGAGCGGCAGGGAGCTGAATCCTCGTTACCTAAATGGGTGCTATCTTTTTATCAACAGAATGAAACTCCTGGATCGAGTCGGAGGCATTTATCAGCTTGGAAGCAAAGGCCAGAAATTTTTGGGAAAAGATGAATCCACTCTTCGCGAACTCGATGCGGCAGAGGGTATCCCCAAGCTACTTTCACTTGTTGCTGAGCGCTCTCCTTGCAAGAGAGGAGACATTCTTCCAGCTTGGTCCGACTACCTCAAAGCCGTTTCACTATTCACGACTCCAAAGAATTTTGCTGACACACTCCGGCGCAGGCTCATTGCAGTGGCCGAACGCGGTTTGATCACGCGTGAAGGAAATTACTATACGATCACCGAAACTGGATTGCAGTGGCTAAAGGATTTTTCAAAACCGATCGAGACCAGCATAGCCACCACAGCTCCATCTTCGAAGCGTACTACCGTTGCGGAAGCCGCTCATGCGCATAATGAGGAACAATTAATCGCATTCCGAGCCCGCCTGATGCAGTTAGAGCCGACTCAGTTTGAGCATTTCGTCAAAGAACTGCTTGATGCGATGGACTATGAAGACGTCCGCGTTACAAAGGTCAGTGGCGACAAAGGAGTTGATGTAGTCGCTCGCGTTCAGTTTGGCATTACTGAAATAACCGAAGTAGTGCAAGTCAAGCGCACAGAGAATACAATTACCCGCCCCAAGGTCGACGAGCTGCGTGGCGCCCTCCCCTATTTCAAAGCCATTCGCGGTACAATTATCAGCCTTGGGAGCTTCGCAAAGGGTGCGCAGGAGGGCGCTCTTTTCATTGGAGCCGCACCAATAACTCTGATTGACGGGAAGCGCCTTCTTGATTTCTGCATAAAGCACCAGGTTGGTATTCGACGCAGTCCTGTTGAAATATACGAGATCGACGAGGCTTTCTTCGCGGAGAAGTTCACTCGGGAAGACGTCGAGGGGGAAGGCCCAATCGTCGGCAACATGGACGATACATAGGCGCACCGATGCCGCACGAAGACCGCTACGGCCTGCCGCTCTCCACCGCATCCGATGCGGCCGCTGGCGCCTATCGCGAAGGCGTCGACCTCATGCTCGCGGGCTGGACCGGCATGGCGGAGATGCTGGAGCGCGCGATGGCGACTGATCCGGAGTTCGCGCTTCCCCATATCGCCCGCGCCCGCGTGCACGCCTTCTACCAGCAGGGCGATCTGGCACGGCAAAAAGCGGCGCTCGCGCGCGAGCTGGTCGCCAAGCGCGGCACCGAGCGCGAGCGCTCGCATGTCGAGACGCTGGCGCTGGCGATCGAAGGCCGGCTGCCGGAGGCGATCGTGTCGACGCTGAGGCATATCGAGAGCTGGCCGCGCGATGCATTGGTGCTGTCGCTGCCGCTCGGCGCGTTCGGCCTGTTCGCCTTCTCCGGCATGGCCGACCACGACCGCGCCCGGCACGAGCTGTGCGAGCGGCTTGCGCAGCATTATGGCGAGGATTGGTGGTTCCTGACCATGGCCGGCTGGGCGATGACCGAGAACGGCGACGTCGCACGCGGTCGCGCCATGACCGAGCGCGGCTTTAATTTACGCCGTCAGAATGCCCACGCCGCACACGCGGTGCTGCATGCAATGTTTGAGGACGGTTCGATCGAGGCGGCCGACCGCCTCGTCGACGACTGGATCCCCTCTTACGACCGCGCCGGAATTCTGCACGGCCATATCAGCTGGCACCAGGCGCTCGGCGCGCTCGAGCATGGCGATGCGGCTCGCGCGCTCGCGATCTATGCCGACGTGCTTCAGCCATCAGTCACGCAGGCGCCGCCGCTCAACGTCATCACCGATGCCGCCTCGCTGCTGTGGCGCCTGTCGGCTTACGGCCATTCCGTGCCGAGGGAGCTGTGGCTCGACGCCGACGCCACCGCGAAAAAACTGTTTCCGAAATCGAGCCTGTCCTTTGCCGATGTCCACATGGCGCTGTTCGCGGCAGCGACGCAGAATCACGCGGCGCTCACCACACGCCTTGCGGCCATCGAGCAGCGCCTCGCCGAGGGCAAGCTGCCGGCCGGCCTCGTGGTGCCGGCGATCTTCCGCGCGCTGGCGGCCTTTGCGGATGAGGATTACGCCTCATGCGTGCAAACGCTGGCGCCGGTCCTCGGCGAGGTCGTACGGATCGGCGGCAGCCATGCCCAGCGCGAGCTGGTCGAGGACACCTACATCGTCGCCCTGATGCGCAGCGGCGAGCTGGCCCGCGCCCGCGCCGTGCTGGACGCCCGCCTGCACCGCCGACCCTCACTTCGCGATGCGCGCTGGCAGGCGGCAATGGGCTAGACTTCGCCACGAAAAAAACACCGGCCTGACGGCAAGTGCCGGCGGGACGGTTTGGGCGATGTAGGCGAATCGTCGTCGGGGTGGCGCGGTGGTATTCCAGGCGGGACTTGCAGGACAAACGCGGTCGCAACCAATTTGCGGTTCGATCGTTATGGTGCGGAACCCGACCGTGGTTCCCTGGCACGTGAGCCTTCCGATGCGCCTCTGCCGACCGCTTCTGGCCGCCACGCTAGTCTTCGCCGCGACCCTTGCCGCGTTGGCAAGTCCTTGTTTTGCCGAAACTTCCAAGCCGATCCCGGTCAACAACCCGCCGGCGCCGCAGAATGCCTTCATCGACCTGCTGGCGCTGATGTCCGGCCACTGCAAGACCTTCAAGGTTGCCGGGCGCACCTTCGCCTGCAAGACGGTGGCCTACGCCCACGGCGACAAGGGCCGGGTCAATTTCGCGGTCGCGGTCGACGATCCCTCCGACGACAGCCACGTCGTGTCGTTCTCCGGCGAGAACGGCAAGCGCGCCGACGACAATTCCTACGAGCTGCCGATCGACCGCATGCTGCTCAACTCCAAGGACCGCCCCAGGGTCGACGGCCTGCCGGTACCGGCCGAGCAGACCTCCACCGGCCTCTGCCGCCAGACCGGCAATTTCGCCGCCAGGAAGGTGACCGACGTCACTTGCTCCGCCACCGACAGTGAGGGCCGGCAATATGAACTGCTGTTCGTCTCCGACGGTACGCCGGTGAGCGTGCGCCGCATCCGGCAATCGCTGCCCTCGATCCAGGACCCGTTCAAGTAGCGGCACTTCGTCTCGCCTGCTGTGTCGGCGAAGTGAAGGCGCATCCTTCCGTTTGAAACTCCAGGTCCGGCTTGTATGCTCTCGCGCGCGTCCTCACCGAGGAAGCCCGATTGCAACTGGAGGCGGGGCCGAGAGCCCGGCAATGCGTATGATCACCGGGCTCATGCGCATCCTGTTCATCTTCCTCCTCGCAAGCCTGTCGCGTGAATGCATCGCGGCCGACGGCAAGCGGCAGCGTTCGATCCTGGTTCTGGAAGAGGCTGATTTTCGCTCGCCCTTCTATTCCGAGATATTTGCCGGCATCCGCGCCGTCGCGAAGCCGAACGGGACGAGTCACACGGTGACCTACGGCGAGAGCCTCGATCTCGCCCGCTTCCCGGGACCGGACTACGAAGAGAGCCTGGTCGGTCACTTCAAGACCAAATATGCGCAGCAGCCGATCGACGTCATCGTTTCGATCGGAGTTTCATCGGCGAAATTCCTTCGGAAGCGCAAGCAGGAGATCTGGCCAGATGCACCGGTCGTCTACGGCTTCGTGCCCGATCTGCCCGAGACGCGCGCGCTGTTCCTGCCCAACACGACGACCGTCTTCACACGGGTGAGACCGGCGCAGCTGCTGACCGCAGCCCGCGCTGTCGTTCCCGACCTCAACCGGGTCGTTCTCGTCGGCGAGGCCTGGAAGAATCCGCTGACATACGGACACTGGAAGCAGGACTTCGCGGCGGCAATGCCCGACCTCGAAGTCACCGATCTGTCGGGCGCGGTGCTGCGCGAGGTCCGCGCTCACGTCGCGTCCTTGCCCGCCCGCTCCGCGATCTTGACCTCGGCGATGTATTCCGACGGCGAAGGCACCTATTATTCCCCGGCCGCCGCGCTCGCACGCATCGCCGAGAGCGCCAACCGCCCGATCATCATCACGTCCGATACGTTCCTCGGGCGCTCGGGCGTGGGCGGCTTCCTGCTGCTGCCCGAAATGATCGGACGGGAAGCCGGCGAGGTCGCCATGCGGATTCTCGGCGGCGAGGCCCCGTCGAGCATCGTCCCCTTCGGCGGGAATAACGTGAAGCCGATCTTCGACTGGCGGGAGCTGAAACGCTGGAACGTGGACGAGGCCCATCTGCCTCCCGGCAGCGAGGTGCGTTTCCGTGAACCAACCTTCTGGGAGAGGTATCACTGGCACGCCACCATCGTCGCCAGTGTCGTTCTGGTGCAGGCGCTGATGATCGCCATTCTGCTGCGCGAGCGCCGCTTGCGCTTCGTGGCCGAGGTCGAGGCGCGGCAACGCATGTCGGAGCTCGCCCACATGAATCGCCGCGCCACCGCGGGTGAGATGTCCGCCTCGCTCGCCCACGAGCTGAACCAGCCGCTCGCCGCCATCCTGATCAATGCCGAGACGGCCCAGCAGATCTTGCGGAATCCGGCGCCCGACCTCGGCGAGATCGGGGACTTATTGGACCACATTCGCCGGGACGATCAGCGGGCCGCCGACGTCATCAGCCGGCTGCGCTCATTTCTGAAGCGAGACCCGACCGAACGGCGCGAGCTCGATCTCAATGCGATGGTTGGCGAGGTGTTTCGATTCCTCTCCGTGCAGGCCCTGACCCACGACGTCGCACTCATGACCGAACCCTCATCCGCGGATATCCGCGTTAAGGGCGATAAGGTTCAGCTCCAGCAGGCCATCCTGAATCTCGTCGTGAACGGCATCGATGCCGTGGCGCATCTCCCGGACAAGCGGCGCCGCGTCATCGGCCGAACCAGTCTTGCCGACGGTAATGTGGCCCTCGTCTCGGTCGCCGATGCCGGCGACGGTATCCTGGCGGAGAAGATGACGGAGATCTTCGAGCCGTTCTTCACGACCAAGACGCAAGGCATGGGCATCGGCCTCTCGATCGCCCATACCATCGTCGAGGCGCATGGCGGGCGCATCTGGGCAGAGAACGCGCCGTCAGGGGGCGCCGTCTTTCACGTTAGCTTGCCGCTGGCAGCGTTGCGATAGCTCCTATCGCAGGCGCCAGCGACGCTGGCCAGCCGTCACGCGAACGCCTTTTCCAGCGTTGCGAAGATCACCGCGAGCGATTTGTCGTGACGCGTGACCGGCGGTACCGGGCGATCGATCTTCATGAGCTGATAGACCGCCATCTGCGCCGCGCGCACCGAATACTCGACCGTGAACACGACGTCGTCGGGGATTTCGACGAACTGGCTGACGAAAGCGAGGTTGACCGAATTCTTCGGCACCGGCAGCGGCCGGTCGGCCAGGTTGCGCGGCATGAACATGCTGGTGATGTAAGGCATGCGGCAGGGAACGCAGATCGCATCCGCGAACACGCTCGAATCGAAATTCAAATGGCCGCACAGCTCCTTCAGGATCTCCGCGCCGCCGCAATCGGACATCGGCTTGGCAACGAAATTGCCGACGCGGTCGGGATGTAGCGCATAGCCCCAGAACACCTGCACATTCTTCGGCTGTCCGGCGAAATGCGGCTGGTGATAGAGCACGACCGACATCAGCCAGTTGGAATCCTTGAACGTGACGAGGCCGCCGGTGCCGGCCCGGTTGCCGGAGAACGCCTCCATCTTCTCGAAGAAGAGTGGATCGCGGCAGGTGACGGTGAAGGACAGCCAATAGGATTCAGGGACCGAGCTGTTGAACGCGGCGGGATTGCCGAATTCGGGACGCTCCTTCGCGATCGTCTCCCACAGCGCCCAGCCCTGGCTGTCTTTCTTGGTCAGATGCGGCGGCGGCTCGGTCATGGTGCCGAGGCTCGAGGCGTCCGTCATCGAGCCGTTCTGGAAGAATACGAGATCGCCGTCCTCGAGCCGGACATTGGCGATGCGGCCGTCGCGATCGAGCACGAGCTGGCGCACCCGCAACCGTCCGTCCTCGCTCTCGATCGCCATGTCAGTGACGCGGGTGCCGCGCACGAATTGCACGCCCTGCCGCTTCAGCCAGTCGGCAAGCGGCCGCACGATCGCATCATATTGATTGTAGACGGTGCGCTTGACGCCGGCGAGCGTCTCGATGCGCGGAAACTCGTTCATGAAGCGGTGCAGATAGCGCTTCAGCTCGACCGCGCTGTGCCAGGGCTGGAACGCGAAGGTGGTCTGCCACATGTACCAGAAATTGGACTCGAAGAATTTTGGCGAGAGCCAGTCGGTGATGCGGCTGTTGCCGAGCGTCTCCTCCGAAGCCTCGGTGAGCCGCAACAGCTCGAGCCGGTCGCGCGCGGAAAAGCCCATATGCGAGACGTCGACCTTGAAACGGTTGCGATCGACCAGCCGCGCCTGCGAGTGCGCCGGGTTCTCCAGGTTGAACGCGATGGTCTCGTCGCGCACGCTGCGGCCGGGATGCTCGAGCGAAGGGATGCTGGAGAGCAGATCCCAAGTGCATTCGTAATGGTCGGTGGTCAGCATGCGTCCGCCGCGCAGCGAATAGGCGCCGTTCGCGAGCAGCGCGCCGTCGAGGCTGCCGCCGACCAGCGGCTGTGCCTCATAGATCACGATGTCGCGCCCGGCCTGTTGCGCGTCGCGGATCAGGAACGCCGCGCCCGCGAGCGACCCAATGCCACCGCCGATGAAATACGCCTTCATGACTTGCCTCGACTGCCGTTCGAATTCACGAGCGACATTGCATCGCGAGGCAGCGGCCGAAGTTGCGCTGGATCAAGCGGGGGAGGAGACGAAATCACGTCGGCGTTATCGCCGCGGGCTTCTTCGCATAGACGTGCTCGATCTCGTCCGCGAAGCGGCGTTCGAGCGCGGGCCGCTTGTTCTTCAGCGTCGGCGTGAGCAGGCCGCTCGCGATGGTCCACGGATCGAGCGTCCACCACACCGCGCGCGGCGTCGCGTAGGACGGATAGGCCTTCACGGCCGCGGCGATCCTGGCCAGCAGAGCGGCCCGTTCCGCCGCGCCGCCTTGCTTGCCGCTGGCAGCTAACCGTTCCTTTTCCTGCACTCAGGCCTTGGCATTCAGCACGACCAGCGCGGTAAGGAACGGCCGCTGCTCGCCGACCACCAGCGCCTGCTCGAACAGGGGATCGGCGAGGATCGCGGTCTCCAGATCCACCGGCGCGATCTTCTCGCCGGTCGACGTGACCAGGATGTCCTTGATGCGGCCGGTGATGGTGATACGCCCGTTCTCGATGCGGGCCTGGTCGCCGGTGTGCAGCCAGCCGTCGGCGTCCTTGACGCGGCGCGTCTCGTCCGGCTTGTGCCAATAGCCGAGCATCACACTGGGGCCGCGCACCAGCAATTCGTCGTTCTCGCCTAGCCTCGCCTCGACGCCGTCGAGGACGTGGCCGACCGAGTGCGGATCATTGTCATCGATGGTGTTGACGGACACCACCGGCGAGGTCTCCGTCATGCCGTAGCCCTGGAGGACGTCGAGCCCGAGCGCGAGAAACAGGCGAATGACGGGCTGCGCGATCGGCGCCCCGCCCGAGACCGCGACGCGCAGGCGGCCGCCGAGCCGCGCCAGCACCTTGTCGGCGACGAGCCGCTTGAGCAGCGGCCAGGCCAGCCGGTCCAGCAGCGACGGCACGCCATGCCGCTGCCGTGCATCGAAACGGCGCCCGCCGACGGCGATGGTGAGGTCGAGCAGCGCGCGTTCGATACTTCCAGCTGATGCGCGATGCTGCATGATCAGCGCGTAAATGCGCTCGTAGATCCGCGGCACCGAGACCAGCACCGTCGGCCGCACACGCTTCAGGTCCTCCGAGAGTTGCGGCACCGAGCGGGCATAGGCGACGCAGGCGCCGGCCGCGATCGGATAGTAATAGCCGCCGGTGCGCTCGAAGGTGTGCGAGAGCGGCAGGAAGGACAGGAAGACGTCGTGCGGTTCGGCTTTGATGCGGCGCGCGATCGCCTTCACATTGGCGACGACATTGCAGTGCGACAGCATCACGCCCTTTGGCCGCCCGGTCGTGCCCGAGGTGTAGACGATGGCGGCGAGATCGTCCGGCTGGATCACGACATTGGGCAGCGGCGCGGTCGCGCCGGCTGCTTGTGCGAGCCAGTGGTCGAGCCCGACGATGCGCGCGTCCGGCGTGATGAGCCCGCCTGCGTCCGCGCAGACGACGCGCTTGAGATGGTCGAGCGGCTGGCCGGTCGCCACGATCGCCTGCCAGCGCTCCAGTGTATCGACGAACAGGAGCAGCGCGCCGGAATCGACGAGGACGTAGGCGATGCTGTCGGGGTTGTCGACGGCATGCATCGGCACCGGCACGAGGCCGCGCGACAGCGCCGCCTGATCCATGGCGATATGCGCAATGCCGTTCGGCATCAGGATGGCGACGCGTTCGCCCGGCGCGAACTCCTCCGCGGCGAGCGCGCGCCGCCACAGCTCGAATCCCGCATCGATCTCGCGCCAGGACTGACTGACCCAGCGCCGCGCGGTCGCATCGAAATGGCGGTAAGCCTCCGCCGCCGGCGTCGCCTTGACGCGCCAGTGCAGCAGCTCCGGCAGCGTCCTGATCCCGGCAAGTCCGTCCGGTTGACTCGTCGGCCCCGGCATGGCGTCCTCTCGCATCTCATCGATTCCCAACCATTTGGTGCCTCGACACTAGGCCGGCCAGCCCTTGCCGCCTTGATCCTCAGCAAGGCGGCCATGCAAGGACGCGTTCCTCGCGGCGCTCTCCGAACGCCACGGCTTTCCCAATCCACATCCGGGCTAGGGGGCTCGAAACGAGGGAAGATTGACATTGCCCGTCGTCATCTTCGCCTCGCATAATTGACTCAGCAATAGAAACCGAAAGCACCTCCATGCCTCGCTCCCTCCCCGCTCTCATCGTCGTCGACGTCCAGCGCGCGTTCGACGAATGGGAGGCGGCGGGACAGCGGCGCAACAATCCGGATGCGGTGGCGCGGATCGCCGGTCTGTTGCAGGCATTCAGAGCGCGCGGCGCGCCGATCTTTCATATCCGCCATGAAGGCACCAAGCCGAATTCATCGTTTCTGCCATCGCGTTCCGGCTACGCCGTCAAGGACGAAGCGCGCGAGCAACCGGGCGAGACTGTCATCATCAAGCGCGTCAACAGCGCCTTCATCGGCACCGACCTGGAACAGCGCCTGCGCGCGGCCGGCATCGGCACGCTCGTGATCTGCGGCGCCACCACCAATCATTGCGTGGAGACGACGACGCGGATGGCCGGCAATCTCGGGTTCGATGCGCGCCTCGTACGCGATGCGACATGGACGTTCGACCGCGTCGGGCCCGACGGCGACAAGCATTCCGCCGAGCAAATCCATGCTATGACGTTGTCGAACCTCAACGGCGAGTTCGCGCGCATCGTCACCAGCGACGACGTGCTCGCCTCGTTCGCGGCCAAGTGATGGCAGCAATGCGATCAATGCGGATGATGCGACAATAAATCTCACGATGTGCGTTCACGCGCGCGAATCGGACGTCGCGATACTGCGTCGTTTCGACGCCCGCACTGGCCGGAACGCAGCCGACGCCCATCTGTTGTCACACGACATTCAACTGGAGTGATGACACCATGAAGTATCTCATTGTCGCGATGGCGGTCGGTGCTGCGGCGCTTGCCGGCGGATCGGCGGCGAACGCGGCCAATAATTCAGGCGCGAAGCAGAACGCGCCAGCCGGCCAGTCGACCGACATCAGCGCGCAGCACCGGCACCATGGCCACCGCCATCACCATCACTGGCGCCATCATCACCACCATCACGGCTACTATCGTCCGCACTACCGGAGCTACGGTTATTACCCGCGGCACCACGGCTATTACGGCGGCGGGCCGTACGGATATTACGGCGGCGGCGGTCCGGGCGTGACGTTCAGCTTCGGCGGCGGACGCTGGTAAAAGGAAAGGCCCGCGATGCGGGCCTTTTTCTTACCCCCGCAAAATCATCTCTGCCGTCTCCTGACCGCTCGCCAGTGCCGCTTCCACCGTGCCCATGTCACGGCCGCGATAGAGAGCTTCGCCGGAGAACAGCACCAGGCCATCGGCACGCGCGAGGACCGCTTGTGCCGCGCGCGTCCGCGGCGTCGCCCAGGAATAGGCGCCGCGGGCAAAGGGATCATGCGCCCAGTTGGTCGCCGTGGCCGCCACAAGCTCGCGCGCGACGTCCTCGCGCGGCAACTTGAAGATGGCAGCGAGCGAATCGAGCCCGGCGGCGATCAGTCCTTGTGGATCGAGGCTTTCCAGCTCCGCCGTGCGCGGGCCGCCCAACCAGCCGGTGAGCACGGCCTGCCCGCTCGGATATTGCGTCCACCACACCGGGATGGTCCGGTCGGACAACAGAAAGGTCATGGCTGCGAGATCCTGGTGCCGCTCGCGCCACCACGGCCGCGCAAACCGCAGCAGGATCTTGATGACGTTGCCGAAGCCGATGTCATCAGCAGCAGCAAGCTTCGCGCGCGCACTCGCCGGCAGAGCCATCTCGCGCAGCAGCGGCAGGGGCACGGTGAGAATCACGCGATCGCAGGCGTGGACATCGCTGCCGCCGCAGTGAACCGCCGCCGTGTCACCGTCCTCCTCGATCGCCGACACTACGGCGCCGAGATGGATGGTCACGCCAGACTTGCGGCAATCGGCGGCCAGAAAGTCGATCAGTGCGCCATAGCCGCCATCGATGCGCGCCTGCGGCGCGTGTCCGCCATCCATCCATTCCTCGCGCAGCGCCAGCGTCGAGGCGCGCTCGGGGTCGGCCGCGTCATAGCCCTCGACCATCCGTTCGATCGATTGGCGCATCGGCGCATAGTCGTCCCCGGCGAAATGCCGGCGCAGGAATTCGGCGACGGAGAGATCGTCCTTCAAGTCCTTCAGCACGGCCTGAAGCTCCGCCTCGTGCGGATCGTCGCGCTCCTCGCGCAAGAGCGCCGTGCCGTCAAAGCTCCACTGCTCGCCTGCGATCTCGAGAAGGGACAGTCCGGCCTCGCGCAGCAATCCGCGCGTGACCGGCGCCTCGCCATGGACAAATTCGGCGCCGCCCGCGGCGGGGTAGCCGAACTCCGAGACCGGCAGCGGAAGGATGCGGCCGCCGCAGCGCTCGCGCGCCTCCAGCACCGTCACCCTGCGGCCGGCCCGCGCCAGCTCGCGCGCCGCCATCAGGCCGGCCGCGCCGGCGCCGACGATGACGATATGTTCTGTTGTCTCGGGCATGGCCGCGCGTTACCGGCTCGCGGCTTGCGGATCGTTCGTGATCAGATAGCGCAGCAGCAGAACACCGCCGCCGAGCTGGCGCGTACTCTCCAGCGTCATCGCCGTGATCGGCGCGCGCTTGTCGCTGTCCGCCTCCGTCGAAGAGAAAACGAAGGGCGCGCCCTCTGCGCCATCGATCGCTGGGCTGAGAATCAGGTTGAACTCGTCGATCAGACCGGCACGCAGGAACGCGCCGTTGGCGACGCCGCCGCCCTCCACCAGCAGCCGCTTCACCCCCAACTCACGGCTGAGAACGTCGAGCGCCAGCGCCAGATCGAGCTCGGACTTGCCGGCAAAGATGTAGGACACGCCCTCGCCGCGCAGGCCGACGAGATGCGAATCCGGCACGCTCTCGGTCAGCACGACGACGATCGGATCACCGCCGATGTCCGAGCGCCCCCAGCCGATCTTGCCCCGCGCATCGAGAACGATTCCATAGGTTTTCGCATCACGCCGCGCGAACCAGTTTTCACGCGGCAGCTTCGCATTCGTCGTCGCGGGATAGGGCTGGCCCTTGGCGAACTCCGACCCGGTAACGCGGCCGATCACCCAGGCATCGCCGCCGAGCTCGTCATGGATCTTCTCGAACCAGTCGGTGCCCGCCCCCTTCGGGCGCCAGCGGCTGGGATGCGTGCGGCCGTCGAGGCTGGAGTGCATCAGACAGATGACATAGGGCTTCATGCGATTCTCCGACGCCGCGCTTCACACTGCCGACCCATCACCCTTCTCATCGCTCCTGGCGCGATCGTTCACGATCACCGCGAGCGGATTGAGCTTCGGCGGCGCGACCAGCTGCAGCGTGTTGGTGTCGCGATGATCGAACGGCGCGCCGCGGACGAACAACTCGGTCTGGATCAGATAGGTCCAGCTGCCGTCGTCGTTGAAGGTGATGTCGCAGCGATAGGAGTCGGTGCGGAAGGCCTGTTCCAGAAAGTCGGTCGAGCAGATCCCGTAGGCGGTGTCGCCGCGCTTTGCGGTGACCGAGATCGTCTTGTCGTCGGGCCCGGCGTTGCCCGAGGCCAGCAGCACCTGCCCGCGCGGAATCGCCAGCGTCTGCATGATCAGGCCGGTCGCGGGCTCCCACAGCCAATAGCCGACCTGGTTGTGGAAGGTGATGTCTTCCTCAGGCGTGTTGATGTGGATGTGATAGCGTAGCCCGTACAACAGCTGCGGCCCGTTGGCCTGCGGATCGATCGGATCCATGCGGATGCGCTCGATGAAGGTCCGCCGCTCCGGCCCCTCCGCCTTCGGATTGATGTCGATGCCCTTGTCCGCTTGCCAATGCCCTGCGAGACGGCGGAGCGGGCCGAGATTGGCGAGGCCGTCGGGCGAGACGTCCTCGGGCTCGGTGAAGATATCGGCGGGAATGGGGAGCATGGCGGCCTCGCGGGAAGTTGCGGAGGCAGCAATAGCATGGCAGCGGGAAGCTGGCGCGTGCTCAGGCCTCACAATCGCGAATGGACACCGGCGTTGTGCGCGGGACGATTGTCGGGCTTTTCGACAAGACGACGAAGCCGAACCCGATCGGTTCGGCTCCGCCGCCGGGACGTTTAGTGGCGATGATCGCGGACCTCGGGCTGCGTGCGGTGGTCCCTGACGATGGTCTGATTGCGATGGTCGCGCACGATGGGCGGGTCGCGATGATCGCGGACGATGGTCAGCGCGCTCGCGGGTGTCACCACGCTTGCCAAGGTGATCGCTGCGAAGGCCACAAGGATGGTATTGCGCATAAGTCTTGTCCTCTTCCCGGTGGATCACTGCGAACCACCTGACCGCAAGCTAGATCGACCCGCGAGGAAGATATGTGTCAGCGGTCACGCGATGATCATCGCTCCTGCTGGTGACCGTGCGTCGTTCGATCGGAGGAAGAGGCACGAGAGGAGCCGCCGCGACTTCAACGCCAGCCCGCAGCGAGTGCCACGCTGCTGCAATACGCTGGGCGTGTCCGTCAGCACCGTGAAGAGCCACCTTTTCATTTCTTCAAAGAGACCGGCTGCCGGCGCTCGGTCGACCGGGTGAGGCTGGCGAACTCGCTGACGTTTCCGGTGTAGCGCGAATCCTTGTCGGAGGCCGCTATGGAGCTTCCCCTCCTCGATGTCGGCGCGTCTCCGCCTCAACCCAGCGCTTCGGTTGCACGGTCGAAGAGTGTCGGATCGCCCTGTGCGCTGGCCATCAGGATCGCGCCTTCGAGCGTCGCGAGCACCTGGGTCGCACGCTGTTCGGTGAGGCCGCCGGCGACGAGGCTGGCGATGCCCGCCTGGAAAAACTGCCGCACCTCATGGGCCACGTCCGGCGCCAGGTCGGGGACGGTAGCGCCGAGCGATCCGCAGAGGCACATCTTGGCGCCATCATCGAGGGCGCTGCGAAACACCGCCCGCCAGGCCTGGACCACATTCTGTCCGGCGGCGACCCCGGCATCGGCGGCCGCGACCACGCGTTGGTTGTAACGTCGAGCCACAGCGGCCGCGAGCGCGCTCTTGGTCGGGAAATGATAGTAGATGCTCGCGCTCTTCACCCCGACGTCGGCGGCGACCTCTCGAAAACTGAAGCCGCTATAGCCAGCCTCCCGGATTCGACGCTCCGTCGCGTCCATGATCGCTTCCACCGTGTCGGTCATAGCCTTCCAGTCTGCCAAGTCGTTCACCTACCTGTTAACAGGTAGATCTTGCTATCGCGCCTGACAAGTTGTATGTGCGTCATCATTATCTACCTGCCGACAGGTAGATATCCGCAAAGCTCTGATCACCTGAAGGAAAATTTATGGGCACTGGCAATCGACAAAAGCGCATCCTCCTCATCATGTCGTCGGTCGACGAGATGGGGATCAGCGGCAAGCAGACGGGCACCTGGTTCCACGAACTGGCGGCCCCCTATTACATCCTCACCAAGGCCGGCTTTGAGGTCGTCTTTGCTTCCCCACGGGGCGGCGAAGCGCCGATCGACCTCCTCAGCATGAAGTCGCCGTTCACCACCGAATATACCGAGCGCTTCCTCGCTGATCCGGTCGCAATGTTCGCTGCCCGCAACACCCGGAAGCTGCGCAATATCGACTACCGCACGTACGATGCCGTGTTCTTCCCCGGTGGCTATGGCCTGCTCTGGGATCTCGCGTCGGATTCCTACGCGATCAAGCTGATCCGTGACTTCCACAATGCGCAGCGTCCCATCGCGATGGTCTGCCACGCGCCCGCTATCCTGCGCGACGTCAAGAAGGACGACGGCCAATATCTCGTCAACGGCCTGAACCTGACCGGCTTCAAGAACGCGGAAGACACCGAAATCGAGCTGTTGCACCATCTTCTGTTCTCGCTCGAGGACGAGCTCAGGAATCGCGGAGCCAAATATCAGAGCAAGGCCAATTGGGAGCCGAACGTGGTCGTCGATGGCGTGCTGATGACAGGTCAGAGCCCCGCCTCCGCCGTGCCGCTTGCGGAAGCTCTCGCGAACCGCCTCGCCTGAATCATCGAAGGGTGCTCTCGGGAGCACCCTTCAACATGATCGTCACAGCGACACACGTGGACCGCACACGAGTTACGAAAAATGAGCATGCGAACCAAGGTAGCCATTGTGGGCGGCGGTCTTGCCGGCCTTTACGCCGCGCGTCTGCTCGATGCGGCCGGCATCGACTTCCATCTGCTGGAGGCGAGAGATCGCTTTGGCGGGCGCATCCTCTCCGTCGACAGTGCGGGAGCGATCTCTGACGATGGCTTCGATCTCGGCCCGTCCTGGTTCTGGCCCGGCTTGCAGCCGGCGATGGGAGAGCTGATCCATGAGCTTGGACTGAGCGCTTTTCCGCAAAACGGCGACGGCGACGCTCTGTTCGAACGCATGTCGAAGGAGACAGTCCAGCGCTTCCGCGCGATGAGACAGGAGCCGCAATCGATGCGTCTGACCGGCGGCACCGGAGCGCTGATCCGTGCGCTGGTCGCGGCCCTGCCGCCGCAGCGCCTCCAGCTTCGATCGGCAGTGACCAGTATCGCGCTGACGCGCGACGGGGTGACCTTGGCGATGAAAGCGGCGGATGCGTCTTCTGCCATACTGGTTGCCGATCAGGTGATCCTCGCGCTGCCGCCCCGTCTCTTGGCACGGACGGTTTCGTTTCAGCCAGGCCTCGAGCCTGCGACCGCATTACTTTGGCAGAGTACCGCGACCTGGATGGCGCCGCACGCCAAATTCTTCGCGCTGTACGATCGACCATTCTGGCGAGAGAGGAGTCTCTCCGGCACCGTGCAGAGCATGGTCGGCCCGATGGCGGAGATCCATGATGCGACGACCGCGTTCGGATCGGCCGCGCTGTTCGGCTTTCTCGGTGTCGCCGCGGATCAGCGCCTCGCCGTTGGCGAGGATGTGCTGGTGCAGGCCTGCATTACCCAGCTCGAGCGTCTGTTTGGACCTGAAGCGGCCCAGCCTCGTGCCACCTTGTTCAAGGATTGGGCCACCGATCCGCTGACCGCAACCGACGCCGACCGCATCGGCGGAGCGCATTTGCCTCCCGGCCGAGCGTCCTGGGTGAGCGGCGCCTGGGCCGACCGGATCTCGCTCGGCGGTAGCGAGACCAGTGCGACCGAACCCGGCTATCTCGCCGGCGCGATCGATGCTGCGGCTCGCGCCGTCGCCGAGGTCCTCGCCCGATTGATCGATGCACAGGAGACCATCACATGCTGAACGGAAAGACCGCGCTCATCACCGGCGGCAATAGTGGCATCGGCCTTGCCACGGCCAAGCGGCTTCGCGCTGAGGGCGTCCGCATCGCCATCACCGGCACTGATGCGGCCAAGCTGGAGGCCGCACGTCAGGAAGTCGGCGGCGATACGCTCACGATCAGCGCCGACGTGCGCTCCCTTGCCGATCTGAAGGCGATGGTGCAGATCGTCGGCCACGCCTTCGGCAAGCTCGACATCCTCTTCGCCAATGCCGGCGTCGCCTATGGAACGCCGATTGAAACGACCGACGAAGAGAGCTTCGACCGCCTGATGGACATCAATGTGAAGGGCGTATTCTTCACGGTCCAGGCAGTGCTTCCGGTCATGGCCGATGGCGGCTCGATCATTCTCAACACCTCATGGCTGGGTCAGGTCGGCACGCCGGGCCGGGCGGTCTTGTCTGCCTCTAAAGCGGCCGTACGGTCCTTCACACGCGTGTTGGCGGCGGAGCTTGTCGCTCGAAAAATCCGCGTCAATGCAGTCAGCCCAGGTCCGATCGACACGCCGATCCATCGCGCACCCGGGCACACCGAAGAGGAGTTCAGGGCCTATGCTGATAAGGTCGGCTCCAAGGTTCCAGCCGGCCGCATGGGTAAACCGGAGGAGATCGCGGCGGCGGTGACATTCCTGGCCGGCGACGATTCGCGCTACCTGCTTGGAGCCGAGATCAATGTCGACGGCGGTTTTGCGGAGATCTGATCATGCGCATCAATGACGACCTTTCTCGCCCTGTCATCGCCCACGCCTCGCAGGAGGACTGGATCCCGAGTCCGGCGCCCGGCGTCGACCGCCGCATGCTGTTTCGGATCGGCTAGGAGAAGGCGCGCGCCACCTCGATCGTCCGCTATGCGCCCGGCAGCGCCTTTGCGCGCCATGTGCATAGCGGCGGGGAGGAGTTTCTGGTGCTGGAAGGCGTCTTCCAGGACGACGAGGGCGATTATCCAACCGGGACCTATGTGCGCAATCCGCCGGGCACCTCGCATGCACCCGCATCACAGGGCGGCTGCACGATCTTCGTGCGGCTATGGCAGTTCCGCGCTGACGACAGGGCGCAGACCGTCCGCCTGCCGGGCGAAGGTCAGCCCGCGGAGCCGCGCCCCGGCGCAAGCGCCGCAACAGTGTTGTTCGATGATGGCCATGAGACGGTTCTGCTGGAGGACTGGCGAGCGACCGCGACCGTCACAGTGGAGAATTCGGGCGGCCTGGAGTTTCTGTTGGTGTCGGGCGGCCTCACGGTCGACGGCGAGGCGATGAGCCCGCAGGATTGGGGGCGTCTGCCGGCGGGCGTGAATCTGCATGCGCAGGTTGGCGCGGAGGGCGCCCGCGTTTGGATCAAGCGGGGACCGCTATTGCATCCTGACGTGTGCGAATTCTAGAGCATGATCCGGAAAAATGTGCAGCGGTTTTCCAAAAAGATCATGCTCAAACAATAAACTGAAGCGCGATGATGTTTCATCCTAATCTCGTCGCGCTTTAGCACGGCCGTCGCGATGAGCTTGCGGCGGAGAACGGCGGAAGCGCTTCGCCCATCATTGCGATGGCGAGGAGGTGTCGATCGCCCGGCTGATGCCGTCGCGATCGATCGCCGCCATCAATTTGCGGCCGCTCTCAAGCCGCTTCCGACACCGACTTCGCACGCTGCTCGAGCACGCCGATCGTGGAGACCAGATTGTCGCGCCGCGCTCGAAGGTTGAGTGCAAGCAGCGGATAGGTCGGCTGCTGCACGTCAAACACCCCAGCTTTGGCTTCCTCCTCGAGAATGTCGGTATTCAACAGCCGAACGCGCCACCACAAATCGGCGATCAGCGCATCGAGCCGGAGTTCTCCGGCAGTACCAGAACGGGACATTTCTTGCATCGCATGCCTCAACCTGAAACGGGCCTCCCTGCCGAGGCCCGGCTTTGGTCATGACTCAGCAAGTGGAGTGCCAGGATCGGCGGGTGCGATTTGGCTCGGGAATTGGCTCCGCGCGGTGCGGTCCTTCGGCTCTCAGCGGAAGCTTAACGTGCCAGCGAACCACCAAATCTTCCCCCTTCCAAGCTATTCAAAGGGAGCCTTCACCTGCTCAGCTTTCCTGCTCTTGGGCGGCGGGCGATGATGACAAACGCCGGAGGCATTCAGCTCACGCCGCCCGCCGTTTCCGTCGCGCCGGGGGGCTTTGCCACGAGAGGCCGGCGAACGGCACGGGCTTGCTGAAGTGAAATCCCTGGCCGAGCGGGATGCCGAGTGACTGGAGCCGTTTGACCTGCTCGAAGGACTCGACCCCCTCGGCGACGATCGAGAGCTTCAACGTCTTCGCGAGCTGCACGATGGACTTCAGCACGGCGACGGTCTCGCAGCGATCGATCCTGTCGATGAACGATTTGTCGATCTTGACCTTGTCGAAAGGAAAGGCCGTCAAATAGGACAAAGACGAGTATCCGACACCGAAATCGTCGAGGGCAATGGAGACGCCGAGCGCCTTGAGGCGCTGGAGCGTCTTGAGGTTCTCCTCGGTGTCGGCGAGAAATACGCTCTCGGTGATCTCGAGCTCGAGCCGGGTTTGCGGAAGGCCGCTCTGCGCCAACGCAAAGGTCACGGTGTCGACGAGATTGGTGCCGGCAAATTGCAGGGCAGAGAGATTGACAGCGACCTTGACGTCTGCCGGCATGCTCATCGCATCGCGACAGGCCCGGGCCAGCACCTGATTGCCGAGCTCGACGATCAAGCCCCCCGCCTCCGCAACCGCAATGAACTCAGCCGGAGGAATGTAGCCCCTGGTGCCGTGATGCCAGCGCGCCAGGGCTTCGACCGACTTTACCCGACCGGTGCCGAGCTCGATCACGGGCTGATAAAACACCTCCAGCTCCTCGCGCCAGATCGCTTCGCGCAGCTCGATCTCGAGCACGTTGCGCTGATCCGCTTCCGCCTTGAGCTCCGCTGAATAAAGGTGAAAGCAGCTTCGGCCGGCATTCTTCGACCTGTAGAGCGCAAGATCGGCGTTGCGAAGGATCTCATCGACCCGCGTGCCGTGCTCGGGCACGAGCGCAAGGCCAATGCTACAGCCGATCACGACGGGATGGCCATCGATGTGATAGGGCTCGGCAATGGCCTGGACCAGCCGCTCGGCCAGGCTTGCAGCGCCGTCGCGCATCGCGGCCACGATCACGGCAAACTCGTCGCCGCCAATTCGCGCCGCAGTATCGGCATCACGAATCTGCGCCTTGATCCGGTCGGCGACCTGCTTCAGCAACGCGTCGCCGCATTGATGGCCGAGCGCATCATTGACGGACTTGAACTTGTCGAGATCGAGCAGGAGTACGGCGAACCCAGGCTCCAGCCGGCGCGAGCTGGCCAGCGCCTCGTCGATGCGCTCCTTGAACAGGTTGCGGTTGGCAAGGCCGGTCAGGCTGTCGTAATGCGCCAGCCGCTCGATGCGGTCCGCCGACGCCTTGCGCTCGGTGATGTCCTCATGAGTGGCGACCCAGCCGCCACCCTCGCGCCGGCCGTAGGAGATGTAGACGACCCGTCCATCCGGAAACTGCACGGTGTTCGAGATCTGCTCCGACCGGGCGAGCCGGTTCTTCAAATCGACGAGATAGGTCTCGACGTCGAGCACGGCGGTCTGTTTTGCGAATATATCCCGGAAATGCATGCCGATCCGAATGTCTTCCGGCAGGAGGCCATAGAGTTCGAGCCATTGCGGGTTGAATGCGATCAGGCGGTCGCGGCCATCGAACATGCTCAAGCCCTGGGGAAGGTTCCGGAGCGCATCCTCAAACTTGCTGGCAAAATCGCGCCGCTCGCGGTGAGCGCGATCCAGCGCCTGCTGCCGTCGCCAATGGAATGTCGTCGCGGCGAGGATAATGAACGTCAGCAGCAGCGCGCCGCCGAGATAAACCTTCTGCCTGACGGCGGAGCGGGAATAGATCTCCTGCCCCGAAATACCGACGGTGAAGATGAGCGGAAACGCACGCGACCTGCGCGCCGTGGTCAACCGGTCGCTGCGGTTCGGTCGGTTCTCGTTCCAGTATTGCACATAGAAGCCGTCACCCAGCTCGCCCTCGACGCGGCTGGGTGCGTGTTGTCCCAGCACGGAGCCCTGGTCCACGCCCCGGGCGGCGAGCACGACGTAATTGGCATTTCTGAGCACCAGCGTTCCGCCGACGCCGAGCTTTGCCGTATCGTAGAACCTGCCGACCACGTCGACGCTGATCGAGCCGACGACCACTCCGGCCGGATTCCGCGCGAGGTCGAACACCTTTCTTGCGAGCTGGATCG
The DNA here is from genome assembly GCF_000379585.1 of Bradyrhizobium sp. WSM2793. Classification (NCBI taxonomy): domain Bacteria; kingdom Pseudomonadati; phylum Pseudomonadota; class Alphaproteobacteria; order Hyphomicrobiales; family Nitrobacteraceae; genus Bradyrhizobium; species Bradyrhizobium sp. WSM2793. The sequence continues at coordinate 112,987 of NZ_KB902802.1, read as the reverse complement.
TCCATTTGTTCGAGGCCCTTCCCAGCACCGGCTTGGCGACGTAGAGGCGATCGTCGGCTTGCGCCATGACATTGATGAAGTGCTCGCGATCGCCAAGATAAAGCGGCGGGCCGGAATAGCCCGCGGTCGTCTCGGTCATGTATCCGTTCGATCCGATCAGTGCGAACTGAACCACGTCGCCGGTCGCAATGCGGGCCGTGTCCGACCATGACTTCAAGCTGAAGGTGAGCGGATCCTGGGCGTAGAGCGCTCGCACCACCAGCAATGACTGATCGACGCGCTCGAAGATGCGTTCGGTGTTTTCCTCGAACAGTTCGGCGACGCTGTTGCCGTGCGACCGCGCCTGCTCGACCGCGTCCATCCGCTCCGACGCGGTGATTGCGAAATAGCCGATCCAAACCAGAGGCAGAAAGAACAACGCGATCTGCAGCGGACCATTCCGCAGGATCGTTCTTCCGGCTTTGCGGACTGCCCCTGCGGGAATCACGACGCGCACCCCCGCTCCGGCCGCCAGGGCAGAACTGCGCTCGCCCGCAGTATTGGCATCGCCTTGTCTCCGCCTCGACTGCACAGGGACACCCGCGGCCGAAAGCGGCGCGCGGGTGCTGTTCATAGCGCAAAGGTAGCTGAAACAGCCTTAAGTTTGTGTTTGGGTAAAGCTCAATTCTTCAGCTAAAAACATCCGTATCATCACGGAGGTCGGCTGGCCTTGAGCAATCAGGTACATGGGCATGTCGAAAGCCGCACATTTTTGGCCGCCTTCGGGCCGGCTTTTCAGATTGCGCGCGCAAGAACGATCGCGCCGGACAGGATGAGGACCCCGCCTGCCGCATAGCTCAATCTTCGGCCGAACGGCAGCAGCTTCTCGCCGGCGACATAGAGCGCGATGCCGATGATCCAGGCCGGGTTCATCACGCCGCCGACGAACAGCAATACCATCAGAAACCAGCAGCAGCCGACGCAGTAGCTGCCGTGGCGAAGTCCCATTCGCAATGCGCCGCGCGTGCCGGGCCGCCAATGTCGGCTGAGAAACAACAGCGGGCTCTCGCAGTAGCGCAGGCACGCCTGTTTGAGGGGTGTGAACTGATATACCCCTGCTGCGATCAGAATGCCGCCACCCAGAATCGCGCTGGTGCTTGCCATCGCCATCGACAGCAATCCGAAGCGTTCGAACGCTCCCTGCACCAGCACCGCCGCGAGACTGAACCCCGCCCACGTCACGAGATAGCCGGCGAGAAAGATCCAGGTATCGATTGCGGCGCGGGAGGCAGTCTCCTGCTTGCGCTTGACGGTCGCGTACAAGAGAACGGTGGGCACCGCGCTCGGCGCCATCATCGCGATCATCATCACCCACCACATCACGAACAGCAGCACGCCATAGAATGGCGTCCACGGCATCGGCGCCATGTCCGGCATGTCGGCCATCATCTCGGTGTCCATGCCGGCGCCCGCGGCGAGATAGGCCCAGGCGAGCGCCACCACTGCGGCGGTCCCGATCGCGACGATCAGCCGGTCGCGGTGGAGCAAATGTTCCAGTATCGAGCGCCCCTGCATCGACTTGTCCATAGCGATGAGGAGCTGACACCGAGGTTTTGTCTCGGTGTCAGCGCCGCATCATGCCGCTACGCCCTCGGGCGTCTGCACGACATTGGCGAGCGAGCTATGCGTACCGCGGGTCTCGAACGGGATCGCGCCGGTCGAGCGGATGTTGGCGGATGCGACCTCGGCCGCCCGATGTTCGAACCCCTCGGGCATGACCACCTGGATGCGGTGCGGATCACCGGTCACCGGATTCTTGATCGGCTCGACATCGGTCTCGAGCACGCCCCTGGCGACGAGTTTTGCGACGCGTCCTTCTTTGTCGAAGGAAAACTCGAACGGCGCAAACACCGGATCGTGGATCTTGGTCACGATCATGCTGACGATCTGAAAAAGCGTGCCTTCGGCCGAATGCTTGCCGGAAAAGATATCGAACAACGCCTGCCGCTGCTCCGCCGTGGCGCGTTCGTCGATGATGGGCTGGATTGTCCCGTTGCCCTCATGAAGTGGCCCAGGGAAATCGACCGTGATCGCAAAGCAGAGACCATCGAGCCTGGTCCCTTCGAAATGTCCGTTGGCGATCCGCATGGCGACCATTCCCTTGCAATAGCCTTGGGTCGGCCGTGCGTTGAAATCGCAGGGGCAGCCAAACGCGCAGGTGCAGTTCTTCATCCATTCGCCTTCGAGACGCCAGTCCGATGCAGCCATGGCACATCTCCCAATGTGAGCGGGGACGGGGCAGCCGTTGACGAATTTGTTCAGCGTTATGTCGAAGCGAAACGTAGAGCCGCGAGCGGGATCGAAATCCGATCAGAAGGCCGGCCTCGCAAAAAAGTCGGCTGGCGAGCTGCCGTTCACCCAATGGCGAAAAGCATACCAGCTGTGGCCCTACGCGTACAGCGAACGCATGCGGCGAAGCTAGGGGGCGTCCGAAACTGAGAGGGATGGTGCGCCACTCCGAACAAAACTGAGAACTCGTATGCCATTGAATACACTTATGATTTCTCGTGGCATCTGCGACCCGGCCGTGTCGTAGGCCTTTTTGCCGCGGTTCCGCGCGCCTTGGCCGCCGGAGTGGTAAGATCAGGTGCCGAGGGCAGATTTCGCGGCGCCGGATCTCGATCAAGATAACGGCGCTCGAAGCGATGAACTCCAGAAGCAAACTGATGATCGCGGTTGCGATCGGACGATGCGAGAGATGGAGGACGTTATGGAAGCGTGGCGTGACGACAAGGCCCGGTCGACCCTGATTCGCAATGCTGCGGCCAACGTGCAGCTAGGCAACGCGCCCCGGACTTTTGCCGAACTCCTGTTCGGCCACACCAATAGCGAGGATCTCGCCAACCACGACGCCGCTTCGCTGGCCTTCCTGGCCGAGCAGGCCTGGGAACATGTACAGCGGCGCACGGCGGGGCACGCCGATATCCGCATCGTCAATCCGACGATGCCGGATGGCCGCGAGATCTCCGTGCTCGAAATTCTCAACGACAATATGCCCTTCCTGTTCGATTCCACTTTGGCCGAGCTAGCCGAGCAGGGCATCGAGGTCGCCCTGGTCGCCCATCCGATCATCGCCGTGGAGCGCGACGAGCAAGGCAAGCTGATGCGCTTCCATGGCGAAACCCTGCCGGCGGGAGCAAGGGGCACGCGCGAAAGCCTCATCCATCTCCACATCGCCCGCATGGACGTCGACGCCGACCGCCAAAAGCTGGTCGATGGGTTGACCATGACGTTGAACGACGCGCGTGCCTGCGTCACCGACTGGAAGCCCATGCGCGCCCGCATCGAGGAGGCGATCAAGATCTTCTCCACCAATCCGCCGCCGCTGCCGATCGACGAGATCGCCGAAGCCAGCCAGTTCCTGCATTGGCTATGCCTGGACAATTTCACCTTCCTGGGCGTGCGCGAATATCGCTTCTCCCCCGACGGCGATGCGTCGGATGACATCACGACCGGCGAGGGCCTCGGCATCCTGCGCGATCCCGAGGTGAAGGTCCTGCGCCGCGGTCGCGAAATGGTGGTGATGACGTCGGAAATTCGCGAGTTCATGCGGGAGCCGAGCCTTCTCATCGTGATCAAGGCCAACGTGTCCAGCCGCGTTCATCGCCGCATCCGGATGGATTATGTGGGCATCAAGCTCTATAGCCCCGACGGCCGGCTCGAAGGAGAATTGCGCCTCGTCGGTCTGTTCACGTCCGGCGCCTATACCCGATCGGTCAAGCAAATCCCTTATGCCCGCCACAAGGTGGCGCAGGTGCTACAGCGCGCCGGCTTCGACCCGAACAGCCATTCGGGCAAGGCGCTGACGCATATTCTCGAAGATTATCCGCGCGACGATCTGTTCCAGATCGACGTCGACACGCTCTACAATTTCGTCATGGAGATCCTGATCCTCTATGAGCGCCCCCGGGTCCGGGCGCTGGCACGCGTGGACAAGTTCGATCGCTTCGTCTCCATCCTCTGCTTCATTCCGCGCGACAAATACGATACCGACGTGCGCACGCGCGTCGGCGCCTTCCTCTCGCAGGTCTACAAGGGGACCCTGTCGGCCTCCTACGTGTCCTTCCCCGAAGGATCACTGGCGCGCGTCCACTACATCATCGGACGATATGAAGGTAAGACCCCGGTCGTCGAGCGCGAGACACTCGAAGCCGGGATCAGCGCCATTGCCGAGACCTGGGCCGACAAGTTGAAGGTCGCGCTCGCAGCGTCTGCCGACGGCATGCGGGCGCGCATGCTCGCAAGCCGCTATGCCCAGGCCTTTTCCGGCGGCTACACCGAGATATTCAGCGCCGAACAGGCGATCGCCGACATCACCACCATCGAAAAGCTCACCTCAGCCCGACCGGTGACGATTTCGGTTTACCGCCTCGCGGGGGACGACGATCCCAGACGATTCGGCCTGAAGGTCTTCTCGGATGCCGCACCGCTGTCGCTATCCTATCGCGTACCGGTGATTGAAAATCACGGTTTGGACGTGGTCAACGAACGCACCTATCAGATCGTGCCGCGCACCAGTCAGGCGCCGGTATGGCTGCACGATATGACAATCGAGACCAGCGACGGCAAGCCGATCGCAATCAGCCGTGAATTCAACCACCGTCTGGAAGCCTCGATCATGGCGGTGGTCCACGATCGCGCCGAATCCGACGGGTTCAACGCACTGATCCTGCGCACAGCCCTGAGTTGGCGGGAAGTATCGACGATCCGCGCGTTGTCGCGCTACCTCCATCAGATCCGCGCTCCGTTCACCCAGGACTATATGTGGGAGACCCTGCGCAGGAACGCCGCGATTACCGCCAACGTCGTCGCCCTGTTCCAGGGCCGCCTCGATCCGCGCCTTGGACTCACGATTGCGGAGCGCTCGGCGCGCGAGATGGCTCTCGTCGCCGAGATCGAGGAGCAGCTCAAATCCGTCGCCTCGCTCGATGAAGATCGCATCCTACGCCGCTTCACCAATCTCGTGCAGGCAACCATCCGCACCAATTTGTGGCAGGTCGGTCAGGATGGACATCCGCATCCGGTGATCTCCTTCAAGTTCGACGCCCGCAAGATCGAGGCCCTGCCGGCACCGCGACCACTGTACGAGATTTTCGTCTACTCGCCCCGCGTCGAAGGCATTCATCTGCGCTTTGGCAAGGTCGCGCGCGGCGGTCTGCGCTGGTCCGACCGGCCGCAGGATTTCCGTACCGAGATCCTGGGCCTCGTGAAGGCACAACAGGTGAAGAATGCCGTGATCGTGCCGGTCGGCGCGAAGGGCGGCTTCGTGCCCAAGCGCCTGCCGTCACCCTCGGGTCGCGACCACTTCATGGCGGAAGGCACCGAAGCCTATCGTATCTTCGTTCGCACGCTGCTCGAACTCACCGACAATCTCGACGGCGACACCATCGTGCCGCCCGACTCGACTGTGCGGCATGACGGCGACGACCCCTACCTGGTCGTCGCCGCCGACAAGGGCACCGCCACCTTCTCCGACATCGCTAATGCGATCTCGGCCGAGAAGCACCATTGGCTCGCCGATGCCTTCGCCTCCGGCGGCAGTCAGGGCTATGACCACAAGAAGATGGGGATCACGGCGCGAGGCGCCTGGGAGGCGGTCAAGCGTCACTTCCGCGAGCTTGGCGCCGACATCCAGACCAAGCCGTTCACGGTTGCCGGCGTAGGCGATATGTCGGGCGATGTCTTCGGCAACGGCATGCTGCTATCGCCGGCGACGAAGCTCGTCGCGGCGTTCGATCACCGCGACATCTTCATCGATCCCTCGCCTGATCCGGCGGTCAGCCTCGCCGAACGCAAGCGCCTGTTCAGCCTGTCGCGATCGAGCTGGCAGGACTACGACAAGTCCCTGATCTCGCAAGGCGGCGGCGTGTTCTCGCGCTCGCTCAAGGCGATCCCGCTTGCGCCGGAAGTGCGCACACTGCTTGATCTCGACAAGCCGCAGGCCACGCCTTTCGAGGTGATGACAGCGATCCTCAAGGCCCGCGTGGACCTCCTGTGGTTTGGCGGCATCGGCACGTATATCCGCTCGTCCTCGGAAAGCGATGATCAGGCCGGCGATCGCGCCAACGATCCGATCCGCATCACAGGCGCCGATGTCCGCGCCCGGGTGATCGGCGAAGGCGCCAATCTCGGCGTCACCCAGCGCGGCCGTATCGAGGCGGCACAGAAGGGCGTGAAGCTCAACACCGACGCCATCGACAATTCGGCCGGCGTGAACACGTCCGACGTCGAGGTCAATATCAAGATCGCGCTGGCGCGCCCCGAGCGCGAGGGGCGCCTCAGTCCAGGCGACCGCAACAGCCTGCTCGCCGCGATGACCGAGGAGGTCGGCGCGCTGGTGCTGCGCAACAATTATCTTCAGACGCTGGCGCTTTCGCTGGCCGAACGGAAAGGGGTGGCCGAGATCAGCTTCCTCACCCGACTGATGCAGTCGCTAGAGCAGCGCGGCCTGCTCAGCCGCGCCGTGGAGTTCTTGCCCGACGATGCGGCGATCACTGAGCGTACGAGACGCAGCCAGCTCCTGACGCGGCCCGAGCTTGCCGTGTTGCTCGCTTACGCCAAGCTGACGCTGTACGACGACCTGCTTGCAACTGGCGTACCCGACGATCCCTATCTCGCCCGCGAACTATCCCAATATTTTCCGCGCCAGGTGCAGGAGCAATTCCCGACAGCGGTACAATTGCATCGGCTCCGGCGGGAGATCATCGCCACCAGTCTCGCCAATGCCGTGATCAACCGGGGCGGCCCGGCCTGTGTCGTGCGCCTGACCGACGAGACCGACGCCGATATCGCCACCATCGTCATGGCCTTCGTGGCGGTGGACGAATCCTACGGCCTCAAGCGGCTCAATGCCGGGATCGATGCACTCGACACCCGCATCGACGGGCAATTGCAACTCGGCCTCTACGCAGCGATCCAGGATCTCCTGCTCTCACGCATGGTCTGGTATGTGCGCAATGCTGATTTCAAGGCCGGTCTGGACGCCGTGATCGCACGCTTCGGCCCCGGAATCCAAGAGATCGCCGCCGGGCTCGACAAGACCCTGCCGCAGGATTCGCAGGCTGGGCGCACCAGGCGGCGGCAGGATCTGATCGATGCCGGTGTCCCGGCGGGCCTTGCCGCAGAACTCGCCGATCTCGATGCGCTCCTCTCCGCACCGGATATCGTCACCGTCGCGGAGCGCACCAACCGGGCCATCGGTGACGCCGCCACGACCTTCTTCGCCGCCGAGGCCGAATTCAGACTCGATCGGATCATCGCCGCCGCGCGCAGCGTGCCGGCCAACGATAATTACGAACGTCTCGCCATCGATCGTGCCGTTGGCCAGATCGCGGCCGCGGAAAGAGCACTGGTCGCCAACATGCTGGCAAACGGGGAATCCGGCCAGCAGGCCACCGGCGACTGGCTTGCGGCTCATCCTGAGGCGATGCGCGTTCGCCGCTTGGTCGAGGAGATCGCGGCCAGCGGCTTGACGCTCGCCAAGCTGACGGTGGCAGCCAATTTGCTGGGAGACCTCGTCCAGGCCTGAGTCCCGACGGCCGACCTCACTCGAAGCGATAGTCTGTGATGTCGACGCCAACGAGGCCGCCATGGGCCTCGATTGCCTGCTGCTGAAGATCACGCGTCTGTCCCCTCCCTCACTCGTCCAGGGTCGCGATCTCTGCCGGAAATCGCACCGCAAGGCGGCGCCAGTCGCCGCTATCGGTCGGCCAGGGCTCCAGTTCCTCGGTCTCAACTCTCGGCCAGGCGAGCAGGAACGGCATGTTCAGATAGGTCCACATGGCGCAGCCGGCGAAGTAGGCGAGTTGCAGTTCCGTCCACGGCGTTTGCAACTCATGGCCGGCAAAGCTCGCCCGCGGTTCAAGCAGCTCTTCGAGCACCGTTCCGTCGTCAGCTTCCAGAGCCACCCGGCTCGGCTCAAAGCGCGAGCGCCGATTGTCAGCGCCGAACGGAGCGTGTGACGCCCACTCCCTCTTCAGACCCGCGGTGACCTTGGTCCGCTCGAGGGTGACAGCCTGTCCCTTCAAGGACAGGACGCCGCCCTGCACGAGATCCGCCGACACCTGCTCGAACTGCCGCCACCGATCGAGGCCTCCATGAGCTTCGATGGCAATATCCTTGAGTTGCTTCATTATCGGGCTCCTGCGGAAGCCGCGCGGGATCGCGCGGCCTTTGTGGCGGGAGCCTAGGCGGTCGGCCAAGCCTGCCGAACGACTTAGATGCCTTGATTCCAGACACCGCCGCGAGCCGCGGTTTTCCAAATGCCTCTTCCACGCGTCGCTGCTTTGAAGGCGCCGGTACGATGCCGTTTCGAGCTGGTCGACGGTCAACAGATAGTGTCGATCGCGGAGGCCGGCGTGGAAGGGCGTGCGGAAGCGTGGTTCTGAACGCTGGATTTGACGTACATAGACTTAGCGAGCCCTAGGAAGAGAAATACGCGAGCGCGCTTCGCGCCGATCATCTGGCGAGGCGCAATCGTACAAGATCGTGCTCCAGCGTGGAAAAGCGTAAAAATGGTGCCCAGGGGCGGAATCGAACCACCGACACTGCGATTTTCAGTCGCATGCTCTACCAACTGAGCTACCTGGGCGTGCTCCAAGAGAGGGGCCAAAGCCCATCGAGCGGGCGGTTTATAGTGGGCCGGAAGCGGCCTGTCCACCCGGCTTCGCCAAGAGGCTTCGCCGGGCGCGGCCCGGCTGTGCACAAGCTGCCGCCGCTGGCGCGCGGCGCGTCGACCGGCCGAATAAGCCCATGAAATTATTTACTTATTCCACGTCATCCACGTCGTCGTCGCGGCCGGGGATGACGTAGGAGCCTTTCAGCCAGCGGTTCAGGTCGACGTCCCGGCAGCGCGACGAGCAGAACGGACGGGTGGCTTCCGATTGCGGCTTGCCGCAGATCGGGCAGGTTTTGAGCGGGCTGGCGGGCTTTTTGACGTGGTCGTCCATGATGTCGGCGGCTTGCACGGGGTGAAGGGGTTCAAGAGCCTGTCGGCAAACAGGTTCCTCGTACCGGCGGCGCGTGCGCCCCGTCAGGCTATTCTACTGTGCATGGGGTTGTTTTCGCGATTTTGTTGGGCTGCGGCTGGCCGGCTCACACCGCAGTGGCGTTGAGCCAGCCGAAGCGGATCGGAAAGCCCTCGCCGCCGAGCAGCGTGGTGGTCTCGTAGAGCGGCAGGCCGACGACGTTGCTGTAGGACCCCACCATCTTCACCACGAAGGAGCCGGCGATGCCCTGCACGGCGTAGCCGCCGGCTTTGCCGCGCCATTCGCCGGAGCCGATATAGGCCTGGATGTCGTCTTCCGAGAGGCGCTTGAAGCGGACGCGAGTCTCGACCAACCGCTGGCGGAACGCCTCGCGCGGCGTCACCAGGGTGATCGCGGTGTAGACGCGGTGGTTGCGGCCCGACAGCAGCCGCAGGCACTGCGCCGCCTCGTCCACGAGATTCGCCTTGGGCAGGATGCGGCGGCCGACCGCCACCACCGTGTCGGCGGAGAGGATGAAGGCGCCGCGCAGCTCGTCATCCAGCTGCACCGATTTGAGCGCTGCGTCCGCCTTGGCCCTTGCGAGGCGATTGGCACAGGCGCGCGGCAGCTCGCCCCGCTTCGGCGTCTCGTCGACGTCGGCCGGCCGGAGCGCGTCCGGCTCGATGCCGGCCTGGTTGAGCAGCGACAGGCGCCGCGGCGAACCGGAGGCAAGTACGAATTTGGGGCGGCCAAGCATCAGTGATTTGGGGGATGAGCAGGGGGTGAATTGCGCGCGGAACCTATCGGAAGGGGGCTGATTTCACAACCCGGGAACCCGAGCTTTGGTGATTCGAGGCTTCCGACAGCATGTGCCCACGGTGTGTGACGGCGGTGTTACGGGTGCCGAATGCTACCCGCTCGCCGCGCCCACCTTCGCAAAACGCCGGCGGATGCGCATCAACAGCTGGTCGCAGACGTCGCGATAGGCTGCCAGCTTCTGGTCGCGGCTGCCCTCGATGGTGGTGGGATCCTGCGTCGGCCAATATTCGACGTCGGCCGCCAGCGTCCGCGTCAGCTCCAGCGCCTTGTGGTGCGCCTCGGGCGAGAGCGTGATGATGAGATCGAAATTCAGCCCCTCCCAATCCTCCAGCTCCTCGAAGGTCTGCGGCTTGTGAGCGGAGATGTCCTGGCCGAGCTCGGCCATCACGGACACCGCGAACGGATCGAGCTCGCCGCGCCTCGCGCCGGCCGATTTCACGTAGAGGCCCTGCGGAAACATGTGCTGCAACAGGCTCTCGGCCATCGGCGAGCGCACGCTGTTCATCGCGCAGGCGAACAGCACCGATTGCGGATCGCGTGCGCGTGGCGGACCCGCCATCGCGCTTACCCCTTCCAATGAAGGACAGTAATGAGCGTGAACAGCCGGCGCGAGGTCTCGAAGTCGACCCGCACCTTGCCCTTCAGCCGCTCCTGCAGCGTACGCGATCCCTCGTCATGGATGCCGCGCCGACCCATGTCGATGGCCTCGATCTTGTCGGGGGTCGCGGTGCGGATCGCCTGGTAGTAGCTGTCGCAGATCATGAAATAGTCCTTCACGATCCGCCGGAACGGCGTCAGCGACAACAGATGCGCGACGACGGGCGTGCCGTCGTCGCGGCGGATGTCGAACATCAGCCGGTTGCCGGTGATGCCGATATGCAGTGTGAACGGGCCCTTCCCGTCGGCGCCATCGGGCGCGAACAGGTTCTGCTCGATCAGGTCGTAGATCGCGATCGCACGCTCATGCTCGATATCAGGCCCGGAACGGCCGATCGATTCTTCGTCGAGCGTGACGCCGACGATGCGATTGGTCGAGTCGTCCTGTTCGGGCAGCACTGTCATGACAGATTGAGACGCAATCCAATCGAACGCGAATGGGCGTCCAGCCCCTCCGCTTGTCCGAGCGTCATCGCGGCAGGTCCGAGCGCGCGCAGCTGATCCGGGCCGCATTTCAGGATCGAGGTGCGCTTCATGAAGTCGTGCACCGACAGCCCTGAGGAGAATCGCGCCGAGCGCGCCGTCGGCAGCACATGATTGGAGCCGCCGACATAGTCGCCGATCGCCTCCGGCGTGTGGGGCCCGAGGAACACCGCGCCGGCATTGCGGATCTTCGCAGCGAGCGCATCGGGATCAGCCGTCATGATCTCGAGATGCTCCGCGGCAATCGCGTCCGCGAGCGGAATACTGTCGCTTAAGTTCTTCACCATGATGATGGCGCCGAAATCGGCCCAGGACGCGCCGGCAATCGCGGCGCGCGGCAGCGTCTTCAACTGCGCCTCGACCGCCTTTTCGACGTCGGCGGCAAGGCGCGCCGAATCCGTGATCAGGATCGACTGCGCGCTGGCATCGTGCTCGGCCTGCGCCAGGAGATCGGCGGCGATCCAGTCGGCATTGCCGGTGTCGTCGGCGATCACCAGCACCTCGGAGGGGCCGGCGATCATGTCGATGCCGACCTTGCCGAACACCAGCCGCTTGGCGGCGGCGACATAGGCATTGCCGGGGCCGACGATCTTTGCGACCGGCGCGATCGTCGCGGTGCCGTGCGCCAGCGCCGCCACGGCCTGCGCGCCGCCGACGCGGTAGATCTCGGTGACGCCGCCGAGCGAGGCCGCCGCCAGCACCAGCGGATTGAGCTTGCCGTCGGGCGACGGCACCACCATCACCAGGCGCGAGACGCCGGCGACTTTTGCAGGCACCGCGTTCATCAGCACCGAGGACGGATAGGCCGCAGTGCCGCCGGGCACGTAGAGGCCGGCCGATTCGATCGCGGTATAGCGCCAGCCGAGCTCGACGCCGAGCGGGTCGGTGAAGCGCTCGTCCTTCGGCAACTGCCGGCGGTGATAGATTTCGATGCGGTCCCGCGCGAGCTTGAGCGCATCCAGCGTCGCGGCATCGCACGCCTTGTTCGCGGCCTCGATTTCGGCCGCGGTGACGCGAAGGCCGGATGCATCCAGCGTCAAGCGGTCGAACTTTGCGGTGGCCTCGAGCAGCGCGGCATCGCCCCGCTTTGCCACGTCGTCGACGATGGCGCGCGCGGCGGCTTCGACGTCGGCCGAGACCTCGCGTTTGGCGGCGAGGAAGGCCGCGAATCGCTGGTCAAAATCGGCGCTGCTGCGGTCGAGGCGAACGGGCATGTCTGGCTTGGCTTCTGGCTGGTCTTTGGGGCGGATTGGCGCACCAGGTCCCCTGCTCAATGGCGCGGCGGGGAAGCGGCGTCAACCCTCGCAAGCCGCCGTTCTGGCGCAGGCCTGAGCCGGTGCGGCTGGTATACAGGTCACCTCATCCCTCCCCTTCGATCTCCAACCCCGTTCCCAGCGCGTCGGCGCCGAGGTCGGTCAGCTCACATTCCAGGCATTCGACGTCGAGCCGGATGGCACCGCCCTCGGCGAACAAGAGCAGGGCGCTGCCGCCGGGCTCCTCGTCGCGCCCGTCCCGGGGATGAAATTCGATGCCGACGAGGTCCAGGACCTTGTCGGGAGCGGCGAGCTCGATATTGCGCGACTTGCAGGCGAGCACGCGGTCGAAGCGGAGCGCGGCGACCAGCCGGCGCGGCTCGGCCTCGCCCTCCAGCGTCTGCTCCCAGTCCAGCCGGCTCATCCCGACCACAAGCCGCTTCTCGCTCTGCCGCCAGATGATGTCGGAGGCCTGGACACGGGCATCCTGGACATGGGTCGAGATCACGGCGAGATCGTCGGCGTCGAGTGCGATCAGTTTGAGCTGGGGCGACATCGCCGACGCTTCTCCTTCGAAATGGACAGGGTTTAACGCGCACAGGCCCCGAAATTTCCGCTCAAACTAACGGGCCGGCAGGCTAGAGGCTATTGATATCCTCCATCTCCAGCACCTTCCGCGGATACCCCTCCCGGGCGACGCGGATCATGGCGCGGCCGATCTGCTCGGTCGAGGTGACGAGCCGCGGCGAGAGCCGGCGCAGCACCGACCAGAGCGGCCAGGTTGCGGTATAGACCGCCTGCACCCAAGCGGTCTTGGAACGGGCGCCGTGCAGCGGCTGGATCGCGCCGGGCCGGAACATGTAGGCGGCCCGGAACGGCAGCTTCAAGAGATCGTTCTCGGTCTTGCCCTTGATCCGTGCCCACATCCGCGAACCCTGCTCGGTGGAATCGGTGCCGGCGCCGGTGACGTAGGTGAAGACCATCTGCGGATTGAGGCGCGCCAGCGTCGTCGCAGCCGCAAGCGTGAGGTCATAGGTGAGATGGCGGTAGCGATCTTCGCTCATGCCGATCGAGGACACGCCGAGGCAGAAAAAGCAGGCATCGAAGCCGGTGAGCTGGGCCTCGATCGTCGAATAGTCCAGAAAATTGTCGTGGATGATCTCGGTGAGCTTGGCGTTGCGCACGCCGGTTGGGCTGCGGCCGACCACGAGCACGCGGTCGATGCCGGTGTCGACCAGGCATTCGCGCAGAACGCCCTGCCCGACCATGCCGGTCGCACCGAAGATGATGACTTGCATCGGGATGTTCCTGGCGGGCTCGCGGCTCATGCCGCGGCCGCGATCTCGTCGAAGGATACACCGGTCAACGTCGCCGAGACATCCCACAGCATGGCAGCGGTGGCGAAATCCTTCGCGTGTGGCATGATCCGCGCTGGCGCTGGCGCCCCCTTCATTTCGTAGAATCCGTTCGGGCCGTAATAGCCGCCAGGCTCTGCCGTGGGCGAAGTCGCGGCGAGCAGCGTCGGCAGCGCGCCCTCGGCGGCGGACTGGCTGAACAGCGGCTGGAGCAGCCGGCCGATCCGCCACTGGAACGTGTTGGCGCCCGGCCCGTTCGCAATCAGGTCGGTGCGCGCAAAGCCGGGATGCGCGGCAATGCTGCTCACACCCCAGCCGGCCGCGTCGCTGCGACGTTGCAATTCGAGCGAAAACATCAGCATCGCCAGCTTGGACTGGCAATAGGCGCGCCACGGACGATAGGAATGCTTGCTCTGCAGATCGTCGAAATTGATCGCGCCGGAGCGGTGCGCAAGGCTCGAGAGATTGACGACACGAGGCGCCTTCGCGCGGCGAAGCTGCGGCAACAGTTGCGCCGTCAACGCGTAGTGACCGAGATAATTGGTGCCGAACTGCATCTCGAAACCATCCTCGGTCTGCTGCCGCTTCGGCAGCGCCATCACGCCGGCATTGTTGACGAGGAGGTCGAGCTGCTCGTTGCCGGCGGCAAAGCGCCTGGCGAAATCGGCGACGGAGGCGAGGCTGGCGAGATCGAGAGGCTCAAAGGCGATCAACGCATTGGGAAACCGCTCGCAGATGCCTTCGATCGCCCGCAGGCCCTTTGCGTCGTTGCGTCCGGTGAGTATGACAATGGCACCGGCGCCTGCCAGCGCCGTCGCCGTCTCGTAACCGAGGCCACCCGTCGCCCCCGTCACGACGGCCGTCTTGCCGGCGAGAGAGGGGATGCCTGCCGTGGTCCAGTCGGTCATGCCATGTCTCCGTTCGGGGCTGGAACGAGGCCCGCGACCGGTCTAAATGTGCACTTAGTGCAATTTTGCAAGAGGTGAACCGATTTGAAGGCTTCGAAGGTGGTCCGGAAACGCGTCAAGTCATTGTCCGGGGACGGAAAATCCCCGGCCGCGCCCGGCCTGCGCCAGCGCAAGCGGCAACAGACCCGCGAGCGGTTGACCCGCGCGGCGATGGCGCTGTTCCTGGAGCGCGGCTTCGAGGCCACGACCATCGACGATATCGCGGCGGCGGCGGACGTGTCGCGCCGGAGCTTCTTCCACTATTTCGCGTCCAAGGAGGACGTGGTGGCCGCCTGGCAGGAGAATGCCGCCAGCGCGCTGGTCGCCGAGGTCGTCGCACGGCCCGCGGACGAATCCATGCTGACGGCGGCGGAGAATGCGATCGCGGCGGCGGTCAAGCGGCTCGATCCGGCGGAAGCAGCGGCGATGTCGCGACTCAAGCGCGACAATCCGGCACTGCAGGCGCGCGATCAGCTCAAATACGACAAGCTCGAGCGCGCGCTGGCCGAGGGCCTTGCCCAGCGCGGGCGAACCAAATCCGACCGGCTGCAGGCGCGGCTCGTCGCCATGATCGCCACCGGCGCGATGCGCGTCGGCGGCGAGAGCTGGATCGGCGAAGGCGCGCGGGAGAAGCCGGAGGCTTTCGTCAAGCGCACCTTCGATGCGATCAGGGCGATCTTGAAATGAGTGGTGCGTTCACCCTCCAGTATCGTAGCATGGGCAAAGCGACTTGTCCGCCGTAGCTCGTAGAGCGAAGGCGGAAGCGTGCCCACGTCTTCTTCGTAATCGATGGCGGGTGGTGGGCACGGCGCAATTGCGCCTTTGCCCACCCTACGATTTCGGACTCGCGAAGAGAGACCCCTCACCCGTCTCCGCAAGGAGAGGGGGTAGGAGTCATCCTGTTCACTCCCTGAAGAACGCCAGCAGGTCCGCGTTGATGGTTTCGGCGTGCGTGGTCGGCATGCCGTGCGGGAAACCCTTGTAGGTCTTCAGGATGCCCTTCTTGAGCAGCTTGGCCGACAGCGGCGCAGAATCGGCATAGGGCACGATCTGGTCATCGTCGCCGTGCATCACCAGCACGGGCACGTTGATCTTCTTCAGATCCTCGGTGAAGTCGGTCTGCGAGAACGCCACGATGCCGTCGTAGTGGGCCTTGGCGCCGCCCATCATGCCCTGGCGCCACCAGTTCTGGATCACCGCTTCCGAGGGTTTTGCGCCGGGACGGTTGTAGCCGTAGAACTGGCCGGCGGCGAGGTCGCGATAGAACTGCGTGCGGCTGGCCGCGAGCTGCTTCTGGAGATCGTCGAACACGCTCTTGGGCAGGCCGCCGGGATTGGCCGCGGTCTGCACCATCAGCGGCGGCACCGCGGACAGGATCGCAGCCTTCGCCACCCGGCTCTCGCCATGGCGCGCGATGTAGTGCACGACTTCGCCGCCGCCGGTGGAATGGCCGACATGGATGGCGTTCTTGAGGTCGAGATGCGCGGTCACGGCCGCGAGATCGTCGGCATAGTGATCCATGTCGTGGCCGTCGGAAACCTGCGACGAGCGGCCATGGCCGCGGCGGTCATGGGCGATGACGCGATAACCGTTGTTGACGAAAAAAATCATCTGCGCGTCCCAGTCGTCCGCCGACAACGGCCAACCATGGCTGAACACGATCGGCTGGCCACTTCCCCAATCCTTGTAGAAGATCTCGACGCCGTCTTTGGTGGTGATGGTGGGCATGGATTACTCTCTTTCGGTGAGGATCAGTGACGCTGCACGTGCGCAAGCAGGCGCCGGTGATGCGCAGATAGTCGCGCGAGACCGCGAATGCGATGCCGGGCATCAACAGGGAATGTTGAGAATCGTGTGATCAGGCAAACGCCATCGGCTTGAAGCGGCGCCAGGCGCCGATGGTGAGCACGATGAAGAACACCAGCACGATGCCCTGCACCGCCGCGAACACGGGACCCGACGGCGGCGCCGGCGCCACGGCCGGCGCGAGCGCGGCAAGGACCGGGACCTTGAGGAACGACTGGATCACCAGCACGAAAACGTTGAAGTAGAGCGAGATCATCGCGGTCACGACATAGACCGGACGCCAGACGCCGGCGAGCTTCATGCCGTACAGCGCGATGCAGGCGATGGCGAGCAGCACCAGCGAGATGATGCCGATGATGTGCGAGGGCAGCAGCTTCTCGAACGGAAACAGGAAGCCGGTGGCGCTGGTCAGGATCGTGAACAACAGGAAGATCGCGGTGAGGCCCGGCATCGACTTCGACCCGAGCAGGCCGAACATCACGACGAGGCCGGCGGCGATGGCGATCAGGCTGATGACGACATGGACCAACGTGAGGGCGGGCAAGCTCAAGCCGAGGACCATGACATCTCTCCTACTCGTCTGGCGTCAAGATTCAGGAGAGTAGTATTACGACCCTCATGGGATTGCCACCTGCGTTGTCGTCACATGCATGTGCGAAGCCATGCGTCATCGTGCGAATCGACAAACGCATGGCTGAATTTTTTGCACCGCTGTCACAAACGACGGCAGTTTGTGGTTCGTAGCGCGAATTTTGTAGCCCGGATGGAGCGCAGCGTAATCCGGGAATCGTGCCACAGGAAAGCAGGTCCCGGATTACGCTTCGCTCCATCCGGGCTACGAGATCTTCAACGAAAGTTGAATCGAGCCTCACACTTCCTTGGTGTCGAAGATCAGCAAATCGGCACCGCCGCTGGCGAATTTCGGCACGTCGGCGCCGGTGGCCTTGCCTTCCGGACTGCCGAAGGCTGCCTGGATGTCGCCCACGCTGTCGAAGGTGAGAATGGCAACGAGATGGATTCCGGAAGGACCTGCGGGAGATGCGACCGGTCCCTTGCTGACGGCGTATTTCTTCAGGCCGGGAAGTTTCTTGGCGAGCGGAATGTGCGTCTCGGCGTAGTACTTGTCGAAGGCAGCAGCATCCTTGGGTGTCTTATAGAGCACGACGACTTCAGCCATTTAGTCCTCCCGATTGATCTCTTGTTCGTTCCGCGGGCGATACGCCTCGCGGGTGCCGCGATAGTCCGCAGGACGCGGCACGATGGCAAGCCTCATTCGACTTGCCATTCGCTTGTCTTGTCCTTGACTAAAGCGCCGGTTTTGCGGCGTCGCCGAGATAGCCGTGCAGGGAGGCCACCACCTGGGCGCCCTCGCCGATCGCGCCGCCGACGCGCTTGACCGAGCCGGAGCGGACGTCACCGACGGCATAGACGCCGGGCACGGAGGTCTCCAGCGGCGCCACCAGCTTGCCCTGGTTCTGCTCGGACTGCGCGCCCGTGACGACGAAGCCGCCGCGATCGAGCGTCACGCCGCAGCCGTCGAGCCAGGCGGTGGCGGGATCGGCGCCGACGAACAGAAACAGATTGCGGATGTCAGCAGAATCCTCGTCATCGGACAGCCGGCTCTTCCAGCGGATGCGCCGCAGCAGCGCGGCCTCGTCGCCCTCCAGCGCGGTGATCTCGGTGTTGAACATCAATTCGATGTTCGGCGTCGCTTCGATGCGCTCGATGAGATAGCGCGACATGCTGGCCCCTAAGCCACCGCCGCGGATGATCATCAAGACTTTCTTGGCGTGCCCCGACAGGAACACGGCCGCCTGGCCTGCCGAATTGCCGGCACCGACCAGCGCCACCTCCTCGCCGGCGCAGAGCCGCGCCTCGACCGGTGAGGCCCAGTACCAGACGCCGCGTCCCTCGAACTTGTCGAGGTTTGCGATCTCTGGCCGGCGATAGCGCGCGCCGCTCGCGACCACCACCGCGCGCGAGCGCAAGGCATCGCAGCCGTCGAGCGCCACCGCGAATGCGCCGTCCTTGCGCGTGCAGTCGAGCGACTTCACCGTCACGGGAATCATGATGTCGGCGCCGAATTTCTGCGCCTGGGTGAAGGCGCGCGCTGTCAGGGCCTGGCCCGAGATGCCGGTCGGAAAGCCCAGATAATTTTCGATGCGCGCACTGGCGCCGGCCTGGCCGCCGAAGGCGCGGATGTCGAGCACCGCGACGGACAACCCTTCGGACGCCGCATACACGGCGGTGGCAAGCCCGGCCGGTCCGCAGCCGACGACCGCAACGTCGTAGATGCGGCCGTCCTTGGCGCCGCCGATCATGCCGATGGCGCGGGCAAGCTCGGTTTCGCTGGGGTTGCGCAGCACCGCACCGCTTGCGGCGACGACCAGCGGCCAGTCTTCGGGTTTGGGCGAATAGCGCGCGATCAATTCGCCCGCGTCGGGATCACGATCGGGATCGAGCAGATGATGCGGCTGACCGTTGCGAGTGAGAAAGCCCTGCAACCGCACCACGCCGGCGGAGTTCGACGGCCCGATCAGCACGGGGCCGCCGATGCCGCCCTGGATCAGATTGACCCGGCGCAGGATCAGCGCGCGCATGATGCGCTCGCCGAGATCAGCCTCGGCGACCAGCAGCGCGCGCAGCCGGTCCGGCGGCAACAGCAGCGTCTCGACATCGCCCTCGGCACGGCCGTCGACCAGCGCCGGCTGGCCCGAGAGCTGGCTGAGCTCGGCCAGAAATTGCCCCGGCCCCTGGTCGATCACAGGGGTGACGTGGCCGAGGCCATCGCGCTGGGTGATGGCAACGTGGCCCTTCAGCACGACGAACATGCCGGGCCCGGGCTTGCCGGTCTCGAACAGGAACTCACCGTCCGCATAGCTGCGGACCTCGCCGAAATGCCTGATCCGCTCGATCTCGGCCGGGGTCAGCGTCGGAAAGGTCTGCTCGGGGCGGGTGAAGCGCGACATCAGCGCTTCATCACCGGTTGGTTGCTGTCCGTTCTGCCCCATCGTCATTCTCACTCATTCCAAAATTCTTAGGTGCCGGCTTTCCCGGCGGTCCCCTCATTTAGGGAACCATCGTCATTCTGCGAGGGGTCCGTGCTTGCGGCGCGTTCGCGCGCCTGCAGCTTCCGCCGCTTCAGGTTTTCGCGCAGCGCCGCTTTCAGGCGGTCATCCCGGGACGTCCTCGCCTCGTTCGTGCTCTTGTCGGTCTCGTTAGCCATCACGGGTCCATCACATCGATCGGCGGCAGGATGCCACCGAATGGCGACAGCTCAAGAGGCGAGCGCGATCCATTCGTGCGAAACGCGAAATGGATCGAATCCGAGGCCTGGGGCAACTGGCCAGTTGGCGGGGGATATCGGGGCCCGATTCGGCGGGAAGTCGGTGATTTTGCGTCAAAATGGGCATTTTGGCCGCGATATCGGCCCGATTTTCTCGGTTTGACGGGCCTAGCAAGCTTGCACAGGAGGGGCGCTTGTGGCAGATATCGGCCCGCTTGGTAGCGCCCCTCGGGCGCCCGATTCTTCACCAGCACATGCTGCCGTAGCTCAGTGGTAGAGCACTCCATTGGTAATGGAGAGGTCGACAGTTCAATCCTGTCTGGCAGCACCATTTTTTCCCATTGCAGCGAGCCCGCAACACCCACGGATGCGATCGTGATCACACGTTCCCTGCCCTATGAAGGACTGCTCCACGAGATCGTCGAGCATAATGGCGTGCTTTATCTCGGCGGCATCGTCCCCGAGGATGCGGGGCTCGATATGACGGGCCAGGCCGACGATGTGCTGCGCCAGATGAAGACCCTGCTCGAGGGGGCCGGCTCCGATCTCTCCCGCGTTCTGCAGGTGACGATCTTTGTGGCTGATCTCGCCGACAAGGCGGCGTTCAACCAGGTGTGGAAGCGCTATTTCCCCGCGGACCATCTGCCGGCGCGTGCGGCCGTTGGCGTTGCGGATCTCGGCCCGGGCATCAAGCTGGAGCTGACGGCGATCGCCGCCCGCCGTTGACTGGAGCGACACGGGCGAGGCGAGAGCGCGCGGTCATTCCAGTGTTCACACATCAAGCAACGTTCTCGCGGCGCGAAGCGTCCGAGTTTTGCTATTTTCCTTGACCCTCTTCCTTGAAGAGGGCGCAGGGAAGACCGGGTGCCGGCTGGCACCCATGACCCGCTGCGCGAAGAATTTGCACACGCAAATGCGCAGGCGGACAACAGGTGGGCCGGAAAACACCCGGCCTTCCCTGCGCGATGGGTTGACGGCCTATGCCTGCTCTCCCCGGAGCCGAATTCCTTCTGGCCTCCGTCACCTCGCGAAAACCGATGCACCGCGTCCGGTCGGCCGATGCATCTTCGCGAAAGCTTGGCTGTAGCAACGACAGCCAGGACCACATGGTTTAGCCGTACGCGACTGCTTCGTTCGTCACACGGAGAAGGACCTCACGAGGTTCACCCGCCCTGGTCCCGCCTTCCCGTGCCCGACGCAGCCGCGTCCATCGCACCCCGGCCCACGTTCGTTGCGACGTACGATCGCCCCTCTCCTCGGGCCGGGATGGCGGGAATATGCCGCAATTCCGAATTTCGGTAAAGTGGAATATCTTTGCGGGAAGGGGTTGACGGGATTTGGGGTGTTTTGCCCGACGGGTCAGAAGCGTTGCGGTCAATACCGGGTTTGACCCGATGCAGGACTCCCAACCACCGGCCATGGCGTCTGAAATCACGTGGTATTTGGACCATCGTTGGGGTAATTTTCTGTTGCGACGGATAACCGCGAGCGGTTCTTCGCCGCGACATCGAGGGAGGACGATCATGACCTTCCGCGCACGAAGCCATCTGGCTCTCTTCGCTTCATTCCTGCTCCTGACTACGGCTGACGCGGTTCGCGCGGGCAGCGAGGACGAGGTGAAGGCTCTTTTCGCAAGATTTGTTGCCGCACAAAACGCTCATGACCTCAAGGAGGTTGGTGAGCTTTTGCAAGATTCAGCTCAGTTCTTGTGGATCACCCGTGGCGCCCCTGTCTGGGGTCGCGCCGCAGCCATCAAGCGCTTTGAGACTCTGTATCAAGGCACTTGGTCCCTCGACCCGAAAATGGACGAACTGAAGGTCATCGAATTGCAGACGGGGGTGGCGCAACTCTATGTGCCAATAACCTTTATGATTTCACCGCCTGGGCAGACTGCGCAGCCGACAAGGTTCCTGATGAATCAAGTGCTGGTGAAAACGGGCGACGGTTGGAAGATAACAAGCATCCTTCCAATTCCTGCGCCTCAGCCATAGACCAAATTCATTTGCCGAATGCTTCGGAACAATGGCGCCAGTTGGTTCGCATCTCATCAAGCGAGCCACAAGAACCGATGGCTCTCCGTCCGATTGGGCGCGGCGGCTCGGGGTGAACCGGGCGGCTTATAAGATGCCGTTGCACTGCACGTTGACCCCTCGTTTCATGGTGATAATCTTTGGCTCGCAGCCTGTCCGGGAGGACAAAATGGGATGGTTCGACCGCCTGTTTGTAAGGATGTCGGAGCCGACGACCCCTCTCTTTGCGAGATTTCGGCGGAAATCGAAGGCACCGACCGACCCTGATCTTCTGAAAATCGCCAAGGACCGGAAGGGACATATTTCCCGCAGAGCCGTCAGGGACGAGTATAATCGGCTGGTCTTGGAGAAGTACGCGCACGACAAGTCGTGACTGCCAAGATCCGATCTCTCAGCGGCGAAACATGATGGTTTCGCAAGGCTCTGTCCGCTGCGCACCATCAATTTTCGGCCATTCAGCTGCAGTGCCGCGAACCGCTCATCCGCCCGCGCAGCCGTTTGTTCGGGCCAAGGCACGATCGCTGCGCTCCGCCCATCCTGCGCGCTGATACCGGGCTCCGGCCGGTTTGGCTGCGCAGGTAAGGTTAATTCTTCCTTTCGATTGTCGGTAAAGTTTTATCTATTATCGTCTTTGTCGTGGATGACGAACCAGAGGCTTCGATAGTGTTTGCGTGCTGCCTGATCGTGACCGGGATTGCGTTGCTTCTCTCCGGCATCGTTGCCTTCGGCTTTCATAGAAACTCACTGCACGCGATGGCGTTGCTGTAACCGTATCAGGGCGCGGGCTCGCAGGATGGGTGTCGACCTGTCCGCCTTAGCTCAATGAGCGAAGGCGGAAGCGAAACCCATCAAATCCTTTCGAGGCGGTGACGAAACGTGATGGGTTTCGCAAGGGCTCTACCCATCCCACGCGCGAAGAGGTCTGCGCTTAGAGTGCCGGTGCAGGGGTCCATAGGCGAAATGAGGCTACCCAAATTCGTGCTACAATTTATAGTCGTGGCACAATGGTCTTGGCTCCGATCCACGAAAGCCTCCCCGGCCCCATAAGCCCTTCCGACCGCATTGAAAGCATCGATGCACTTCGTGGCGTGGCTCTGCTTGGCGTTCTGGCGATCAACCTGGTTACCGAATTCCGCGTCTCGATCTTCCAGCAGTTCCTGCCGGCTAAACAGCCTGCATCGTCCCTGGATCGAGCTGTCGAGACGGTCTTGATGCTGGCCGTGGACATGAAGGCGTTTGCGCTGTTCTCGCTCCTGTTCGGCGTGGGACTCGCAATCCAGTTCGAGCATCTTGCGGCGAACTCGCGTCGCGTGCTTCTGTTGTTTCGCCGTCTGCTTGTCTTGCTGATATTCGGATTGATTCACCTGTGCCTGATCTGGAATGGCGACATTCTCACCGAATATGCGATAGCGGGTCTCGTCGTTCTGCCGTTCCTGTTTGGTCCCCGCTGGCTCTTGCTGGCAGGCGCGGCCGCGTTTCTCGGGCTTTACCTGACGATGCAGGTATGGTCGCCGCCCGGGCTGTTCCCCAGCCTCGCGTCGATCCAAGGCAATGTGGAAGAGGCGAACCGCGTCTATGCAACTGGAAACTTCGGTGAGGTGCTGGCGTTCCGGCTTCGCGAAATCGCTTTGATCCTCCCGCTGCACATCTATGTCTTCCCTCGCACCCTGGGCCTGTTTCTATTGGGTGCATTTGTGTGGCGCAGCGGCGTCCTGCAAAAGCCGAATCACATCCTCCTGTTCACGGCTGGGGCCGGCTGCGTTGGTCTCGGTGCAGCCATTATCCTGCTGAGAGCAGGGAACGCGATGGCCGGCACGAGTTTCGGCGTACTGGCCACTCCCGCAGGCACGATCCTGCTTGCGCTCGGCTACGGTGCCATCATTATCGCTATCGCCAGCTCGGCCAGGGGGAAAGCGTTGCTGGGCTGGGCCGCGCCGCTGGGCCGCATGGCGTTCACGAACTATCTCGCCCAATCCGTAATCTTCGGGTGGATCTTCTATGGCTACGGCCTTGGGCTCTTCGGTCTTCTCGGCGCCGCCGAAGCGCTCGCGATCGGGTTCGTGGTCTACGTCGCCCAGGTCATCTTCAGCGGATGGTGGTTAGGTCGGCACCGATATGGTCCCGTCGAATGGTTATGGCGAACGCTCATGTACGGCACGCCACAGCCGCTTCTACGGGCTGGGCTCAACGACTCGGGCCAACGGGCGGCCTAAGTCCGTAGAATGGGTCAAGCGACTTGTCCGCCGTAGCTCAATGAGCGAAGTCGGAAGCGAAACCCGTCAAATCCTTTCGAGGCGCTGACTAAGCATGTGGGTTTCGCGAGTGCTCTACTCATCCGACGCACCATCAATTGTCGTTACCCGCCGCACGTCGGGCAAACCGCTCATCCGCCCGGCGCAAGCGCCGGCACAGCTCGCGATTGATGTTCTGCAGGACGATCACATAGGCGTGGATGTCGGCCTTGTAGCAGGCGTAGAGATTTTGGGCGGTCAGCTCGTACAGCACCGTCGGCACCTCCGCGACCACCGTTGCCGAGCGGTTTTGCATTTCGATCAGCGTCATCTCACCGAAGAAGTCGCCGCGCTCCAGTATCGAAATCGGGATGACGCTGCCCGCATTCGCCCGCTTGCTCACCGCGAGCCGGCCGGATTTGACGATGAACATCGAGCGCCCCGGCTCGCCTTCCGCCACGACGGTTGCGCCGGCGTCGAAGCTGCGCTCGACCAGCATGGACATCAGGAGGTCGAGACCTGGCTCCGGAAGACCGCCGAAGAACGGCGTCGCGAGCAGGAACGCTTCCAGATCGGGAGCACTGACAGCCATTGCGCAAGGATACGCCCCGTCGCCATCAGCGGCAAGCAGAGCGCCGTAGCCGAATAGAGCGTTAGAGTAATCCGGGGCCCTCGGCCGCGGACCGCGCGCCACTCTCCCCGCGCAGCGTCCGTCGCTTTCGCCAGACCTGCAGGTCGATCATGACTTTCACCGTCACCGCAAGGACCAACATGCACAGCACGACCTTCGAGATCGTCTCCATCGTGCCCTCGATCAGGAGGCAATGGACCACGCTGCCCACGACGATGACGATCGCCAGCGGAATATGAATGATGCGCCAGGTTCGCGGTCGCAGTTCCAACCGCCGGCGCAGGGACGCCAGCAGCGCAACAATGAAGATGGCCCACATGGCGACCACGCCGAAGGGGGAGAAAGGCGTCGGCGATGAGAAGGTGAGAGCGTCGATCATGTCGGGCGGGCTGGTGATCCAGAGGCCGGCAACGTGGATCACCACCGCGAAGGCGAGCGTGCCGCCGATCCAGTGATGGGCACGCCGCCCGCGATAGGCCGACAGCGGCGCCAGATATCCGCCGATCAGCAGCGGCTGAACCAGCACGAGACCGAGCGCGATAATCCCGGCGAATCCTGCGAGGATATAAACCGGTCCACGCCATGCGAGCTGCTCGCTCGTCGCAGCAGCTGCGATCGGAACGCCGATGGCCAGGGCGAGGGCAACCCAGATCAGGATCGCCCGGGCCAATCTCCACCCCGTCATTCGCTGGCCCGATCAGGCCGGCTGCAGGACGAAATGCGCTTCGAGGCTGGTTTCCTTGGCGCTCCGCATCACCGGCCGCAGGAAGACGGTTTTGAACTCGCCGCTGTCATAGGCGAGGTGTCCATGCGGCTGGCCGAAGATCGGAATGATCTGCGGCATCTCGAGCCGGAACTTGCCGTCCTTATCGGTGAGCGTGGCGCCGTGGCTCTGCGGCTCATGCTCCTGGCCTTCGACCGTGTGCGCCCAGATCTGGATACGCTGCCCGGCGAGCGGCGCGCCGTCACCGGCGCGGCGGACGGTGCCGCTCATCCAGAATCCACCCTTGCCGATGCGATCCACGATCGCCGCGCCCTTGCGGTAGTTGTTCGCACCACCCGACATCGTTTCGGTCGGCGCGAGGCCTGCCGCACGGGCCGGCAACAGGAGCCCGGACACGCCGGTTGCCAGAACGGCGCCACCGGCGGCGAGAAGATTGCGGCGGTTGAATACGACCGTGGTCATGTCAGTCTCCTCCGGGCGGTCGGCGCGATGGCGCGCCGTACGATGATTTCTCGTGCCCCGGACGCGGTGCAGCACGCAGTGATGAGCTGCAGAGCCGGGGCCTAGCCTGACGGGTTCCGGCTCTGCGGAGCAGCGTTTCACGCTGCACCGCGTCCGGGACACGCGACTAGCGGGCAATTGCTGCTTCAACGATACAACACCAGGCCTGAAACGCCCAGTTACGACGCAGGGCGCAACGGGTCGCAATAACAGTGTTGTGAACGGGTGCGCGGCCGCTCGAACAGCTTCGTAGCATGGGTCAAGCGGAGCGAAACTCATCTGGCTCGTTCGGCGGCGAAGGATGATGGGTTCGCAAGTGCTCTACCCTTCCTGCGCACGGACACTACATGTGGGTGGCACAGCTCCTTCTTGCCGGTACCCTCCCCATGATCCCCTTCTCCGTGCTCGACCTCGCGCCGATTTGTCAGGGCGGCGACGCCGCGCAGGCGTTCCGCAACTCGCTGGATCTCGCCCGGCACGCGGAAGGCTGGGGCTTCAAGCGGTTCTGGTTGGCCGAGCATCACAACATGACGGGCATCGCGAGCGCGGCGACGTCGGTGGTGATCGGGCATATCGCGGGCGGAACGAAGACGATCCGCGTCGGCTCCGGCGGGATCATGCTGCCGAACCATTCGCCGCTGGTCATTGCCGAGCAGTTCGGCACGCTGGAATCGCTCTATCCCGGGCGGATCGATCTCGGGCTCGGGCGCGCGCCCGGCACCGACCAGTTCACCGCGCGGGCGCTGCGGCGCGACCTCGCCACCAGCTCCGAGAACTTTCCGCATGACGTGCTGGAGCTGCAGGCGCTGCTTGGCGACGTGCAACCGAACCAGGCGATCCGCGCCGTGCCCGGCATGGGGACCAGGGTGCCGCTCTGGATTTTGGGATCGAGCACCTTTGGCGCGCAGCTTGCCGCGATGCTGGGCCTGCCGTTCGCCTTCGCCTCGCATTTCGCGCCGCAAATGATGATGCCGGCGCTGCGCGAATATCGCGCGCGCTTCGAGCCATCGGTGCAGCTCGACAAGCCCTATGCGATGATCGGCGTCAATTTGTTCGCGGCCGATAGCGACGCCGAGGCGCAGCGGATGTTCTCCTCGCTGCAGCAGGCATTCATCAACTTGCGCCGCGGCACGCCGGGGCCGCTGCCGCCGCCGGTGGACGACATGGACGCGCTGTGGTCGCCGGCGGAAAAGGCCATGGTCGGCCAGTCGCTGTCCTGCTCCGCGGTCGGCTCGCCCGATGTGATTGAGGCGAAGCTGAAGGCGCTGATCACTGATACCGGCGCGGACGAGCTGATCACCACCGGGCAGATCTACGACCACACCGCGCGGCTGCGCTCGTTCGAGATCGCGGCCGAGGTGCGGGACCGGCTGGCAAAGCAGCCGGCGGCGTGAGCCATGCGCGCCGCGAGCGTCGCGGCGGCTTAAGGGACGGCGCAGGTGAAGTTCTCGGCCTGCTCGATGCTGCCTTGGCCGAGATAGCGCGCCTGGCGCGGATAGGGGCACAGCGGCCGGCTGCGCTCCGGCCAGGGCGTCTTCGCACCCGCACGAGCTTGGATGCGCTCTGGGGCGCGGCCCTGCTCGACCCAATTCACCAGCGGGGTCAGCACGTCGAAGCTGTCGGTGGCAGGCCCTCCCGAACAATGGTTCATGCCGGGCACGAGGAAGAGGCGGGCGAAGTCGGCCGTTTCTTTTTCTCCGCCCACCGCATTCGTGAGGCGCTTGTACCAATCGAGCGTATCCAGCGCGGAGAACGTGGGATCGCTGACGCCGTGATAAAGCAGCAGCTTGCCGCGCCGCGCACGGAAGCCGGAGAGATCGACTGCGTTCGCCGAGATCGTCTGCACGGAGCTTTCCGGCATCGCCGCGCTCGTGCCGAAGATTTTCGCGTGGGCTTCCGTCACATCCACGGAGCGATAGAAATCGTAGACGGCGTCCGCTTCGCTCGCCAAGGGCGCGTGGGGCGGGGTCATATAGAGATAGGCCAGCGTCGCGCCAAAGGAGACGTTGAAGGCGTTGACGCGGCTGTCGGGTGCGTTGCCGAGAATCCAGCGCCGCCATCCCTCCGTGGCGATGCCGGAATCATAGGGATAGGGCGCATAGATCCTGCGGCCCTGTGCCGTGGTCGGTCCCTCGAAATAGTTCTCGACCGCTGTGACCTGCGCGGCGGAGAGACAGCTCGCGATCTTCTCGGCGGAACACTGCAGCGTGCGCGGCGAAAAACGACAGGCCGGCACATTGTCGATGATGCCGTCGGCAAGCCCGTCGGCTGCATCGCAGGATTGAACGATGGCCTTGGACAGCAAATCCATATCGGCCTGGGACAAGGCCTGCGCCAGGATGGGGCGGCCGTCCGCCGCTTTCGGTGCGATCGCCGCAAAGGCTTGCGTCACGGCGGCGCCCGAAAGCCCTTTCTCGGGCATTCGAAATGCCGGTGCACCGGCCGCCACGCCATCGAAGTGGTCGGGGAAGCGCTGCGTGATCGCCATGCCGTGCCGTCCGCCATTGGAGCAGCCCAGGAAATAGGAGTATTTTGGCAAGCGGCCGTAATAGGCCTGGATGAAGTGCTTCGCCTGCCGCGTCACGACGTCGTCGGCGCGATAGCCGAAATCGATCCGCGCCTGCGGATCGAGGCCGAAGCTGGCGCCGCCGAGAGGGCCCGGCGCGTTGGCGTGGCCGGCGTCGGTCGTAACCGTCGCGTAGCCCTGATTGAGCGCACTCGGCTGTCCGCCGCCGGGCTGTGCATCGCCGCTGCCGAGAACACCGTCGGTGCCGCCCTGTCCCTGGAACACGAAGCGGCCGTTCCATGCGTCCGGCAATCGGAGATGCAGGCCGATCGCAAACTTCTGGCCGTCGGCGCCGGTTCGCTCGTCGAGATAAGCGATCACCTCGCAATGCGCGGCGAGGCCGCCGGCCGATGGACGTGACTGCGCCTCGCTGACGCGCATCGTCGGACCGGACTCCTGGTGGAGCCGATCGCATGCGGTCACGGGCGGGACGGTGTCGCTTGCTGCTGCGATTGCGGTGGAGACAACACTTGCGATGCAAGCAAGCGCGGCCTGCCAAACCGGACGACGCAGCCTACGTGCCGAAACGATCAACATGCGGTCCCCCGACCGTGAATGCTCCGACTAGTCCGGAAAGCCGAACAGCTTGGCCGGATTGTGGACGAGAATCTTCTCCAGCTCCGCCTGGTCCGGCGCGTAGCGATACATCAGCTCGAGCAGATCGGCGTCGTTGGGCGGCTGCTTGACGGAGACCGGATGCGGCCAGTCGCTGGCCCAGACGCAGCGGTCGACGGCGGCCTCGATATAGGCGCGCGCGATCGGGATCACGTCGTCATAGGGCGCGCCGGCCTTCGAGGTCTTCTCGCCGAGCGAGAGCATCACCCAGAAATTGCCCTTCTTGAGCAGCTCGAGCATCTTGCGCAAATTCGGATCGCTCTTGCCGGCTTCCGGATCGGGGCGCGCCATGTGATCGATCAGCACGGGGACGTCGAGATTCTCGTATTTGGCGACGCTGGAGACGATGCCGTCCTTCTCCGGCTGGATCTTGACGTACCAGCCGAGCTCACGGATGCGGGCGATGGCGCGGGCGAAATCGGCATCCGACAACACCGCGCCGAGCTCCTGGCGGAAGCTGAAGCGCGCGCCACGCACGCCGGCGTCATGCAGCTTGGCGAGATAGGCGTCGTTCGCCTCCGCGAACACCAGTGCGTTGGCGCAGCCGCGATAGTTCGGGCCCATCGCGGCGAGGCCGTCGAGCACGACGGCATGGTCGGCACCGTAGGTCGTGGTCTGCACGATGATGCCGCGCTCGATGCCGAGCGCCTTGTGGACGCGCAGCGCGGCCTCCCAGGTCGCGGTCGGCATGCGGTAGGCCGCGCCGGGACGCTCCGGATATTTGTCGATGGGCCCGAGCACGTGGAACTGGCTGTCGACGGTCTTCGGCGGCGGGGCCTTGATGGGGCGGCGCGGATTGGGATCGAACGGCAGATAGGTCGGCATGCGCTAGAACTCCTTCAGTCGATCACGGCGGTGAAGTCGCACTGCACCAGCGCGCCGCCGTCCATATTGTCCATCGGCAGCGCGTGGCGCGCCGGGCGCGAATGCTCGTCCGGAAACATTTTTAGCCACTCGACATTGACCGGGCCGCGCTGCGTGCGGTCCTTCAGCCATACCGTCATCTTGATGATGTCGTCGGTGGTGCCGCCGGCGGCCTCCACCGTCGCCTTCATGTGCGCGAACATGTTTGCGCATTGGGCATCCAGGCTCTCCGGCATCGCGTTGGTCGCGGGATCGCGGCCGAGGATGACGCCCGACATCACGAGATTGCCGATGCGGCAGGCGTTCGGAATCGGGTTGACGTGCTTGAAGCCGCCGATGTGGATGCTCTTGCGCCGCGTGTGACCACTCATGGTGCGCTTCCTCTTTGTTATTGCTTCAGACGAACTGGCACGACACCGAGCCGAAGGCGCCATAGTCGGCATGAAACGTGTCGCCGCGCCGGATGTCGACGGGCCGCGTGAACGAGCCCGCCAGCACGACTTCGCCGGCCTTCAGATGCTCGTCATGCGGCGCGAGGCGGTTGGCGAGCCAGGCGATGCCGTTGGCGGGGTGATTGAGCACGCCGGCAGCAAGCCCGGTCTCCTCGACCTCGCCGTTGCGGAACAAGAGCGCGCCGATCCAGCGCAAATCCGCATCGAGCGGGCGGAACGGCCGGCCGCCGAGCACCAGCGCGGCATTGGCCGCATTGTCCGAGATCGTGTCCATCACTTTTCGCGTCTTGCCGGTCTCGGGATCGACGCGGTGCATGCGCGTCTCCAGAATCTCCAGCGCCGGCGTCACGTAATCGGTGGCGTTGAGCACGTCGAAGATGGTGCAATCGGGACCGCGCAGCGGCGCCTTCAGCACGAAGGCGAGCTCGACCTCGATCCGCGGTGCGTGGAAACGATCGAACGGAACAGGCGTGGCGTCGGCATAGAACATGTCGGCGAACAGCACGCCGTAATCCGGCTCGTTGATGCCGACCGCGTTCTGCATCGCCTTCGAGGTCAGGCCGATCTTGTGGCCCTTGATGATTCGGCCGCGGCCAAGCTGGAGCTTGGTCCAGGCGCGCTGGACGGCGTAGGCATCCTCGATGCTGAAATCGGGATATTCCTTCGTGAACATCGGAATCAGCGACTTGGTGCGCTCGGCTTCATCCAGGCGCGCGGCGAGGCGCTCGATCGTGGCGGCATCCAGCATGATCTATTGCTCCGCGGCCACGGTGTTCCGGAGCACGCCGATGCGGCTCGACTCGACCTCGACGACGTCGCCGACCTTCAGCCAGCGCGGCGGATCGAAGCGAACGCCCGCCCCCGTCGGCGTGCCCGTGACGATCATGTCGCCGGGCTTCAGCGTCGCGAAAGTCGAGAGATAGGAGATCAGATAATCGAACGGGAACATCAGCCGCTCGGTCGTGTCCTGCTGCCGCACCTCGCCGTTGACACGCGTGGTGATGTCATGAGGGCCGCGCGGGTCGAGCTCGTCCGACGTGACGATCCACGGGCCGATGCTGCCGGAGCGATCGAAATTCTTGCCCTGCGTGACGTTGAACTTGCCGTGACGCAGCCAGTCGCGAATGGTGCCCTCGTTGCACAACGTCATGCCGAAGATGTGCGACCATGCTTTTTCGCGCGGAATGTGACGGCCGCCCTGCCCGATCACGATGACGAGCTCGCCCTCATAGTCGAGCTGCTCCGAAACTTTGGGCTTCTCGAGCGGCTGGCCGGAGCCTGTCATCGACGACATGCTGCGCACGAACAGGCTCGGATATTTGGGCAGGTCCGAATTGTCCTTGTACTCGGCATTGCGCTCGGCGTAGTTGACACCGATGCACCAGAGCTTTTCCGGCGCCAGCACCGGCGGCAACAGGACGAGATCGTCGAGCGCATAGTCCGGCGTCGCGCCCGCGATCGCTTCCTGCGCGTCGGACAGCGCGTTGGCCGCGATCAGCGCCTTGACGTCGGAGAAGTCGCGGCCGATCCGCCTGGTCAGATCGATCACGCCGCCTTCGACGGCCGCGCCGTAGCGCGGCTCTCCGTCCACGAGATAGCTTACCAGTCGCATGGTCGTTCTCCAATTTGTGTCGAGCAGCGCGGCGGGCGGCGCGCTCAGTCTTTCGATTTGGGCGTCTGAAATACGGTGTTCAGCGTCACGATCTCGCCGAGGCGGGCGTAACGGGGCCCACCGATGCGGGCGATCGGGTCGAGCGCCTTGGTCTCGACCTTGCCGTCGTTCACGAGGCCGTCGCGCAAATGGAACATCACGACCTCGCCGACGATCAGCCGGCTCTTGGCCTCGCCGAATTCGAGGCACTGGCGGAAGCGGCATTCCATCGCCACAGGCGCGGCGGCGAGCCGCGGCACCTTGATGCGCTCGCTAGGTAGCGTCTCCAGGCCGAGATGCTCGACCTCGCTGATCTCAGGCGGATGTTCGACCGATGAGTCGTGCACCGCCGACATCAGGGGCGTATCGGCGATGTGGATGACGTATTCCTCAGTGTCGAGGATGTTGTGCGCGGTGTCCTTGTAGTCGGCGCCCTTGCGGCCGACGCTGATGGCCAGCATCGGCGGCTTCTGCGAGACGAAGGTGAAGGCGCTGAACGGCGCGAGGTTGAGCACGCCCTTGCTCGACAGGCTGGTGACCCAGGCGATCGGACGCGGCACCACGATGCCAGTCATCAGGCGGTAGATGCGCTCGGCGCCGAGCTCGGTCGGATCGATCCGCATCGATCAATCCGCCCTGATGTTGGCCTTGCGCACCACCGGAATCCACTTGGCGTCCTCGCGCTCGAGGTAGGCCTTGAACTCGTCCGGCGTCATCGGCGTGGCTTCGCCGCCGAGCTTTTCGAATTTGTCGACCACGGCAGGATCCTTCAGGATCGCAACCAGCGTCTCGTGCAGCTTCTCGATGACGGGCGCCGGCGTGCCGGCGGGCGCGAACAGGCCGGTGAAGGTCTGGCCGTCAAAGTCCTTGTAGCCGAGCTCGGCGAAGGTCGGCACGTCGGGCAGCGACTTCAGCCGGTGCGGCCTGGTGACGGCGAGCGCGCGGAACAGGCCGGCCTTGATGTGCTGGAGGCTGACCGTGAGCTGGTCGAATGCGAACTGCACCTGGCCGCCGAGCAGATCGTTGATCGCCGGCGCGTTGCCGCGGTAATGCGCGGTGACCCATTGCAGCTCGAGGTTCGACTGCATCAGCTCGCTGAGCAAATGGTTGGTGGTGCCGGGGCCAGGCGAAGCCATCGTCAGCTTGCCGGGCTCGCGCTTGGCGAGATCGAGGAATTCCTTCAGCGTCGTCGCCTGTACCGACGGATGCACCTCGAGCACCAGCGGCGTCATCGAGATGGTCGAGATCGGCATGAAGTCCTTTTTCCAGTTATAGGCTTCACGCTTGTTGATCTCGGTTGCGAACAGCACCGGACCATTTGCGCCGACGAACAGCGTGTAGCCGTCGGGCGCGGACTTCGCGAAGGCTTCGCCCGCGATCATGCCGCCGGCGCCGGCCTTGTTCTCGATGATGAAGGGCTGGCCGAGCTTTTCCTGAAGCTTGTCGGCGACGATGCGCGCGGCGCTGTCGACATTGCCGCCGGCCGGATAAGGCACGATCAGCTTGACGCTGCGGGCCGGCCATTGCTGGCCCGACGCGGGCCCCGCGAGCATCGCGGTGGCGGCAGCTATGGCAATCCAGATTAATCTCATGTTAACCTCCCGGCAGCGCTTGCAAATTCACGTCGAGTGCGGCGATGCGCGCGGCAGATCGACCGGGGCGCAATCTCCAGACGCGCGCTTGTCCTGTCGAGCGAATTGTGGCGTTCTTGTCCATATTATGGACAAGACGAAAATCGCCCGCAACGCGATATCCCCGCGGCAGGGCGCGCAGGCGATCCGGCGCGCGCTCGCAGTGCTGCGCATTCTTGCCGCAGGCCGCGAGGACGGTGTGCCATTGGCCGAGGTGATCCGGGCGACCGGCCTCACCCGTCCGACCGTGCACCGCATCGTCCACGTGCTGATCGAGGAAGGCATCGTCGAGCGGCACGAGCGGACCGGCCGCTACGCGATCGGCAACCAGGTGCCGGAGCTGGCGCTGGCACGGCCGCGGCCGTCGCGGCTGCTGATCGCCGCCAATCCATCGCTGCAACGTGCCTCCACCGAAATCGGCGACACGATGTTCCTGACGGTGCGCACCGGCAACGACACGCTGTGCGTCGACCGCAGGATCGGAATCTATCCGATCCAGGTGCTGTCGATCGAGATCGGCGCGCGCCGCCCGCTCGGCGTCTCCAGTGCCGGCGTCGCCATCCTCGCGGCGATGCCGGCGCCGGAGGCGCGAAAGATCGTCGCAGCGAACGAGAAGCGGTTCGAGGCTTACAAGACCGATATGGCGACGGTCCTCGGCGAGGTCACCGCCGCGCGACGGCTGGGATATGGCCTGAGGGAGATCGGCCTCGTGCAGGGCACGAAATCGATCTCGACCTGGATCAAGACCCCGGACGGGCGACCGGCTGCAGCCATCACTGTCTCCGCGGTGCGAACGAGGCTCGGCCCCCGCCGCGAGCAAGAGGTCGCGGAGATCTTGTTACGGGAGGCGCGGAGTATCGAGCAAGCGATCGGGGGATGAAGCGCAGACGGTGCTAGTTCTTCGTCTCTCCCGCCTGCGGGAGAGGCCGACGCGCGAAGCGCGGCGGGTGAGGGCTCTCGCCACGCAGGGACATTCTCCGCAATCAGCAACAATCCCGACGCGGAGACACCCCCTCCCCAGCCCTCCCCCGCAAGCGGGAGAGGGAGCGCACCGTCATCGCGGCTATCAATGGGCTGACGTCCCGCACAATTTTATGGCACAACGCCTCCTCCGCCGACCGACAACGAGGCCCCCGCATGCCCGCGCCGAAACCGCCTGCCTTCGAGACCCTGAGCCTGCATGCGGGCCAGCATCCGGATCCCGTGACCGGGGCCCGCGCGGTGCCGATCTACCAGACCACGTCGTACGTGTTCCAGGATTCCGATCACGCCGCCGCACTGTTCAATCTGGAGCGCGCCGGCCACATCTATACGCGCATCTCCAATCCCACCACCGGCGTGCTGGAGGAGCGACTCGCCGCGCTGGAGGGCGGAGTCGGCGCGATCTGCACCGCGAGCGGCATGGCCGCGTTGCATCTGGCGATCGCGACGCTGCTGAGCGCCGGCGACCACATCGTGGCGTCGAGCTCGCTCTATGGCGGCACCATCAACCTGCTGGCGCACACGCTGCCGCGCTTCGGCATCACCACCAGCTTTGTGAAGCCGCGCGATCTCGATGCGTTCCGCGCAGCGATCAAGCCGAACACCAAGCTCGTGATCGGCGAGACCATCGGCAATCCCGGGCTGGAAGTGCTCGACATTCCCAAGGTCGCTCAGATCGCCCATGAGGCAAAGATTCCGTTGCTTATCGACAACACCTTTGCCACGCCCTATCTCAGTCGCCCGATCGAGCTCGGGGCCGACATCGTCATGCATTCGGCGACCAAATGGATCGGCGGCCACGGCATCGCGATCGGCGGCGCGATCATTGACGGCGGCAACTTCAACTGGCGCTCTTCCGGCAAGTTCGGCGTGCTGACCGAGCCCTATGGCGGCTATCACGGCATCGTCTTCGACGAGCAGTTCGGCACCGCCGCCTTCATCATGCGCGCACGGACCGAGGGCCTGCGCGATTTCGGCGCCTGCCTGTCGCCCACCAACGCGTTCCAGCTCCTGCAGGGCGTCGAGACGCTGGGCGTCCGCATGGACCGTCACATGCAGAACACGCACCTCGTGCTGGAAGCCCTGAAGTCCAACAAGGCCGTCGACTGGGTGCTACACCCCTCGCTGGAGAATCACACGGACTATCAGCTCGCAAGGCAGCTCTTGCCGCGGGGCGCCGGCTCGATCATCTCCTTCGGTATCAAGGGCGGGCGGCCTGCAGGGCGCAAGTTCATCGAGTCCCTGCGCATGATCAGCCATCTCGCCAATGTCGGCGATGCCAAGACGCTGGTGATCCACCCGGCATCGACCACGCATCAGCAGATGGATGCCGAACAGCTCAAGGCGGCCGGCATCGGCGAGGAACTGGTGCGGCTCTCGGTCGGCATCGAGACCGCCAGCGACATCATCGACGATCTCGCGCAGGCGCTGCGCATCTCGCAGAAGGTCTGACACCATGAAGCTCTCCGTCAACGGCGCTGATGTGTTCGTCGCAACCGGCGGCCGCGACTTCGACAAGTCCCTGCCCGCGGTCGTCTTCCTCCACGGCGCCGGCTTCGACCATTCGACCTGGGCGCTGCATACGCGCTGGTTCGCCCATCACGGTTTTGGCGTGCTGGCGCCAGATCTTCCCGCTCACGGCCGCTCCAGCGGACCTTCGCTCGGCAGCATCGCCGAGATGGCCGACTGGACCGCGGCACTGCTCGATGCGGCAGGCGCCGCGAAGGCGCATCTGATCGGCCATTCCATGGGGTCGCTGATCTCGCTGGAGACGGCGGCCCGGCATCCCGACAAGGTCTCCGCGCTGAGCCTGATCGGCACCGCCGCGACCATGACGGTCGGGCCGGATCTGCTGAAGGCCGCCGAAGCCAACTCGCAGGATGCCAACGACATGGTCTCGATCTGGGGCCTCGGCTTCAACGCCGAGCTCGGCGGCAGCCTCGCGCCGGGCCTGTGGATGCATGGCGGCGCGCAGGCGGTGCTGAAGTCTTGCGAGCCCGGCGTGCTGTTCCGGGATCTGTCGGCCTGCAATGCCTACGCGAATGCGCTGACCGCCGCAGCGAGCGTGAAGGTGCCGACGACATTAATTCTCGGCGAACGCGACATGATGACCCCGGCGAAGGCGGGCAAGGCTCTTGCAGCCGCCATCCCGCATGCAAAGACCGTCATGGTGCCGGGCGCCGGGCATATGATCATGGCAGAGCGGCCGGACGAATTGCTTGCGGCCTTGCGGAACTGAGAAGGATCAATCGATCATTCTGCGCGTTGCGGTGAGACATCCCTGTACATCTTGAGGGAACTCACCCATGCCAAGACAAGAAGTGATCCGCAAAGCGAAGCGGGACAAGCGCG
This sequence comes from Bradyrhizobium sp. WSM2793, assembly GCF_000379585.1. Lineage (NCBI taxonomy): Bacteria > Pseudomonadati > Pseudomonadota > Alphaproteobacteria > Hyphomicrobiales > Nitrobacteraceae > Bradyrhizobium > Bradyrhizobium sp. WSM2793. The sequence continues at coordinate 76,147 of NZ_KB902802.1, read as the reverse complement.
CGGGCAAATCGGCAAGCACGCAGGCGGGCGAATTCGTCAAGGACGAGATCGACAGGATCCGGAAAGGCAAGCACGGCGCACGGTCGACCAAGCAGGCCATTGCGATCGGCCTGTCCGAGGCGCGCCGCGCCGGCGTCGATCTGCCGCCGCCGCCCAAAGGACGAACCAAGAAATCGACACGCCGCAGCGCCAAATATGCTTACGAGGTCGGCCAAGGCAAACGCACGCCGAAGCGCCGGCCGAAAGTGTCGCGCGCGGTCGAGAACGTCCTGAAGAAAGAGCCGCGCTCGACCGCATCGCGCAGCGCGCTGTCGAAGCAGGGCAAGCGCGCCGCGAGCGGACGAACCGCGGCGTCGCGTTCGGCTGCCGCACGGAAGGCGAGCCAGACCAAGGGCGCCAAGGCCCGCTCCGCTGCCGCGAAGAAAGCGGCCCGCACCAGGGCACGCCGCCGGAGCTGATCAGCTCAGGCGATTGCGACGCTCCGAGAACACGGCGCGGGCCGCGCACTCCGCCTCGCGCGCCGAGCGGAACTGGCGGCCTTCGAGACTGTCGAACAGGCGCTCGGAGGAGAAGAAGCGGAAGCCGCGGGCATCCCTCGTGATGATGCCGGCGGCACGATCGTGGATCTCGATGATATAGGCGTTGGACTGGGTGTGGGACATGACTGCTCGTTCGCCGGAATTCCGGCGCTCCTGTCTGGCAATTGCGATGTGGATGTTGCTAGGACGCGGTCAGCAACAACAACAGGCACCCGTCGCCGCCGAGAAACAGCGCCGCGTCATGCATGCGAGCATGTCGTTCTGATTGCGCTGGCGATCGGTTCTCATGGTGCGGCTTGGACTCGAGGAGCAGTTTCGATGTGCGACTATCGAGCGATTGCCGCGATTGGTCAATGAAATGGCTATCCATATTTGCGGGCCGCGCGTGGTCGCGCTTCTCCCGCGGTGAGCAGTGGCAGCCGGATTTACCTCGCGCGGCTCGCTCCTTTCCTTCTCCCCTTGTGGGAGAAGGTGGCGCGAAGCGCCGGATGAGGGGTTCGTTCCGCAGGTTCAAATGAGAGAGACTAGCGCGCGGAGAGANCCCCTCNCCCGTCTCGCCGCTATGCGGCGAGCCACCCTCTCCCACAAGGGGAGAGGGGAAGAAAGTCTCACCACATCGTCGCAGCGGCGCGCTCGGGCCAGATGCGATCGTACTCCGCGCCGCCGACCTTGTTGTCGCTCATCTCGGCGAGGATCTGACCGGGCGTCGGCAGCGTCTTGGGATCGATACGCTTGTCGGGATTCCAGAGGTCGGAGCGGACGATGGCGCGAGCGCACTGGAAGTAAATCTCGGCCACCTTCATCACCATGACGCTGCGCGGCGCCTTGCCCTCGACGTTGAACGAGGCCAGCAGCTCGGGATCGACCGAGAGATGGGCGCGGCCGTTGGCGCGAACCGCATTGCCGGAGCCGGGGATCAGGAACATCAACGACACGCGCGGGTCGCGCACGATGTTGCGAAGGGAATCGACCCGGTTGTTGCCGCGACGATCCGGCAGCATCAGCGTCTTGGGATCATGGATACGGACGAAGCCGGGCAAGTCACCACGCGGCGAGCAGTCGATGCCTTCCGGTCCGATGGTGGCGAGCGCGGCGAACGGCGCCTTCTCGATGAAGACGCGGTAGAGCGGGGTGACGTGGTCGGCGACTTTCACGGTCGAGGCGTCGTTGGTGGCGCCGTAGATGGCCTCCAGCTGTTCGATCGTTTCAATCACCGACATTCCGTTCTCCTTGCTGTACTGGCTAATCGTGCCAGCCTTCATTCCTGATCACGCGCACGAGCTGGCGCGCATGATAGTCCACGCCGCCGGCATTGAGGATGGTGACATCAGCCTGCGCCGACCTGTCGTCGACGCTGCGGGTGAGACGCTCGGCGATGTTGCCGTCGCTTTGTCGCGCGCGGGCAGCCAGCCGTGCGGCCAGCACATCCGGCGGCGCCGTGATCGCAACCACCACGATGTCAGCATAGGCCTGGCGCAGTGCGCCGATCACGGTGCGCGAGACGTTGGCGACGACCGTGCGGCCGGCGCGGATATCGTCGTTGATGTCGAGCGGCAGCGCATAGGAATGCCCGTGCGCATCCCAATGCACGGCGAAATCGCCATGCTCGCACGCGCGGCGGAACTCGTCGGGGCCAAGCGCGACATTGTCTTCGTCGGCGGAGGATTCACGCGTCACGATTCGGCGCGGGAAGACAATGTCGTGATCGTCAGCGCAGGCCGCCTGCGCCAGCCGCAGCAGCGTGTCCTTGCCGGCGCCGCTGGGACCGACCACCAGCACGAGCCGTCCAGGTCCGATCGCGCCGGTCTGCTCGCCCGCTATGGTTGCGCTCTCGCTCATGCGACACGGTGTCCTTCGCGCCAGACACTGCGGACGACGGGAACGTGGCCCGCGACATGCACGCGAATGAGGTCGGCACGCTTGCCGATCGCGACCTCGCCGCGGTCGGTGAGGCCAACCGCCTCCGCCGGCGCCTTGGTCACGGTGCGGATCGCCGCGGGAAGGCCGATGGCGGGCACGTGCTCGGGCAATTGCAGCGCCCCCATCAGGAGGCTCGACGGGATGTAGTCCGACGACAGGATGTCGAGCAGGCCTTCGCGGGCGAGATCGACCGCGGCGATGTTGCCGGAGTGCGAACCGCCGCGCACGACGTTCGGCGCGCCCATCAGGATGTCGATGCCGGCCTCGTGCAAGCCGCGCGCGGCTTCGAGCGTGGTCGGGAATTCCGCCACCGACACGCGATCGCGCACGGCATCCGCAACGTTCTCCTCGGTGGTGTCGTCGTGGCTTGCGAGCGGGATCTTGTACTGATGCGCCAGCGCCACGATCTCGCGCATGTTGCTCGCGGCATAGAGCTTCTGATATTCGAAGCGCTTGGCGAACAGCTCGTCGAGCTCGGCATCGGTCTTGCCGCCGCCCTTGCCGCGATAATAGTCGCGCAGCTTGACCTCGTCACGGAACTGACGCTGGCCGGGCGTGTGGTCCATCAACGACATCAGCTTGACGTCGGGACGGTCGATCAGCTCCCTGGCCTCCTCGACCACGCTCGGCATCGGGATCTCGCAGCGCAGGTGCAGGAAGTGGTCGGCGCGCAGCAGGCTGGCGTCGCGCGAGGTCGTGATCGCGGCGGCGAGCACGCCGGCGCGGCCGTCGACCTCCTCGGCGCCGTCCTCGCGCCAGACCCGGAGCGAATCGAACACGGTGGTGATGCCCGAAGTCGCGAGCTGGCCGTCATAGGAGATCACGGCCGCGACCGGATTCCAGAACACCTTTGGCCGCGGCACGTAATGGGCTTCGAGATGGTCGGTGTGCAGCTCGATCAGGCCCGGCATGATCAAATCGCCGCCGGCATCCTCGGCGCCCGCAGGCGCAGTCCCATCGCCGATCTCGGCGATGCGCCCGTCGGCAAGAGCGAGCCAGCCCTGCTCGATCACCCGGTCAGCCAGCACGATCCTGGCGTTGGCGATCACAATGTCCTTCGGCTTGGCGTTCATTTCCATTTCCTTCAGGCCGCGGCGGCAAAGCTGGTGACGTCGACGATGCGGTCGGCAATCAGATGACGGATTTCGTCGTCATGGACAATGGCGACCATGGCGACGCCCTGGCGCTTCTTCTCGGCGACCAGCTCGACCACGACCGCGCGGTTGGCGGCATCCAGCGAGGCGGTCGGCTCGTCCAGCAGCAGTATCGGCAGGTCCGAGATGAAGCCGCGCGCGATGTTGACGCGCTGCTGCTCGCCGCCGGAGAAGGTCGCGGGCGGAAGCTGCCACAGACGCTCGGGGATGTTGAGGCGGTGCAGCAAATCGCCGCCGCGGGCTTGCGCGTCGGCGCGTGGCATGCCGTTCACGATCAGCGGCTCGGCGACGACGTCGATAGTGGCCACCCGCGGCACGGCGCGCAGGAACTGGCTGACATAGCCGATGGTGGCGCGACGGACGTTGAGCACCTGGCGCGGCTCGGCGCTGGCGAGATCGATCAGCGCGCCGCGGTGGCGGATGCCGATGCGGCCGCTATCGCAGCGGTAATTGCCGAAGATCATCTTCAGGATCGAGGACTTGCCGGCGCCTGACGGCCCCGACAGCACGACGCATTCGCTCGCGTTGACCTGGAAGGTCACGCCGCTGACGACAGGCAACTCGATGCCGCCCTGCAGGTGCATGGTGAAAGTCTTGTTGGCATCGGTGACGTCGATCATGGCGGTCATTGGAAAGCTCATATTGAAAGGTTCATGGCGGCAGGATCGAGGAGACGAGAAGTTGCGTATAGGGCTCGCGGGGATCGTCGAGAACCTGGTCGGTGAGACCGGTCTCGATGACGCGGCCGCCCTTCATCACCATCACGCGGTGCGAGAGCAGCCGCGCCACCGCGAGGTCGTGGGTGACGATGATGACCGCGAGGTGCAGCTCGGCGACGAGGCTGCGCACGAGGTCGAGCAGGCGCGCCTGCACGGACACGTCGAGTCCGCCGGTCGGCTCGTCCATGAACACCAACCGCGGTTCGGTGACGAGGTTGCGCGCGATCTGGAGACGCTGGCGCATGCCGCCGGAATAGGTCCGCGGTGCATCGTCGATGCGGGCGGTGTCGATCTCGACGCGGGTGAGCCAGTCGGACGCGGTCTCGCGGATGCGGCCATAGTGATTCCAACCCACCGCCATCAGCCGCTCGCCGACATTGGCGCCGGCCGAGACCGCCATGCGCAAGCCCTGCGCAGGATCCTGATGCACAAAACCCCAATCGGTACGATACAGGAAACGCCGCTCGGCTTCGCCGAGCGAGGCGAGATCGCGGGCGACACCGTCGCGCATCCGATAGGACACATGGCCGCCGCTGGCCGCGAGCTGGCCCGACAGGAGTTGCAGCAGCGTCGACTTGCCCGAACCAGATTCGCCGACGATCGCCAGCACTTCGCCGGGATACAGCGCGAAGGAGACGTCACGGCACGCGGCGATACGGCCGAAGGATTTGCTGAGGGAGGTCGCGACCAGCAGCGGCTGATCGTTTTCGAGCGCCGCGTGATCAACCATTGGTGCCTCCTTGCGCCTTCTCCTTGTACGGCGCGGCGCTGAGGCTGCCGTGATGGCCGGCGGCCTGGCGGCTCTCGCAATAGTCGGTGTCCGAGCACACGAACATCCGTCCGCCCTTGTCGTCGGTGACGATCTCGTCGAGATAGGAATTCTCCGCGCCGCACAGCGCGCAGGGCGCGTTGAAGCGATAGGGCTCGAACGGATGATCCTCGAAATCGAGCGACACCACCTTCGTGTAAGGCGGGATCGCATAGATGCGCTTCTCGCGGCCGGCGCCGAACAATTGCAACGCCGGGCAATTGTCCATCTTGGGATTGTCGAATTTCGGCGTCGGCGACGGATCCATCACGTAGCGCGCATTGACCTTGACCGGATAGGCGTAGGCGGTGGCGATGTGGCCGAAGCGGGCGATGTCCTCATAGAGCTTCACATGCATCAGGCCGTATTCGGCCAGCGCGTGCATGCGCCGCGTCTCGGTCTCGCGCGGCTCGAGGAAACGCAGCGGCTCCGGGATCGGCACCTGATAGACCAGCACCTGGTTTGCGTGCAGCGTCGCCTCGGGGATGCGGTGGCGGGTCTGGATCACCGTCGCTTCGTCAGTTGCGGTCGTCGTGGCAACGCCCGCGGTCTTGGCGAAGAATTTCCGGATCGAGATCGCGTTGGTGGTGTCGTCGGAGCCCTGGTCGATCACCTTCAGCACGTCGGCGGGACCGAGGATCGCAGCGGTCACCTGCACGCCGCCGGTGCCCCAGCCATAGGGCATCGGCATCTCGCGGCTGGCGAACGGCACCTGATAGCCGGGAATGGCGATCGCCTTCAGGATAGCGCGGCGGATCATCCGCTTGGTCTGCTCGTCGAGATAGGCGAAATTGTAGGCGGGCGCGTTCATTCCGCGGCCTCCTTCATGGCATCAGGCGCCTGGGCGTCAGTGAATTCCTTGCGCAGCTTGCGGAGCAGGCCGAGCTCGGACTGGAAGTCGACATAATGCGGCAGCTTCAGATGCTCCACGAAGCCGGTGGCCTGGACATTGTCCGAATGCGACATCACGAATTCTTCATCTTGCGCGGGGGCGAGTGCCTCCTCACCGAGCTCGCGGGCACGCAGCGCGCGGTCGACCAGGGCCATCGACATGGTCTTGCGCTCGCTCTGGCCGAAGGCGAGGCCATAGCCGCGGGTGAAGCACGGCGCTTCGGTCGCGGAGCCCTTGAACTGGTTGACCATCTGGCACTCGGTGAGCTCGATCGAGCCGAGCGGCACGGCGAAGCCGACATCTTCCGCCGAAAATTCCACCTCGACCTCGCCGAAGCGGATCTCGCCGGCGAAGGGATGGTTGCGGCCATAGCCGCGCTGGGTGGAATAGCCCATCGCCAGCAAAAATCCTTCGTCACCACGTGCGAGATTCTGCAGGCGCAAATCACGGTCCGCAGGAAAGTTCAGCGGCTCGCGGGTGAGATCGCCGACGCTGGCGCCGTCCTCGGCCTGCGGAGAGGATTCGATCAGTCCGTCGCGGCCGAGGATGTCGGTCACGCGCGGCGTCGGCGCCGTCGAGGCTTCCGCCGTTGCCGGAACCTCCGGCACAAAGCCTTGCGCGAGCGCGGGATCGAGCAGGCGATGGGTGTAGTCGAAGGTCGGCCCGAGGATCTGCCCGCCGGGAATGTCCTTGAAGGTCGAGGACACCCGCCGCTGCACGCGCATCGCGCCGGTGTCGACCGGCTCGCTCGCGCCGAAACGCGGCATCGTGGCGCGGAAGGCGCGAACCAGGAAGATCGCCTCGATCAGATCGCCGCGCGCCTGCTTGATCGCGAGGGCCGCGAGCTCGCGGTCATAGAGCGAGCCTTCGCTCATGACGCGGTCCACGGCGAGGCCAAGCTGCTCCGAGATCTGGTCGAGCGTGACCTCCGGAACGCCTTGGTCGCCGCGCCGCTTGTCTGCGAGCAGGCGATGGGCGTTCTCGATGGCGCGTTCGCCGCCTTTGACTGCGACATACATGCTTCTAGCTTCCCTTGCTCACGATTCGCGTGGTGCGGGGGATCGCGACCACGGCGTCATCGGCCACCAGCACCACATCGATGCCGCGCGGAAACAGCGCCTCGTTGATGTGCATACGCTCGAACAGATCGAACGGCTTGATCGACGCATTGAGCATGGCGGCGCCGTCGATGCCGGGACCGCGCAGCTCGAAGCTCCGTCCGGAGTCGAGGCTATCGACCTGCAGGATCACCGTGGTGGACCGATCCGGATATTCGCTGGTTCCGAGCGCGAAGCGTTCGAGCGGCGGCAGCGCACCGCCGTCGCTGATCAGCGCAAAACTCGCGATCGAGGAATCCTGCACCACGGGCGCGCCGGTGTGAAACTTCAACCATTTCACCACGTTCGGGCTCTCCGCCAGCCGCGCGTCGAGCCAGAGCGGCGTGTCGTGATCGAACAGCGTCAGCGCGATCGCGGCCGTGCCGCGCATCATCCTGTCGGGCGCCCCCGCCCCCGGTACGATGCGCTGGACCGAGCCCGGCCGCGCCATCGCGTCCATGACCGAGCGAAAGGTCGATTGCGCCGACAGCACCTTGTCGGCGAAGCCCGGCGGCAATTCCGCAATCGTGGTCATGATCTCACCCCTCACCGCGCACCATGGTGTAGAAATCAACCTTCGTCGCAGCGGTCTCGGCCGCCGCCTGCGCGCGGCCAGCCATAAGCTGCTCACGCAACGGGGCGATAACGTCCCGCTCCACCACTCCGCCAAAATCCCTCGACTGCACCAGGGCGTCGCACAAAGCGATCAGCCGCGCTTTCTCGCCGTCGCGCCCGAGCGTGTAGCCGAATCCGACCTCGCCGCTCGCAAGCCGCACCGCGGCGCGCGACACCGTGGCCTCACCGAGATTGAACGGCGCGCCGTCGCCGCCGACCCGGCCGCGCAGCATGACGAGACCGTTTTCGGGCGCGCGCAGGTCCTGATGGGCCGGGAGCGCCAAGTTGCGGAGGCGGGCGGCGATCTCGCCCGCCTCCGCGTGCGCCAGCACGGCCATGGCGGCTTGGCGCTGGGCTTGCTGGTTGTTGTGCAGGGTCACCTGATTCACCGAACCTTTGACAGAACTTGCCGCGCTGAAGTTGTCTATGATAATAGACAACTTAATACGGGAGCGCCATGACTGTTTCGTGACAAGTGCGTGATTTCTGGGCTAGGCTGGCCGGCGATATGAGCATGCAAGACACTGCGTCGTCCGGCGTCGCGCTATGGCGCCTCGTTGCCGACGGCATCGAGCGCGGCATCGCCGACGGCCGCTTTGCGGCCGGCGACAAATTGCCGGGCGAGATGGAGATCGCCGAAACCTATCGGGTGAATCGCCACACCGTGCGGCGCGCGCTGGCAGCGCTTGCCGAGCGCGGCCTGGTGCGCGCCGAGCGCGGCAGCGGAACTTATGTCGAAGCGCAGAAGCTCGCCTATCCCCTGCGCTCGCGCACGCGCTTCTCCGAGATCGTCGGCGCCGGTGGCCGCGAGCCGCGCGGTCAGTTGATCGAGGCGACCGACGATGTCGCGACCCGCGAGCTGGCGCGCGAGCTCGGCCTGAAGGCCGGCGCGCCCTTGGTGCGGATCGAGGCGATTCGCCTTGCCGACCGCACGCCGATTTGCGTCTCCACCACCTGGCTGTCCGCGGAATTGTTTCCCGGCGCCGGTGCCGTGTTCGCGGCGACGCGCTCGATGACGAAGCTGCTGGAGCATTATGGGGTGCGCGACTATCGCCGCGGCGCGACCCGGATCACCGCCGGCATCGTCGACGCAACCGACGCGGCCCGGCTCGATCTCGCGCTCGGACGGCCGATCCTAGTGGTCGATGCCACCGACCACGATCTCGACGGCAAGCCGCTGATGACCAAGCATTCGCGCTTCGCCGCGGAACGGGTGGAGTTTCTGGTGGAGTCGTAGGGCTCTCTCCAAGAAACCGGAGCCGTAGGGTGGGCAAAGGCGCACTTCGCGCCGTGCCCACGATCTTTCTCGATCGTTAAAAATCGTGGGCACGCTGCGCTTTGCCCACCCTACGGCACTTTTGATCAGGCCACGGCCCTGCGCCCAATGATCGCAAAGCGCAGCTTGCCCGAGATGAAATCGATCGCGGCGACCGCGACCAGGATCATCAGGATCAGGAACGACACCTTCTGCCATTCCAGCACGCGGATCTGCTCGGCGAGCTGCAGGCCGATGCCGCCGGCACCGACGATGCCGATGATGGTGGCCGAGCGGGTGTTGGATTCGATGAAATAGAGCACCTGGCCGGCGATCACGGGCAGCACCTGCGGCAACAGCCCGAAGCGGATCTCGTGCAGCGGGCTGCCGCCGGAGGCGCGGATGCCCTCGACCTGCTTCTGGTCGGCGCCCTCGATCGCCTCCGAGAACAGCTTGCCGAAGGCGCCGAAATCCGACACCGCAATGGCGAGCACGCCGGCGAACGGGCCGAGCCCGACGACGTTGATCCACACCAGCGCCCAGATCAGCGTGTCGACGCCGCGGATCGAATCCAGCACGCGGCGAACCGGGAAGCGCAGGATGCTCGACGGCACCACGTTGCGCGCGGCGAGCAGGCTGACCGGAAGCGCGAAGATTGCGGCGAGCGTCGTGCCGAGCAGCGCGATCGACAGCGTCTCGCCGAGCGCCTTCAGATAGATCGGCAGTGAGGAGCCGGGATCGGGCGGGATCATCATCAAGGTGATCCAGCCGAGCTGGCTGAGACCTGCGAAGAAGCGCGACGGCGAGAAGTCGAGATCGACGAGGCCATAAACGAGGACCGCGAACGCCGCGACGATCATCGCGGGTGTGGCAAGCCGCGCCGAGGCCGGCCGGTCGAACACATCCGGATAGCGCGCGCGAAGCTCTCGCGTGTCGATCGCTTGCCGCCTCGTCACGTCCGCGCCTCCTTGCCGAACAGGCGGCCGCGCAGCCAACCGGTGCTGATGTCGATGATGAAGACGGTGACGATGATGGTGAGCAGGATCGCGCTGACGTCCGAATAGTAGAATTTGCGGATCGCGACGACGAGTTCCTGGCCGATGCCGCCGGCACCGACGAAGCCCATCACGGAGGCTTCACGGACGTTGATCTCGAAGCGCAGCAGCGCGTAGCTCGCATAACCCGCGGTCACCTGCGGCACGACGGCGAACCGCATGCAGGACAGCCAGCTCGCGCCGGTCGAGCGGATGCCTTCGACCGGCTTCATGTCGGCGTTCTCGACGATTTCCGAGAACAGCTTTCCGAGCGCGCCGGTGGAGTGGATCGCGATCGCAAGCACGCCCGCCATCGGTCCGAGCCCGAAGGCGATCACGAAGATCAGCGCGAAGACGATGCCCGGAACGGTGCGGGCGAACTCGAGCAGGCGCCGGACGACGAAGCGCAGCCAGGGTGCGGGCGAGGTGTTTTCAGCCGCGAAGAAGTTCAGGCAAAATGCCAAGGTCGCGCCGATCAGCGTGCCGACATAGGAGATCAGCAGCGTCTCGCCGAGCATCTTCAGCCATTTGCGCCAGCCCCAGAGCCACTCGCCGACATCGGTCCAGACGCGCTGGCCGTTGTCGAGCGTGAGGATGCGATCGAAATAGCTGATGAAATTGCCGAAATAGGTGAAGAGCGTGCGCAGATTCACCTCCGCGCCGATTCCCGCGAGAGCCAGCGCGGCGCCGAAGACCGCGATCCCCAACAGCAGGCGGAGCCGCCTGCGCCCGACCGCCTGGCGATAAGCGGCGTTGAGCACGGCAAGCTGCTGCTCGGGGAGGATCGAAACCGCTGTTGTCATCGGCCTGAGATGAGTTCCGTCAAAGAAAGAGCCGGGTCCAGGGACCCGGCTCCAGTTGCATCGCCCTGAGATCAGGACGCCTTCTTCTTACGCAGCGCATCGACGAACTTGATCAGCTCGATCGTGCCATCCCAGTCCTTGGTGGTGGCGGGATGAAAGCCCTTCTTCTGACCGTCGGAGAGGCGGTCGAACGCGGCCTTGTCCTTGGCCGGTGCGTCGAAGAACGCCTTCGCGATGGCGGCCTTGGCGTCTTCCGGCAGGTCGGAATTGTAGGCATAGGGGCCGTTGATGATCGGCGCCGACTTGTGGATGATGCGGAAGTCGTCCTTCTTCATCGCCGAACCGTCGGCATTCTTCAGCATGCCCTTGGTCAGCATCTGCGCCAGCGTGGAATCGTCGTCGCTGGTCCACTGGTTGGCGGCGACGTCGACCGTGCCCTGCGACAGCGCCAGCATTGCGTTCTCGTGGCTGCCGGTGAAGACGACCTTGCCGAAATAGCCGTCGGCATCGGGGATGCCCATCTTGTCCAGCTCGAAGCGCGGCACGTTGTTGCCGGAGGTCGAGTTCGGATCGACGAGGCCGAGATTCTTGCCCTTGAGATCGTCGACCTTCTTGTAGGCGCTGCTCGCCTTGACGAAGAACACCGAGTAATAGCCGGTCGAGCCGTCGGCATTGATGTCGTTGGCGAAGGCGTCGGACTTGACGCCGGTCAGGCGGGCGCGGGCGAACGAGGCCGAGCCGTAGCTGGCGATGTGGATGTTGCCGGCGCGCTGGCCCTCGATGACGGCGGCGTAGTCGTTGGCGATGCGCAGCGTGACCTTCACGCCCAGTTCCTTGGAGAGATAGTTCACGAACGGCGCCCAGCGCTCGGTGACGCCGGAGGCGTTCTCGGCCGGGACGACCGCAAAGGTCAATTCGGGATATTTCGCCTTCCAATCGTCGGCGGAGGCGGAGGCGGTGAACGCGAGCGCGGCGGCGCCGGCAAGAATTAATCTGCGAGTGATCATGATACCCTCTTCATCCGTTGGGGTCGGTGGACGCAAAACTGGCAACAAAAGATGTGGCGCGGCTCAGGCGGCCGCGGCGGTTCCGAGCGCCGGAACGCCCTCGGGCGCCGGGACGGGCACGGTGCCCATGACGTCGGCGGCTTCGAGATCATAGAGCTCACGCGCAACGTGCTCGGTCAGCGCGGACGGCGCGCCGTCGAACACCACACGGCCCGCCGCCATGCCGATCAGGCGGTCGCAATAGCTGCGGGCGAGATCCAGCGAATGCAGATTGCAGAGCACGGTGATGCCGAAATGCTTGTTGATGCGCAGCAGCGCATCCATCACGATCTTGGTGTTGCGCGGATCGAGCGATGCGATCGGCTCGTCGGCGAGGATGATGTCGGGCTGCTGCACCAGCGCACGCGCGATCGCGACGCGCTGCTGCTGGCCGCCGGAGAGCTGGTCGGCACGCTGGGCGGCGAGCGATGCGATGTCGAACTGCTCGAGCGCCGACATCGCCAGCGCCTTGTCCTGCTCGGGCCACACTTGCGACAGTGAGCGCCAGGCCGGCATCGTCGCAAGGCGTCCCATCAGGACGTTGGTGAGGACATCGAGCCGGCCAACTAGGTTGAACTGCTGGAAGATCATGGCCGACCGCGCCCGCCACTGCCGTAGCTCCTTGCCGCGCAGCGCGGTGACGTCGATGCCGTCAAAGAGGATGCGGCCCTGCGTCGGCGTCGCGAGACGATTGATGGTTCGCAGCAGCGTCGACTTGCCGGCGCCGGACCGTCCGATCACACCGACGAAGCCGCCGGGGGAGATTTGAAACGAAGCGTCGTCCACCGCGGCTTTCGCGCCGAAGCGACACGTCAGACCTTCCACCACCAGCATGCGGGACTCCAGATTAGCTGGAGCCAACCGCTAACGCCCGCGCTTGACACTTGTGTGACACGGGCGTTGCGGTGCGGCGATCCTACACAGCTCATCCCCTGTCATCGCCATGTCATGACATCGTCATCAAGCCGCTCGAAGAGGAACGCCCGCCCTCGCGCATCGGATGCAACATGGCCGCCAAGATTCTCTCGGTCCAGCCGACCGTCGACCCCTCGGCCAAGCTGCACGAGACCAGGCTCGGCGCCTATACCGAGGTCGGCGCGCGCACCATCCTGCACGACGTCGCGATGGGCGATTACTCTTATGTCGTGAACGATTCCCAGATCACCTACACCACCATCGGAAAATTCTGCTCGATCGCGGCGATGACGCGCGTCAATCCCGGCAATCACCCGATGCACCGCGCGACCCAGGCGCATTTCACCTATCGCTCCAGCGCCTACTTCGAAGGCGAGAGCGACGATGCCGAGTTCTTCGACTGGCGGCGGCAGCACCACGTCCATATCGGCCACGACGTCTGGATCGGCCACGGCGCGATCGTGCTGCCGGGCCGCAACATCGGCACCGGCGCGGTGATCGCGGCCGGCGCCATCGTCACCAAGGACGTGCCGGCCTACACCATCGTCGCCGGCAATCCCGCCCGCATCGTGCGGCGGCGATTCTCCGAGGAGATCGCCGGACGGCTCGCGAAGCTCGCCTGGTGGGACTGGGATCACGACAAATTGCGCGAAGCGCTGCCCGATTTCCGCAAGCTCGGGATTGAAGATTTTCTCGCGACATACGAAGCACGAGCGACTCCCCAGACCAGATCCCTTACCAGCAAACGAAACGCGGTCGCGTGACAGACATTTTCCTTGAAGGCGGCCGGGCCCTGATCGGCGCCGAGCTTGTCGAAACGTCATTGGCGGTGTCGGGACAGGACATCGCGCAGGTCGATGCCTCACGGGGCCGGTCGCGGCTGATCATCGATGCGCGCAACCTGCTGGTGCTACCCGGCATCGTCGACCTGCACGGCGATGCCTTCGAGCGGCAGATGATGCCGCGCGCCGGGGTCGACTTCCCGATCGATGTCGCGCTCGCCGATAGCGACCGTCAGGCGATCAGCAACGGCATCACCACCGTCTTTCACGCCACGACCTGTTCGTGGGAGCCGGGCCTGCGCAGCGCCGACAACGCGCGCGGTCTGATGGAGGCCATCGAGCGGCAGCGTCCGCAATTCGCCGCCGACACACGCTTCCATCTGCGGCACGAGACCTACAATCTCGATGCCGAGGCCGAGATCAGCGAGTGGCTCAACGAAGGCCGGGTCGACCTGTTCGCTTTCAACGACCACATGGACGGCACCGTCGCCGACATGGCCAAGCCGCGCAAGCGCAACCGCATGGTGGAGCGCACCGGGCTGTCAGCTGAGGAATTCGACCGGCTGGTCGAACGCGTGGTCTCGCGCGCCGACGAGGTGCCGGCTTCGGTTGCGCGTCTGGCCGCCGCGGCGCGCGCGGCCGAGGTGCGGATGCTCTCGCACGATGATGCGACGCCGGCGATGCGCCAGGAGTTTCGCGATCTCGGCGCTGACATCGCGGAGTTTCCGATCAACGAGGAGACGGCGCGGGCGGCGGCAAGCCACGCCGACGCCATCGTCTACGGCGCGCCCAACGTCGTGCGCGGCGGCAGCCACACCGGCTGGACGAAGGCCTCCGACATGATCGCCAAGGGGCTCTGCTCGGTGCTGGCGTCTGACTATTATTATCCCGCGCAGCTGCTCGCCGCGTTCCGCCTCGCCGCCGACGGCGTGCTGCCGCTGACCGACGCCTGGAATCTGGTGTCCGCCGGGCCTGCGCGTGCCACTGGCCTTGCCGATCGCGGCGTGCTCGCGGAAGGACGCCGCGCCGATATTCTGCTGGTCGACGACACCGTGCCGCTGCGGCCACGGCTGATTGCGGTGATCGCGGGCGGAAAGCTCGTCCATCTCACCGATGCGACGCGGGTGCTAACTGCTATGGCGACGCAGCGCGAGACTGTCGTCGCGGCGTAAATTGGTTATGCTGAGGCGATGACAGGTTTCCCCCGCTACGCGATCTATTTTGCCGCCGGCAGTGATAGCGCCCTCTCCCGCTTCGGCGCCGAACTGCTCGGCTACGATGCCTACACTGGCAACGAACTGGCCTTTCCCGCCGACGCATTGCGCGTCGCGCCGGACTGGCGTGACGTCAGCGCCGATCCCCGCAAATACGGCTTTCACGCCACGCTGAAGGCGCCGATGGCGCTCGTATCAGGCAGGACCGAAGCGGAGCTGATGGCCGCCTGCGCCGCATTCGCCGGCAGGCCGCGGCCGCTTCCCGTGATCCGGCCGGTGGTCGATTCCATCAGCGGCTTCATCGCCGTCATTCCGGCCGAGCCGGTCGAGGCGCTCCAGCAACTCGCCGCCGATTGCGCCCGCGATTTCGATTCCTTCCGCGCCACGCTGTCGGCGGACGACCGCGCGCGACGCAAACCCGAGAAGCTGAGCGAACGGCAGCGCGACTATCTCGACCGCTGGGGCTACCCTTACGTGATGGAAGAATTCCGCTTCCACATGACGCTGACCGGGCGGCTGGATGCCGAGCGCCGCGGGCCGATCCTGGAGATGCTGCGGACGCGGTTTGCGGCGCTGGGGATCGAGAAGCTGGCGATCGACCGCATCGCGCTGTTTCGGCAGGATGATGCGTCGGCAAGATTCCACATCATCGACGAGTGGCCGCTGGCACAATAGACCTCAGCGCCAGCTCGCAAGATTCAAGCCGAGCGCCACCGCGCCAACCAGAACGAGGCTGGCCGCCCAGACCGCATCCAGATTGAACCAGCTTCGCGAGACGAACTTCAATCCAAGATGGCGGTAGACCAGCCACGCCAGACATCCGCCGGCGCCGACCATGGCGGCAACGTGCACCAGGGACACCAGCAGCGCCATCCCGAGACTTGTCTTGAAAAGACTTGTCTTCATCAACGCGCCGGCCGCCTCATGGCCGGCATCGAATTCGAAGGCCTGGCAGAGTCCGAGATAGATCGGCACGAGCATCAAGGCGGCGCCGTGAGCAATGGCGACGGCAAATGACCAGAGCGCCAATTGCGTCGGCGGAATTCGTGCCAGCGCGCGCGGATGACGGCGCGCGATCAGCCGATAGACGCCGAAGCCGACGACGAGAAGGCTCGCGCCAATCTGGATCGAACGCTGCCACTCGACCAGCACGAGCAGGAACGCGAATGGCAGCAGCACGAGAAATGTTGCCAGGAGATGCCCGGCCGACAGAGCCCACAACGCCCGGAAGAGTGCGGATGGGCTCTTGTCCATGAGCCCGGCCGAAACGGCGAGCGGCCATCCCATTCCCGGATTGACTCCGTGATAGAGGCCGCTCGCAACAAGCGCGAGCCACAGCCAGCCAAGCGCCGGGCTCGCGTGCCCCCAATCTAGACCGACGGGTAGCAAAAGGAGTCCGTCGAACAATCGCCGCCCTCCAGCCTGATCTGGTGCGCACGATAGCCGTCCGGGAAGCTCACGAAATAGTCCTTGTCGAGCTCGAGGCCGCCGTTGCGACCGACATTGGCCATGACTTCCACACCCGGAACCCCATCGGGATAGAACTGGTCGTCCCAGGTGGAATAGAGCGAATTGGTCCAGTACACGCGCCTGCCGTCGCGGCTGATCTCGACCATTTGCGGGCCGGCCGCAAAGGCCTTGCCATTCGGATGCGCTGTACGGCGTGCGATGCCGCCGATGTGGACGGAGCCCGCAAGCTTCGGCTTTCTGGGATCGCTGACGTCGTACTGGCGCATTTCACCGGTGCCCCAGCACGAGACGTAGAGAAACCGGTCATCCATCGACAGGTCGATGTCGGTGACCAGCGGTGGCACGGCGCCAAATCCCTGCAGCAGCGGCGGGAGCTTCTCCTTTGGTGCGGGTTCGGGCGGGATCGTTGCCGTCTTCTCGGCATGGAATTTCCCGCCTTCGCGCCACCAGGTCCAGATCGATGCTTCGAGATTGGTGGTGTCGACCACGACGCCCACGAAACCGTATTCGCGAACCGGATCGTGCGCAGGCCGCACCTCCAGCGCCATCTGATGATTGGCGCCAAGGTCGATGGTCTGCACATTGCGCCGGGCGCGGAGATCCCAGAAGTGGAGACGATGGCCGTATTTATTCGACAGCAGATCCTCCGGGACGATCCCGTTCTCGAACTGCGGCGGCAGCGCCCATTCGCTCGTCACCATGTAATCGCGCGGCAGATTCCACCAGAAGTCATAATGCAGCGTCTGCGGGCCACGGTCGATCTCCCATCGTCCGAGGACCTCGAACGTCTCGCAATCCATGATGAAGACGCCTGGAGGCCCGTTGGTGCCGTCCTTACCGCCGCCACCCAGCGTGCTCACGTAAATGCCGTCCGGCCCGCAATGGATGGTGTGCGGCCGCGAGTAGCCGGTCTTCTTGAAGATTTCCTCGGGCTCGATGATCTTGTGGATCTTGGCTTTGGTCGGATCTGGCTTGGTATCGATGATGTAGATCCGCGACGAACGGATTCCGGGGATGATGAGATAGCGCCGCTCGATGAAGGCGTGTCCGGCGAGCGGCGACAGGGCGGAGGAGCAGGCATTCCAGCCGAAGTGATGAAATTCGTCGCCCTTATTGGGCATCGTCACGGTGTGGACGATCTGGCTGTAGGTCGGCGATCCCGGCTTGACGTCGATGACCGCGAGAGCATCCGGCTTCGAGAAATCCGGACTGAGCAGCAACGTGTAGGCAAAGTTCTCCGCAGGTGCTTCCATCGCAAGCCTGGGCGATGCGTGAAAGGTGGGGTCCGGCCTCATCGTCATGGCACTGCCTCCCTGATCTGTCGGTTCGCGCCAACCTGGCTCGGGATAACGGCATTATGAAGAGGTGTTACACGATGGCTCGAGATGCTCCGCGGGGCCTGGTTGGCGACGTATATTACTTCATCGCCGGGCCGCGGGAAGCGGCTCGAATCGCGCAAATTCGACGCCGTCAGGCGAAAGGGGCGGATGAGATGAGGCGAGCGCGCAACTCCCCTTCGGGGTCGTTCCGGCAAAGCCCGGGACGACAGCTGAAATATTCAGCCTTCGTAGGGTGGGCAAAGCGGAGCGTGCCCACCACCTGTCGCCGTCAGTAAAGATGGTGGGCACGGCGCTCCGCGCCTTTGCCCACCCTACGACAGCGACGCGTTTGGCCCGTTACTTCCCCCACCGCAGCGCCAGCGCGTCGCGTTCCTTGGCGAGTTCCAGCAGGCCCGCGCGCGTGGCCGGATGCAGCGGCTGGAGCGGATGGCGCACCGCGTCCGACTTGATCACGCCGCCGGCCTGCATCATCGCCTTGCATGCGATCAGGCCGCATTGACGGTTCTCGTAATTGATCAGCGGCAACCAGCGCTCATAGGCGGCCTTCGCTTCCTCGCGCTTGCCGGCGAAATAGGGATCGATGATCTGGCGGATACCGTCGGGATAGCCGCCGCCGGTCATCGCACCGGTGGCACCGGCATCGAGATCGGCGAGCAGCGTGATCGCCTCCTCGCCGTCCCAGGGTCCCTCGATGTCCTTGCCGCCCGCCTCGATCAGGCTGCGGAGCTTTGAGGCCGCGCCCGGCACCTCGATCTTGAAATAACGGATGTTGGCGAAGTCGCGCGCCAGCCGCGCCAGCAGGTCGACCGACAGCGGCGTGCCCGCGACCGGCGCATCCTGGATCATGATCGGAATGGAGATGGCGCCCGAGAGCACCTTGAAGAATTCGACGATGCCCTTCTCAGGGACCCGGAAGGTCGCGCCATGATAGGGCGGCATCACCATCACCATGGCGGCGCCGGCGGCTTCGGCTTGCTGGCTGCGCGCGGCGCAGACCGCCGAGCTGAAATGCGTGGTGGTGACGATCACGGGAACCCGGCCCGCGACATGCTCCAGCACCGCATGCATCACGGTCTCGCGCTCGGCATCGGTGAGCACGAACTGCTCGGAGAAATTGGCGAGGATGCAGAGGCCGTTCGAGCCGGCATCGATCATGAAATCGATGCAGC
This sequence comes from Bradyrhizobium sp. WSM2793, assembly GCF_000379585.1. NCBI lineage: Bacteria > Pseudomonadati > Pseudomonadota > Alphaproteobacteria > Hyphomicrobiales > Nitrobacteraceae > Bradyrhizobium > Bradyrhizobium sp. WSM2793. The sequence continues at coordinate 57,375 of NZ_KB902802.1, read as the reverse complement.
GGCGCTGGCCCTCGAGGTCGAGCTCACCACGCTCGTCGAAGATGGTGGGTGCGACCGGGAACACGCCGCGATACGGGCGCTGGGCCTTGTGTGGGGTGACCGGCATCGAACTCTCCATCCCTGATCTGTTTTACGTCTGGCGCCGCATAGTTGATGCGGCGGCACAGATGTAGCCGCCGCGCGGACCGGCGGCAATGCCGAACCCACGACGTCAGGTTGGAAGAATGAGGCGAAACTACGCGGTCTTGACCGCGCCCAAAAAGCCCTCGACTGCGACGCGGAGGCGGTCGGCGTCGGCTGACATCTTCTTGACGGATTCCGACAACACCGTGCCGGCGTTGCCGGTCTCCTGGTTGAGCCTGGCGACGCTGCCGATGGTATCGGTGACTTCGCGCGTACCCTGCGCGGCCTGCTGGAAATTGCGCGAGATCTCGGTGGTGGCCGCGCGCTGCTGCTCGACGGCGGCGGCAATCGCCGTCATCTTCTCGTCGATGCCGCTGATGGCGCCGCCGATGGCGCGGATCGCGGTCACGGCCTGGCCAGTGGCGCCCTGGATCTCCTCGACCTGACGCGAGATCTCTTCCGTCGCCGTCGCCGTCTGTGCGGCGAGGTTCTTGACCTCGCCCGCGACCACGGCAAAGCCCCGGCCCGCTTCGCCGGCGCGCGCGGCTTCGATGGTGGCGTTCAAGGCCAGAAGATTGGTCTGGCCGGCGATGGCGTTGATCATCTTGACGACTTCGCCGATGCGGCTTGCGGTCTGGTCGAGGATCTCGACCGTCGCGTTGGTCTGCTCGGCCTGCGACACGGCTTCGCGAGCCTCGCGGGCGCTCGACTGCACCTGCGCGGAGATCTCGCCGACCGATGCGGAGAGTTCCTCGGTCGCCGCCGCGATGGTCTCCAGATTGTTGGTGGCCTGCTCGGCGGCGGAAGAGACCGCCGCGGTCTGGCTGCTCGATTCCGACACCAGCGAGCGCACGCCGGTTGCGGTGGCATCGAGCTCCCGCGTCGAGGCCACAACGCTGTGGATCACCGCCTGCACGGTGTCATCAAAACTGCGGCAGGCCTCGTCGACGGTACCGGAGCGGGCCAACTGCAAGGCCTGCTGCGATTCACGCTCCCGGCCCAGGCGCTCGGCGGTCGCCGCGCTCTCGCGCAGGCTTTCGAGCGCCGCGGCCATGGTGCCGAATTCGTCGGGATGCCGGGATTGCGGCACCGGCGTCGCATAGTCGCGCGCGCTGATGCGGGCGATGGCGTCGAGAATGGCGCGCACCGGGCGCATCAGACGATTGCGCACCACGAACACACCGGTCAGGGTCACGGCAAGCGCGAGCAGGAAGGCGAGCGACTGTACCATGAGGTTGGTGAGAGCCTTGGCCTGAACGGCCTCGGCACGCGCGATCGACTGATCCAGCGCCTTGGTCGCGACGCCGACAATGAGCGCGAACGGTGACTGGCAGAGCGTATTCCATTCTGCCGCAGGGAGCGCCGGCTTGCCGCTGCCGTCAAAATTTTTGGTGAGCTCGTTGATCTGCTTGAGAACACCATCGGTCTTGGCCTTCGCGTCCGTCGCTGCCGTGACCAGCTCCGCCGACACACCGGGCGCAGCCAGCAGCTCGGCCATGCCGGCCCATGCGGAGGTGATGGTGCCGTCCCATTGCGCCACCGACCGCTTCTGGGCGTCGTCGAGCGGCTTGCTGCTGTTGACGTTCGAGCGCAGTGACGAACAATGGATGCCATAGCGGTCGCGCACCTGCCAGGCGAAGCGGCGGACCTGGATCATGCGTGCGATATAGGGATCGTTCATCCAGGCGCGGTTCGACACCGCCGTGGAGGCGAGGTTCGCGGTGTCGATGACCTTGGTGACGGAATCGTACCAGGAGTTGGTTCGCTCAAGCTTGCGCTCGGCGCGCGGACGCTTGGCCTCGTCGTAGAACAGCTGGAATTGCGGCGCGGTCTCGCTCCAGCGCTGCTTCAGCGTGCCGGCGAGCTCGTCGCGGCGGGCGAAGTCGACGGTCGAGAGCGCAGCGCCGACGGCCTCATAGCCGGCCTGCTCGGCCTTCTCCGCCGCTTCGAGCTTGGCGCGCGGATCGTCCTCGCCGAGCAGCGCACTCTGGGCATCGCCGCGATTGGTCCGCAGCGACAGCACGCCCTGGAAGATCGCCTTATCGGCCGCGGCAAGCCGCTCGGTCTCGAGACTCTCGCTGTAGCGGCCAAAAGCCCCGGCCATCTGGAACGCCGTCGAGGCCAGCGCGCCGGCAGCAAGGAGGGCCATCAGCGTCAGGAGAAGCGAGCTTACCGATTTCTTAAACATTGCCATGGGTCGGGGGCCTACTCTTCACGAGCGGCCACCTTGCATCGCGACATGCCAAGGTTTGGTTAAGACTTTAATCAAGTACCTGCGGTTGTGCCCGCCGCGCCTCCTGGCGGGCCGCGTCCCTCACGCGACCTTGGTGAAATCCGGCGGACGGCGCTCGGCAAAAGCCGTAAACGCCTCGCGCGCCTCGGCGGTGCGCAGGCGCTGCGCGAACTGCTCGCCTTCGGCCTGCATCTGCGCGACCAGTGCTTCGCCGTTGCGCATCAGCTTCTTGGTCGCCGTGAGCGCGCCGGCCGGCTGGCGGGCAAGACGCTGCGCCAGCGCGAGCGCCTCGGCATCGAGCTTGTCGAGCGGCACCACGCGGTTGGCGAGGCCCCATTCCAGCGCGGCCTTCGCCGGTAGGGTCTCGCCCAGCGCGAACATCTCGTAGGCGCGGGCATGGCCGATACGCGCCGGCATCAGCAGGCTCGATGCGGCCTCCGGCACCAATGCGAGGCTGACGAAAGGCGTCGACAATTGCGCGTTGTCGGCGAGCACGACGAGATCGCAATGCAGCAGCATCGTGGTGCCGACGCCGACGGCGCGGCCCTGCACGGCGGCGACCAGCGGCCGGGTGCAGCGCGCCAGAGACTGGATGAAGCGCACGACGTTGCGGCTGCCTTCGGACTTGCCGGCCGCGACCGCGGCGAATTCGCCGACGTCGTTGCCGGCCGTGAACATGTCGCCCTCGCCACGGATCAGGATTACGCGGGCCGACGGATCGAACTCGGCGGATTCGATGCTGTCAGCAAGCTTGCCGTACATCGCATCGGTCAGCGCGTTCTTCTTGTCGGGACGCGCCAGCGTGAGGGTGAGAATTCCGCTATTGTTCTCGATCCGGACGTGCTCGGTCATCGCTCTCTCCTTTTATTCGTCTGAATGTCTTGTTTCTGAAGATCTTGTATCTGAAGGCCTTGGAAACTTGTCCTGAATGCTCGTCAGCCAGCGCGCGACGATGTCGATCTCCGCAGCCGTGAATCCGTCCGTCAGCGCCGCGTTGACCTCTGCCGCGCCTGCCTTTGCTTGCGCCAGCGCGGTCCGCCCCTTCGGCGTCAGCCAGATGCGCCAGGCGCGTCCGTCCTCGCGATCGGCCCGCCGCTCGATCAATTTCGCCGCCTCCGTGCGGTCGACGAGGCCGGAAATGCCGGCCGGCCCCATGTCGAGCGCCGCGCCCGCCTCGCCCATCAGGACGCCATCCTGCTTGCCGAGGATGAACAGCAGCCCTGCCTGCGCCGGCGTCACCGCGTTCTCCGGCCGCGCCGCCATCCAGCGCTGCAGCCGGCGCTGCGCAACGCTCAGCAGGTAGATCAGCCGATGATGCCGCGCGTCGGCCGGTTTATTTCGCATGCGAAGCAAATAGCGCCTGTCGGTCTCTTTGTCAAAGCGCTTGACGTTCTCGCGCGTTCATGTTCCTTATTTGTTCCAAACTCGTTCTAGTTGCAACAGAAAGGTGAGCCGTGGCGTAGAAGCTGGAGCAAGCGGAAGAGCAAGACCAAGAACACGAAACGGAAGGCGAACTCGCCTATGCGTTCGGGGTTCTGGACGCGTACTTCCATGGCGTTCCGCTCAGCAAGCTCGTCACGACCACCCGGCAGTTTCCCGGCCACATGCGAGTGGACGTCCAAGCCGCCCTCGACAAGCTGCTGGCAGCGCACGTCGACTTGTTCGGACTTGCCGAGGAACACTACGAAACGCTGTCGTTTGCGCGCCTGCTCCGCGACGATCGGAGCGCCGTGGCGATCGCCCCGCTGCAATATTCCGACGTCGATGTCGGCGAGAGCAGTCCGTCGCGGTGCCTCGACAACGGCTTGTGGCTCTGCGAGCACGACGGCTTGCGCCATGCCGTCCTGCTCTGCGCCGACCGCGACCCCCGTCGCGAGCCCGGCATCCGGATCGAAATCATGGTGTCCGCGGGAAGCACGGGGGCGGCCGTGGTGCAGCATTGCTTCGGCGCGCTCGAAGACGCCGTGCAGGCCGCGCGCACCTATCGCGGCAAGATCCTGTCGCTCGAGGAATCTTCCGACTACCGCGGCCAATCCCGCGGCATCAATGTGCACCGGCTACCGACCGTCCGACGCGACGAGGTGATCCTGCCGGAGCGGACTCTGCGGCTGCTCGAACGCAACGTGCTCAATTTCGTTGGGACGCGCGAGCAACTGCGGCGGCTCGGACAATCGACGCGCAAAGGCATCCTGCTTTACGGACCGCCCGGCACAGGCAAGACCCATACGATCCGCTATCTCGCAACGCATCTGCCTGGACATACGACCCTGATCATCACGGCCGGGCAGATCGGCCTTCTCAGCGCCTATATGGGCCTGGCACGGCTGCTGCAGCCCGCGATGGTGGTGATCGAGGACGTCGACCTGATCGCGCGCGACCGCCGCAACATGGGGCCATGCGAAGAAACCATGCTCAACAGGCTGCTCAACGAGATGGACGGATTGAAGCCGGATGCCGACATCCTTTTCGTTCTCACCACCAATCGGCCACAGGACCTGGAAGCTGCCCTGGCCGGTCGCCCCGGTCGCGTCGACCAGGCCATCGAAGTGCCGCTCCCGGATGAAAATGGCCGCAGCAAGCTGGTGCGCCTCTATGGCAAGGGATTGCCGCTCGACGACGCGATCGTCATCGAGGCTGCCCGCCGCAGCGAGGGGACGAGTTGCGCCTTCATCAAGGAACTGATGCGGCGGCTGGCGCAAGCCAGCTTGGCGCGCGACGGCGGCAAGTCGATCGTCTCGGCCGATATCGACGAAGCCCTCGACGACATGCTGTTCTCTGGCGGCCGGCTCAATGCGCGTCTGCTCGGCGGGGCGCAGGCGATGGCAGCGGAGTGACTTCGCGGTCATCCATCCGGCCTGTGCCGCCTTACGGCGCGCAGGTGAAGCTTGCCGCCTCCGTCACCGCACCGGTCTTGTAGTGCGGCCAGGCCGGCCAGCGGCACAGCGGCAGCGCGCGCAGCGTTGCGAACGAGGGCGCCTCGACCTTCTGCTCGGCAACTTCGAGGTCTCCGGGCGCCTTGCCCTTCTCGATCCAGTCGACCAGCACGCTCAGCATATCGACGTTGGCCGGTGCGCCGGAGCCGACATGATCGACGCCGGGTGCGGTGTAGAGCCGCGCGAACTCTGCCGTTTCGGCCTTGCCGAGCTTGCGCTCGACGCTCTCGAAATAACGGATGCCGGCATAGGGGCTCTGCGCGTAGTCGGCCATGTGCTCGAGCATGATCAGACGGCCGCCGCGGGCGCGGAAGCGGCTGAGATCGGGATCGGTCGAATCCATCAGCTTCGAAACCTCGAGCAGCCGCGCCTTGTGCTCCTCAACCTTGTAGGTGGTGACATCGAGCTTGGGATCGCGCGCGAAGACATATTGGATGCCGCCGGCGCCGTAGATCCAGGCGATGCCGTTGTTGGGCGCAGGCGGCTGCGCCGGCGGCGCGGTGCCGAGCCACCACGCCACCCAGCCGCCGGTCGGGCCGATCGCCGGCGTATCCTCACCCGACACGCCCCAGCCGGGATAGTCGTCGAGACCGTTGGCGAGCGCGAACGGGAATTTGTAGGTCCCGTGCAAGGTATCGATCGCCTTGATCTGTGCATCGGTCAGGCACTGATCGCCGCTCTTTCCGGCCTCACAGCGCAGCGTCTCGACCTTGAAGGCCGCCTTGCAGGCGACGGGATCCTGCACCAGCGCATCGTCGGAGCCATCGGCCTTGTCGCAAGCCGCCCGCACGGCATCGCCGACGAGCTTCACCTGCGCCGGATTGATCCAGCCCGCGCCCATGGTGACGAGACCCGAACGCGTGCCGGCGTGCTGCAGGCCGACCCAGTTGATCACGGGCACGCGGGCGAAGATGCCGTCGAAATCGTCAGGGTAACGCTGCGCCATGGTCAGGCCTTCACGGCCGCCCTCGGACGAACCCATGAAATACATCTTGTCCGGCTTCTTGCCGTAGGCGCGCTCCATCAACCCAACGGCCACATCGCGCACCTTCTTGTAGGCGCGGTGAGCAAAATTCTCGAAGGCTTCGTCGTTGAGCGCGAAGACCTGTGGCGGCTCGCCTTGCTTGGTCTCGTGACCCGAGTCGGTGCCATAGGTGACGAAGCCGCGCGCGAGCGGCGACGGCTTGTCGAAGGGATAGGCCGGCGGCAGCGCAAGGCCGGTGATCAGCACACCGTTGAAACCGCCGCCGCCATATTGCAGCGAGCGGCCGTTCCATTCGACGGGAAGGTTGACCTGGAATCTGATCGGCGGCGCCTTGGGATCGACAGGGTCGATATGACCGAGCACCTTGCAGAAGGCCGGATTGGCCGGCGTGACGCGCCCTGACGGCGTCGGTCCGCGTTCGGCAACGGCGATCGGCGAGGGCGCCTGCAAGGTTGCGGAGTCGATCTTCACGGCATCGGCCCCGCCGACGAGACCCTTGCAGACCACATCGGCGTCTTCCGCCAGCGTTGCCGCCGACGCCGTGCCCGTTCCCAGTGTCGCCATCGAGCCTACAAGCAACGCACACAGCTTCGCTCTCTTTCGCGTCATCGTTTCCACCCGGCTTTCTCGATTTGTTGCGTCGACGGCTGGCCGCATTGAATGCAACCTTCGTCCTCCCGTCAATCGCTCACGCCGAGCCGCCCATCAGAATGATCCGAGCGCGCTCCCCAAGGCGATCACGGCCACCAGCGCCAATAGCGACGTCACGATGCCCACCATCACAATGTCGAGATAGCTGTCGCGATGGGTCAGGCCGCAGATCGCGAGCAGGCTGACCACCGCACCGTTGTGCGGCAGGATGTCCAGCGTCCCCGAACCGATCACCGCGACGCGATGCATCAGCGCAAGGTCGATGGCGTTGCGCGCGGCGATCTCGACATAGGTCTGGCCGAGCGCGTCGAGCGCGATCGTCAAGCCGCCGGATGCCGAGCCGGTCAGCGCGGCCAGAATATTGGTCGCAACCGCGAGCGAGACCAACGGGCCACCTTCGATCGCAAGCACCCAGTCGCGCACCGTTTCGAAAGCCGGTAGCGCCGCGATGACCGCGCCGAATCCGACGAGGCTGGCGACGCTGAGCGCCGGCAGAACCGATGCATTGGCACCGGCGTCCATGGTCTGCCGCAAAGAGGGAAGCCGGGCCCAATTGAGGAAGATGGTCGTGACGATGGCGGCACCCAGCGCGGTGCTGACCGACCACACACCAGCGACCGCCGCCAACGATGTACCGCCGAAGCGCTGCTCGCTCAGATACGAGACATCGAGCCGCGGCAACACCAGCAGCGACATCACGAGATTGACAGCCACGACGACGGCCAGCGGCAGGATGGCACTCACCACCGGAGCAGACATTTCACCGCGCCGTCCATGCCGGATCTCGGCCGGATCGAATTCTCGTGCGGTGGTCGCGTATTCGCGGACCAGTTCGTCGTCGACGGCACGTTCGGTTGCACCCTCCATGTCCTCGCCATAGCCTTCCCCCGCACGGCGAGCTGCGGCTTCGGCGCGGCGCAACCACCACAATCCCGCTCCAACCATGATCAGGGAGGCGATGATGCCGAGTCCGGGCGCGGCAAAAGGCGTTGTGCCGAAGAACGGCATCGGGATCGCGTTCTGGATCGATGGCGTGCCCGGCAAGGCCGACATCGTGAAGGTGGATGTGCCCAGCACGATCGCGGCCGGAATCAATCGCCGCGGAATCGCGGCGGCACGAAACAGCGAGCGGGCCATGGGGACGATCACGAAGAACGCAACGAACAGGCTGACGCCGCCATAGGTGACCATCGCACCGGCGAGCATGACCGCCAGGATCACGTGGCGCTGGCCGAGACGTCTCGCCATGAAGGCGGCAACCGACGCGACCGCCCCGCTGTCGTCCATCAGTTTCCCGAATACGGCGCCAAGCAGAAAAATCGGGAAGAACTGCGCCAGGAATGCAGCAGCATTCACCATGAAGATCTGCGTCAGGTTCGCAAGCAGCGGCTCGCCGCCGAACAGCGCCGCGACGAGCGCGGCGAACGGCGCCAGCAGGAGGACGCTCCAGCCGCGAAAGGCGAATAGGACGAGAAGGCCAAGCCCGACGAGAATGCCGAGAAGCCCCACCTCTCAGCACTCCGACAGCAGGATGTCGAGATCGGCGGTCGAGCGCCGACCGATATCCGGGCCGTGCTCGTCGAGGAACGTTTCGGCCGCCCGACGTCCTTCGCCGTGCAGCATCGAGACGAACTCCCATTCGGCGTTGAGCTTGGACGAGGCGCCGAACTTCGCCAGCATGTCGCTCTTGACGCGGTGGGTCCGCATCTTCGCCCAGCGCGCGCCCTCGCCGCTTCCCGGGTCGGCCGCCTGACGCAGCAACGCGATCATACGCAACTCCTTCATCAGCGGCGAGTTGAACGAAATCTCGTTCAGCCGATTGAGTATCTCCGCAGCCGTCCGCGGCTCTTCCGGCTTTTCAGTCGGATTGATCTGCACCAGGATGGTGTCGTGCGCGTCGCTTTCGCGAATGAGCGGTGTGATGGTCGGGTTGCCGGCATAGCCGCCATCCCAATACGGTTCGCCGTCGATCTCGATCGCGCGGAACATGGTTGGCAGGCAGGCCGACGCGAGCAACACGTCAGCCGTGATCTCCGCGTTGCGGAAGATGCGTCCTCGCCCGGTGCGCACCCGCGTCGCAGTGATGAACAGCTTGATCGGCGAGCGCGCGAGGCGCTCGAAATCGATGCTCTCAGCCAGCACCGCATGCAGCGGATTGTAGCCGGTCGGATTGAGGTCGTAGGGAGAGAGCACCCGCGACATCAGGTCGGTCAGGATGTAGGCCGGCGAGGTATCGAGCGTCCAGCGCCCCATCAGCCGGTCGAGCGGCGAGCGCTGGAGCGGGCTGAAGGCCGCCGCTTTGGAAACGCGGCGCCAGTATCGTTCGAGCGCGTCACGCGCACCCTCGGCGCCACCGGCCGTCCACCCATCCGCCAGCACCGCTGCGTTCATCGCGCCCGCGGACGTCCCGGAGATCGCGGCGATCGTAAGCCGCTTCTCTTCCAGCAGGCGATCGAGCACGCCCCAGGTGAAGGCGCCATGCGAACCGCCGCCTTGAAGCGCGAGATCAATCAGTACGGTGTCCGGTTCCATCGCGGCACTCACGCAACTGAATCTCAAATCCGACGCGATTTGTCACGTGCGCGTCGAAGTCGATGGCGTAGTGTAGAGAGCCTTGGCGAAGAAATGCAACCGGAACGTGGGCCCCGCGCCGTCTAGAGCGCGATGCGATGAGGATGAATCGTCATCGCGCTTTAGGTCGTTGTTTAAGCATGATCTTTTCGGAAAACCGCTGCGCGCTTCTCCGGATCACGCTTTAGTGCTCGAACACCAGCCGCGCGCCGACCGTGCCGTCGAGGGCGCGGATCTGCTGGAGCAACGCCGCGGAATCCTGCCCGCCGAGATCGGCGTCGAGCACGACGTAACCGAGGTCGCCTGATGTCTCCAGATATTGCGCGGCGATGTTGATGTCGCGCTGGAGGAAGACCTCGTTGAGCCGGCGCAACATGCCGGGGACGTTGCGATGGACATGGCTGAAGCGCGCGCCGGAAGGGCGCAAATGCAGCTGCACTTCCGGGAAATTCACCGCGCCCATGGTCGAGCCCGTGATGAAATAGTCGACCAGCTTGCGCGCGACCTCGCCGCCGATGCGCTCCTGCGCCTCCTCGGTCGAGCCGCCGATATGCGGGGTGAGGATGACGTTCTCGAGGCCCTGAATGGGGCTCTTGAAGCGATCGGAATTCGACGACGGCTCGACCGGAAACACGTCGACGGCCGCGCCGGCGAGATGGCCGTCGCGCAAAGAGCGCGCGAGCGCGTCGAGATCGACCACGGTGCCGCGGCTGTTGTTGATCAGGAACGAGCCAGGCTTCATCGCCCGCAGCTCCTTCTCGCCGATCATGCCCGCGGTCTCCGGCGTCTCCGGCACGTGCAGGCTGACGACGTCGCTCTGCGCGAGGAGCTCTTCGAGCCTCTCGACCGGCTCGGTGTTGCCGTGGCGGAGCTTGTCGGTGCGATCGAAATAGATCACGCGCATGCCGATCGCTTCGGCAAGCGTCGACAGCTGCGAGCCGATATTGCCATAGCCGACGATGCCGAGCGTGCGGCCGCGCACCTCGCGGCTGCCGGTCGCGGACTTGTCCCAGCCGCCGTCATGCGCGGACACCGAGCGCGGGAAGATGCGCCGCAGCAGCATCACGATCTCGCCTATCACGAGCTCGGCGACGCTGCGCGTGTTGGAGAACGGCGCGTTGAAGACGGGAATGCCGCGCTTGCGCGCCGCCATGAGATCGACCTGGTTGGTGCCGACGCTGAAGCAGCCGACGGCGAGAAGCTGATCGGCGGCTCCGAGCACATCATCGGTGATCTGGGTGCGCGAGCGGATGCCGAGCAGCGATACGCCCTTGAGAGCGCGCCGCAGATCCTCGCCGTCCAGCGCCTTGGTCAGCCGCTCGACATTGGTGAAGCCCGCGCTCTTGAAAAGGTCGACAGCGCTGTCATTGACGCCTTCGAGCAGCAGCGCCTTGGCACTCCGCTCAGGGCTTTGGCCTGGGCCTGGCATGGTATCTCCATAGATGATGAGCTTTGTCGCAGCTCATAGACCGCGGACGGTGCGCGGCACAATAGGGGTCGGATACGGGGAGAAAATGGCGGATGGTCATGCTCGCATCAGCCACTCCGTCATCCTGAGGCGTGAGCCCTGCGGTGCGAATGCACCGCTGGGCGAACCTCGAAGGATGCACGGCTCCGATGCAGCCGCGCGGAGAGAGTTGGGACGTCGCCCTTCGAGGGCCGCTAAGAAGCGGCCACCCCAGGGGGACGGATAATCCACCCGTTCAAGGTCAAATCACATAAAACCCGTGCGTGCCGTCACGGCGGAGCTGCTCGACCAGCCCATATTCCCAATCGAGATAGGCCTGCATCGCAGCCTGCGCGACGTCGGTGCCTTCATAGGGCCTGCGGTAACGATGGGCCGGATCGGGCTTGGGCAGCATGCGCGGCGGGCCGATCTCGAGCGCGGCGTCATAGCCCCCTTCCAGCACATAGACCTCCCAGCCCATCTGCCCCAGCCACGACGCCGTCATGTCGGCACGGACACCCCTGTCGTCGGTCAGCAGAATGCGCGCGCCGCGCACGGGCGCGGCCATGTCGGTCTCCTGGACCAGCTGGCCGCCGGGATAATGGCGGAAGCCCGCGAGATGGCCGGCCGCATATTCCTCGGCGTCGCGCACGTCGAAGCGATAGAGCGTGCGATCGGTCTGCGCGACGAGCGCGGCCATCTCGCTTGCGCCGATATGGCGAACACCGGCGCGATAGGCGACGTCGCGCGCATTGGCCGGGCCGCGCTCGAACGAGCCGATCGCGCCGCGCCTGTCCGCACCGTGATCGAGCGTGTGCCGCGCCAGCGTCCAGCCGATGGTGCCGTTGCGCAGCGCCCGCACCTTGTTGGGCACGCCGGCATTGATCAGCGACTGCGTGCCGATGATCGAGCGGGTGCGGCCCGCGCAATTGACGATGATGGTGGTTTCAGGGTCGGGCGCGGCCTGCCCCGCCCGCAGCACCAACTCCGCGCCGGGCACGCTGATCGAGCCCGGAATGTTCATGGTGGCGTATTCGTCGAAACGGCGGACGTCGAGGATGGCGATGTTGGCCTTGTCCGCGATGAGTTTTGCCACCTCGTCGGCGCTGAACGAGGGCGTGTGCTTGCGCGACTCGACCAGTTCGCCGAACGCTTTCGAATAGGAATTGACGTCCTCGAAGACCTGATAGCCCGCCTCGCGCCAGGCCTTCAGGCCGCCATCGAGCGCGCTGATACGGGTGTAGCCGAGCGCGGCGAGACGTTCGGCGCCGGCCGCGACCAGCCTCTCGCCGTCATCGTAAAGCACGATCGCCACGTCCTTGCGCGGCAGCCGCACCTCGGCCTCGATCGCGATCCGATCCACGGCCATGTTGGCTGCGAACAGCGGATGTCCGGTCGCAAAACCTGCCTCGTATCGGAGATCGAGCAGCGCGATTTCTTCGCGCAGCAGCAGTGCGCGGCGGATATCGGCGGGGGTGACGGTCGGAAGCTTCATGGCACGGACCTTGAGAAGAGGACCATGAGCTTTTGACCGATTAGAAGCGCGTTGGCTAGCCTCGCCCGCTCACTCGCCGGGAACGAGCCGCCCGAGCGGCTGCCGTGCCGGACGGCGCAGCTTGCGGCGCGACAGGTAGAGCAGGATGCCGGTGGCCGCGAACAACGGCATCGACATCGCGGCAATCATGAACGCGAGCTTGCCCGGCCAGCCCAGGATCTCGCCGCGATGGATGTCGTAGATGGCCGCGATGATCTTTTCGCCGAACGTCTTGTCAGCAAAGCGCTCCGCTGAGACCAGCTGCCCGGTGACGGCGTCGATGCGGAATTCGTCGCGCGTGGTCTCCAGCAACGAGGCTTTCCCCCACGACCGGATCCGCAACGTCGTACCCTGCGCCGGCAGCGTCAGCAAAGCCCTGGAGAACCGATCGCCCTCCTCACGCTGGAACGTCATCCAGGCCTGATCGAATCCAATTGGCGCCGCCGGTTCGGAGTTGGCCGCACGCGGCAGCTTTGCGGGCATTTTCGCTGCTGTGACGTGCGGACGCGCGAGCAGCCAGGTCACGCCGTCCTTGTACCATTCGAAGGAGAAATACAGACCGGTGAGGGTCATCGTCAGATAGACCGGAAGGACCCAGGTGCCGATCACGGTGTGCAACGACCGGTGCAGAGCGCGGCCACCGAGCCCAAGATTCGGCTTCAGCCACATCGTCACGCTGCCTGCACGGCGCGGCCAGCGCAGCACGAGGCCCGTGACCAGCATGACGATCAGGCCGAGCGCGATCGTGCCGGTGATCGGACGTCCCCAACCCTTGCCGTCGCCCGGAATGAGCAGCCAGCGATGCAGCCGGCGCACGGTCGCGAAAAACGCTTCGCCGCGCGGCGCGCCGAGCACGCTAGCGTCATAGGGATCGACATAGAGCGAAGTCGGCCGGTCGCCCCGGTCGTCACGCGCAAAGCGGACATGAACCGCCGCAGACGGATCGCTCGACAGTGTGACGGCGGCGACCTTGCCGAGGTCCTGCGAGGCCTTCAGCCGCGCAACCAGCGCATCAGGCATTAACGCCGGTGCCTGACGCGGTGCGACCTGCATGATGCCGGCGTTGAGATGATCGACGATCTCGTCCTCGAAACTCATGATCGCGCCGGTCAGCGCGATCAGGGACACCAGCAGCGCAAGGACCAGGCCCGCGATGGAATGGACCTGGAACAGGACCGCCTTGATGGTGTGTCCGAGCCGCGCGGCCATGGCTAGAACTTCACCGTGGCCGACAGCGAGACGCGCCGCGCATCGCCGATCGCGACGTTGAGATTGTTGACGGCTGAGGGATAGTAGACGGTGTCGAACAGGTTCTTGACGTTGAACTGATAGATCACCGGCGTGTTCTGGTATCTCGTCTCATAGGTCGCAAAAATGTCGGCGACCACATAGGACGGCAAGAAGAAGGTGTTGGTGGAATCGCCGGGACGGTCGCCGACATAGCGCGCACCGCCGCCGAGGCGGAGCTGACCGGGCAATGCGGTGCCGAAGTCATACACCAGATAGAGCGATGCGGTGTTCAGCGCGACGTTCTGCAACTTCCTGCCGAGCAGCGTCGCATCCTCGGACGCCGTCACGCGGGCATCAGTATAGCCATAACTGCCGATCAGGGCCCAGCTATCGGTGAGCCTGCCGGTGACGTCCAGCTCGACGCCGCGCGAGTGAGCCCGGCCGACGGTGTGGAGCTCCACGTTGCCCGCGCTGTTCGTCTTCGTCGTCTGCACGTTCTTCTTGTCGAGATCGTAGAGCGCCAGCGTACCGGAGATGCGCTTGTTCAGATCGAATTTGACGCCGGCCTCGTATGACACGCCCTCTTCCGGAGCGATGTTGGAATCGATCACCACGCCGATCGGCGCAATGGTCGAGTTCGGCTTCAAGGACTGGGTGTAGCTCGCATAGAGCGAGATCTGGTCGGTCAGCTTGAAGATGGCGCCGCCGAGCGGAAGTACCTTGTCCTGTGACACATTGGTATTGGTGTTGAAGGGCTTCCCGCGGCCGGCGATCTGCTCATAGTCCATGTAGCGCGCGCCGCCGACCAGCGCGAAGCGCTCGGTCAGATGCAGCGTGTCCTGGACAAACAGAGACCACTGGCCGAGCTTGTCGGTCTGGGCGCTATCGCTGTTCGACGCCGTCGTCCCGGGCCCGATCAGCCCATAGACGGGATTGTAGACATTGAAGGCGGGCGTCGTCTGCCGAATCAGGGTGTCGCGGTAGATGGTGCGATACTGACCATCGCCGCCGAACACGACGTCATTGCGCATGTCGCCGAGCCAGAAGCTGCCGGAAATATACGACGTTCCGTAGCTGACGTTGCTGAGCGAGCTTCCCGTGCCATCGTTGCTGCGCGTCTCCCTGCCGGTCGTGAAGTCAATACCGGTGATACGGAGCTGGTTGGCGCTGAAGGTCTCGGTGTTGTAGCTGTAGCCAGCGTAGAGCTTCCAGTCCTGGTTGAAGCGATGCTCGACCGAGGCCTGCATCAGGTCGGACGTACCCCACGTGTTGTTGAAGGGCTCATCTAACCGGCGCGTGGCGGGCACCGCGAGCGGCGCCTTGGTCACCGGGTTGAACGCCGTGCCGCGATCGAACGGGTAGATGAACTCGCGATGCTCGTAGTTGAGCTGGACCGTGGTGTCCTGGCCGTACCAGGCCAGTGACGGCGCGATCAACATCTCGCGGTGGCGACCGAAATTGCGCCAATAGTCCTCGCTGACACCGTAGCCGATAAATCGATAGGCGAGACCTTGGTCGCCGATCGGGCCGGTGACGTCGAGCAGGCCGTCGGCGCCGGTCTTGGAGGCGTTGAAGGCCGAGCCGAGCAGCGTGACCGAGCCGTGCTGGTAGAGCTCGGGGCGCTTGCTGATGGTATTGACGATGCCGCCGGGGTCCATGATGCCGTAGAGCAGCGAGGCTGGTCCCTTCAGCACCTCGACACTTTCGACGGCGGCATTGAGGCTGCGGCCCTGCACCAGCGGCATGCCGTTGCGCATGATCGAGCCGTCGCGATTATCGCCGAAGCCGCGCCGGATCACCGCGTCCTGGCTGCCGGCAAGCGTGTTGGTCTGGGTGACGCCGGAGACGTTGATGAGCGCATCGTCGATGTTGCGCGGGAGCTGGTCCTTGAGCACCTGCTCGGGCACGACGTTGACGGCTTGCGACGTATTGAGTGGCGAGGCGCCGCTGCGCAACGTGGTCGCGCTCGGCATCGCGCGATAGCCGAGCTTGGCGGCCTGCTGCGCGGCGGCTTCCGCGGCCGCGCGCTCCGAGAGTGTCGGTGCGGCGGGCGCAGGGTTACGATTGCGCTGGCGCGCGGCGGTCTGCGTGCGGCGTGACGCCTGATCCGACGCGCGCGCCGGCTTCGGCCGCTGCGCCGGCGCCTCCACCGTCACCGGGGGCAGGGCCGATTGCGCCTGCGCGGTCGTCATGATGGAGGGGCATTCGGCGAGCAGCACGGCCGCTCCGATGAGAAGACCTGCACGGCTCTTGCCGGCATGAGTTCGATGGCCGCAGACACGCTGGCCATCCAGATGGGCACGCACGTTCGATTCACTTCCAGGTCAGACGCAGCATTGAAGCTGGCGCGTCTAACAGCCGCGGTGCCCGAAGAGAACCGCAGGCAGAGTTGAATCGCTCTAGTGTTGAATCGTTCTAAGAAGGAGCGACATCGAACGGCAATCTCCAATTGCCGTCGTGCCGGTCGCAACACGCAACACGCGAATTCGCGGCGTATCACGATTCTGTGCGGTCTCAGGCGATGGCAGGAGCCGTCAACTCGTCGAGCTTCCGCTTGAACGCGGAGCCGTCGGACGAGGCGCGGAGCGGCGGGCGCACGCGCTGCCAGGCCGCATCGCCGGTCTGTGCCGCCAGGATTGCTTTCAGCGTCGCAGTGAACGAGGGCGTCTTCAGCACGACGTCGATCGCAGCCTGCATGCGCGCTTCGACATCCTTGCCCTCGACCATGCCTTTGACCAGCTCGGGCACGACATTGGCCATGCCGCAGATGGTGCCGGCACCGCCGGCGGCGATCGCTCGGGTGATATCGGCTTCATTGCCGACGGTGATGGCGAGCTCGGGAGCCGCGGCACGGAACGCCTGGAACTGCTTGAAGTCGCCGCTGGAGTCCTTCAGGCCGGCAATCACCTTGCCGTAACGCTTGCGCAAGTTCGCGGCGACGGCGGTTGGGATCGCAACGCCCGACGTCTGCGGGATGTGATAGAGATAGGCGCGCAGCCGATCGTCGGCGACGCCGTCGATGATCGCGGCAAAGGCATCCTCGATGCCTTCGGGCGCGACGCTGCGGTCGAAGTAAGGCGGCAGCACCAGCACGTGGCGCAGGCCGAGGCCGAGCGCGGCGCGCGTCAGCGCGATGCCGTCGGTGATGGCGGGGAAGCCGCCGCCGATGCCGATGCGTTCCGGCGCGACACCGGCCTTGAGCACGGCTTCGATGGTCGCGATGCGCTCGGCGACATTGAAGGAGGTGCCTTCGCCGGTGGTGCCGAACAGCACGACGCCGTCGACACCCTTGCCGAAGAGCTGCTTGGCGTGAGCCGCCAGCTTGGCGGAGTCCACGCTGCCGTCGGCCGCCAGCGGCGTCGCCGATGCCACCCAGAACCCGCGAATTGCCTCTGTCATCACACCGCCCTCTAAGCTGCGATCTCGGACCAAGCCCCTGATCTCCCAATGGTCTTTAAGGGGGCTTCCGAGCCTTGTTTTTGCTTTACTTTCCGTCTTGTACCTTACATACAAGAAAGAGGCAAATCCTTTCCACCGTCACGGCGCGCATGGGCGCAGCCAGATTCAGGAAGGTCTCGCATGAACATGGTGACCCCGGTGAAGCGTCCCGACCAATTGCTCGGCGCCCTGCGCGACAAGCTCGGCGCAGCCGCCGTCCTGATCGGCACCGACGTGCCGGCGCGCAATTGCAACGACTGGAGCGCGAGCCTGCCGCAGACGCCGCTTGCGGTGATCCGTCCCGTCGATGCGCAGGGCGTGGCCGATGCGATTGCGACCTGCCGGCAGGCGCAGCTGCCGTTCGTGCCGCAGGGCGGACTGACCGGGCTGTGCCGCGGCGCATCGCCCGAAGCCGGCTGGGTCGCGATCTCGCTCGAGCGCTTGAGCGGCATCGAGGAAATCGACCGCGCTTCCGCGACGATGACGGTGAAAGCAGGCACGCCGCTGGAGACGATCCAGAAGGCCGCGGACGAAGCCGGCTTCTTCTTTCCGCTCGATCTTGGCTCGCGCGGCTCCTGCGCCATCGGCGGCAACCTCTCGACCAATGCCGGCGGCAACCGCGTGATCCGCTACGGCATGACGCGCGAGCTGGTGCTCGGTCTCGAAGTCGTGCTGCCCGACGGCACCATCATCACCGGCCTCAACAAGCTGATGAAGAACAATGCCGGCTACGATCTGAAGCATCTGTTCATCGGCTCGGAAGGCACGCTCGGCATCATCACCCGCGTGGTGCTAAGACTGTTTCCGAAGCCGCGCTCGACCATGGCCGCGCTCTGCGCGCTGCAGGACTACGCCGCGGTGATCGCGCTGCTCGATGCGGCGCGCAGCGGGCTCGGGCCGCTGCTGTCGGCGTTCGAGGTGATGTGGCCGGACTATTGGGACGTGATCACGACTCGCGCCGGCGTGAAGCCGCCGGTCGCCGCAGGTCACGGTCTCTATGTGCTGGTGGAAGCACAAGGTACCGACGAGAGCCTGGACGCGCCGCGCTTCCAGGCCTGGCTCGAAGAGCTGATGGAGCGCGGGCTGCTGGCCGATGCGGCGGTGGCGCAATCGCTGGCGCAGACGCAGGCCTTCTGGCGGGTGCGCGACATCTGCGCCGAATTCGGCCAGGTGCTGGGCCCGCACATCTCCTACGATATCGGCCTTGCGGTTGCGCGGATGGACGAGTTCGTCACGCGCTGCAAGGCGGCGCTTGCTTCCGGCATCGCGGGCTGCGAGAGCGTCTATTACGGCCATATCGGCGACGGCAATCTGCATCTGGTCTCCTGGGTCACCGGCCTTTCCGTCGAGCAGCAGCCGAAGGAAGAGATGGACACGATCATCTACGGCCTGGTCCGCGAGCTCGGCGGCAGCATCTCGGCCGAGCACGGCATCGGCACGCTGAAGAAGAAATGGCTGGGCCACGCCAGGAGCGAGGCCGAGATCGCGCTGATGCGGACGCTGAAAGCGGCGCTCGATCCCGGCCATCTGCTCAATCCCGGCAAGGTGGTCTGAGAAACGCCAATGCGCTCGCTCAAGCTCGATACGCCGAAATCGCTGTCGCAGCGGGTGATGCAGCGGCTACGACAGGCGATCATCGACGGCGAGTTCGCGCTCGGCGCTGCCATCTCCGAGGAGATGGTGGCCAATTCCTTCGGCGTCAGCCGCACGCCGGTGCGCGAGGCGATGGGCCAGCTGCAGGCGCAAGGCCTTGTGGTGATCCGCCCGCAGGTCGGCAGCTTTGTCTTTACGCCGAGCGCGGACGACATCAACGCGCTCTGCACCTTCCGCATCGCGCTCGAACCCAAGGCTGCCGAGCTCGCCTATCGTCACGATCGTGACGGTGCAATCGCCACAATGGGCGAGGCCATCGCAGCGATGGAGCCGGCGGTTGCGGCAAAGGACAACATCGCCTATGGCCGCGCCGATGCCGCGTTTCACGAGGCGCTGTTCACCCATTGCGGCAACCGCTACCTCGCCGAATCCTATCAGCTGGTCTCCGGCCGCGTCGCCGCGCTCCGCACCAATCTGACCTCGCCGATCGACGTGCGGACCCGCACCTCGTTCGACGAGCATCGCAGGCTGCTCGATTTGTTCGCGCGCGGCGAGTTCACCGCCTTCGAAGAATTGATGACCACGCATATCACCAATTCGGGCGTGGTCTATGCCAAGGCATTGAAGGTGGAGGCGTTGAAGGTGGAAGCGTCGGGCGTGGAATAAGCGCCTCTAGCGCCCTTCCCTCGGTCCCGGCCTGTCCAGAAAATCCAGCGCAGTGTTGATCTGCTCGAGTTGGTGCTCGATCCTGTCGCGGTCCTCGACCGATGGCGCCTTTTCGAGCTGCTCCACGAGCTTCTGCTTTCGCAACAGCAGGTTCTCTATGACTGTACTCACAGCTCCCCCATCGCCAGAGGCGAACATCGCGAGTGCGCGCGAGCCGGGCTCGCGGCAACCCCTCATCAGAATGTCCGCGAAGGCCGATGGTTCCTGCGGGTGAACCTGGACGCATGCGGATGGAACTAGCGGCGCAAACTGGCCCAGACGCCACCCAAAATCAGCAAACCACCGAAAAGATGGATCAGCTGCGGCGGTTCGCCGAGGATAGCGAAAGACAGCAGCGCGCTGGCGATCGGCCCGAGATAGAGCACGAGCGAGGTCCGCACCGAGCCGAACTTGCCGCCGAGCCAGGCAAAGCCCGCATAGGCGAGCAGGCCGGGAACGATCCCGGCGAAGACATAGGCCGACAGCGCCTTGGTGCTGAAGACCTCCCCCGGCGTCGCCCACATCTCCATGGCCGCGAGCGGCAGCGAGAATAGGGCGCCGGCGCCCGAGAACAGGCTGATGCGTGCCAGCAGCGACGCCTTTGGCGCGGCGCGCGATTGCAGCAGCGTGTAGCCGGACCAGCCGAGCATCGCGATCACGACGAGGCCATCGCCCGCCGCGGTCTGAAGTTCGATCAGTGTCTGCGGATGGCCGCCGGAGATGATGAGCAGCGCCCCTGCGAGCGCCAGCGCGGTGCCGAGCCATTGCAGCGGGCCGACATGCTCCATGCCGCGCAAGGCGGAAATCAGCAGCACCGTGATCGGCGACAGCGCCATGATCAGCGCGATGTGGATCGCCGTCGTCGAGACGCCCGCGGCATAGACCGGACCGCCGCACAGGAACATGCCCATGAAGCCGGCGGCGAGGATCGGCCAGACGTTTCGGCCGAGCGGCACGCGGCCGCCCTGGATCTCCTTGAGCGCGATCGGCGCGAGCCCGATTGCGACGATGCTCCAGCGGAAGAAGGCGAGCGCGAAGGGCGGGACGGAGCCCGCGAGTCCGCGCGCCAGAATTTGATTGGAGGCCTGCGCGGTCGCCACCAGGATGAAGCCGACCAGCGCAATCACGCCGAGCCAGGCATTCGGGGACGGCGATACGCCGGCCACTGCGTC
This sequence comes from Bradyrhizobium sp. WSM2793, assembly GCF_000379585.1. Lineage (NCBI taxonomy): Bacteria > Pseudomonadati > Pseudomonadota > Alphaproteobacteria > Hyphomicrobiales > Nitrobacteraceae > Bradyrhizobium > Bradyrhizobium sp. WSM2793. The sequence goes on along the minus strand of NZ_KB902802.1, from coordinate 36,760 downwards.
ATGACCGCCGTCAGAGGTTTCCTTGCCCATGGGGTAACCGGATATCCGATGTCGGCCGCGGTGAGAACCCTGACGACGCCCCGGCCGCGGCCCGGGAACCTCAACTTTCACGCGCCCGTCGGTTGAATTCGGAGGCGTGGGGACTTATCCCTTGGCGCCATGGACACCCAGATGATCACCGCCGCAAAGCCGCTGATGGCCCGGGCGCAGCCGCGCAAGCCGGCACCGTTCCTCCCGATGAGCCGCGCCGAGATGGACGCGCTCGGCTGGGACGCCTGCGACATCGTGCTGGTGACCGGGGACGCCTATGTCGACCATCCGAGTTTTGGCATGGCCATCATCGGCCGGCTGCTGGAGGCGCAGGGCTTTCGGGTCGGCATCATCTCGCAGCCGGACTGGCACTCGGCCGAGCCGTTCAAGGCCCTCGGCAAGCCAAAAGTGTTCTTCGGCGTCACCGGCGGCAATATGGATTCCATGGTGAACCGCTACACCGCGGACCGGCGCCTGCGCTGCGACGATGCCTATACGGCCGGCGGCGAAGGCGGCAAGCGGCCGGACCGCTGCACCGTCGTCTACGCCCAACGCTGCCGCGAGGCGTTCAAGGACGTGCCGATCGTGCTCGGCGGCATCGAGGCCTCGCTGCGCCGGATCGCGCATTACGATTACTGGTCGGACAAGGTGCGCCGCTCGGTGCTGGCCGACGCCAAGGCCGACCTGCTGCTCTACGGCAATGCCGAGCGCGCCGTCGTCGAGGTGGCGCAGCGGCTCGCCGCCGGCGAAGCGCCGCGCGCGCTCGACGACATCAGGGGTGTCGCGCTTTTCCGCAAGGTCCCCGAGGACTACACCGAGCTGCACGCCGACGATCTCGATTCCGCCGACGAGGGCGCGACGCGCCAGAAGGGTGCGACCGTCATCCGCCTGCCGGCGCTGGAGCAGGTCGAGCAGGACAAGGAAGCTTATGCCCGCGCATCGCGCGTGCTGCACCGGGAGAGCAATCCCGGCAATGCGCGACCGCTGGTGCAGCGTCATGGCGATCGCGATCTCTGGCTCAACCCGCCGCCGATCCCGCTGACCAGCGACGAGATGGACGCGGTCTACGACCTGCCCTACGCGCGCGCACCGCATCCGTCCTACGGCGAAGCAAAGATCCCGGCCTGGGACATGATCAAGTTCTCGGTGACGATCATGCGCGGCTGCTTTGGCGGCTGCACCTTCTGCTCGATCACCGAGCACGAGGGCCGCATCATCCAGAACCGCTCGGAAGGCTCGATCCTGCGCGAGATCGAAAAGATCCGCGACAAGACGCCGGGCTTCACCGGCGTGATCTCAGACATCGGCGGCCCCACCGCCAACATGTACCGGATGGCGTGCAAGGATCCGAAGGTCGAGGCGGCGTGCCGGCGGCCGTCCTGCGTCTTCCCCGAGATCTGCCCGAACCTCAACACCTCGCATGACGACCTGATCCGCCTCTATCGCAAGGTGCGCGAGACCCGCGGCATCAAGAAGGTGATGGTCGCCTCCGGCGTGCGCTACGACCTCGCGGTCGAGAGCCCCGAATACATCAAGGAGCTCGTCACCCATCACGTCGGCGGATACTTGAAGATTGCCCCCGAACATACCGAGCGGGGGCCGCTCGACAAGATGATGAAGCCGGGCATCGGCGCCTACAACAAGTTCAAGCGGATGTTCGACGAAGCGGCCGAACGGGCGGGCAAGAAATATTACCTGATCCCCTATTTCATCGCGGCGCATCCGGGCACGACCGACGAGGACATGATGAACCTCGCGCTGTGGCTCAAGAAGAACCGCTATCGCGCCGATCAGGTGCAGACCTTTCTGCCCTCGCCGATGGCGACCGCCACCGCGATGTACCACACCGGCGTCAATCCGCTGCGCGGCGTCCGCCACGGCGGCAGCGACAAGGTCGAGGCGATCAAGGGCCTGCGCCAGCGCCGCCTGCACAAGGCGTTCCTGCGCTACCACGATCCCGACAACTGGCCGGTGCTGCGCGAGGCCTTGATCGAGATGGGCCGCCGCGATCTGATCGGCTCGCAGCCCCACCAGCTCGTGCCCGCGCACCAGCCCCCCGGCACCGGCAAGGCCGCCGGCACGCGCCGCCCGGTGCGGCCGGGCGGCAAGACGCAGCGGTTCACGACCAAGGGGCTGCGGGTGATGAAGTGAACGCGCGCGGCAGCGTTCCTAGAGATCGAGCACGACCGGCCCCGACACCGCGTCCGTCACGCCGCGTCCGTTGCCCTGGTCCTCGAGCACGGACCTGAAGCTGTCGAGCGTCTTGATCATCGCCGATCGTGCCGCGACCAACGCGTCCTGACTGGCCCATGTGCCGATGAGGCAAAAGGTCTGCTCGCCGGTCTTGATGATGACGCCGTGCTCCAGCCCCGGCCATTTGGCCTTGCCGTTCCGATGCGCGTCGAGGAAGGCGGCTTCCTCACCCGGTTTCACCTTGAACCTGACCACATTATAAACCTGCATGATGCGCCTCCGAAAAATGGACTGATGAAAACGGGGCCGTGCGAGGTGAGGACGAAAAGCCCGGCCGGTCGCCCTGGCCGATTGTTGTCCCCGCGCGCGGCGGCGTCACCGTGACAAATCAGCATGGTCTATCCCGGCCTTCCTGATCGCAGGACAGAAATGTGCGAAAACAACCCCATGCACAGTAGCCGGGGACAGCAAAATCAACAGCATAGGACGCGGCAAGAGAGCATGATCCTTTCGGAATTCGCGGCGAGAATTCCTGATTTTGCGAGACGATCATTGATCCGTCGGGCAAAACAGGAGCAGGATGACATCATCGGCGCGCCCGGTGTTGCGTGTCGGCCCTGACGGCTTCAGCACGGCGCCCCGTCCAGAAAGCGTAGATCGCCAATCCCTGCACCAACGCCGTGGCAACATAGAAGCCTGGCGCGGCACCAGAGGCGGCGGCCGAAAACCATTCGCGGATCAAGCCAAAGACCGCCGGCGCGAATGAATAAGCGCCTTGCGACATCGCAACGATCAGCGCGACGACACGCGGTACGTCCTCTGGTGCAAATTCGACCTGGGCGATCAACGGCGGCAGGAACGTGCCGTTGCCGAATCCGACACCGAACAGGACGACGCCAAGAATCAACAGCGGAACGTTCGTTCCAGCCGCGGCGATGAAGATCATCGAGCCCATGATTTGAACCGTGTAGCTGGCGCAGGCAATCAGCCGCCGGTCGGTGCGCTCCGGCATGAGCCAGCCCAGCAGCGTTCGACCCATGATCGCCATAGCGCCGATCAACCCGACCACCAGTCCGGCCCATTGCGTGCCGAGCGCGGGCAGCAGCAGCGAGAACAGGTGCGCGGTCAGGCCGATCTGCGCAAACAGCCCGAGGCTCATGCCGGCCGCGAGCGTCAGGAATTTTCGGTCTCGCCAGATCAGCGATCCCGGGAGCCGCCGCGCAGCATCCGCAGGCCCGGTCGCCGCGGCTGGCTCCGCTCCGTCCGGCAGCGATCCGATCTGCGCAGGCGTGCGTGACAGCACGGTGCTTGCGAGCATCCACACCAGGATAACCATGATCACGCCGAGGACGGCCGCTGCGATGGCGAAGCCGTACATTGCAATAGCCGCGGCCCAGAGCGGCGGAAAGATGATCCCTCCGACGTTCGCGCCGTTATACGCGACGGCGAGCGCCGCAGGGCGGCGGCGGACGAACCAGGGCGACACGATGGCGTTGACGGCGGCGACGCCCATCGTCACCCAGCCCGCGCCGCTCAGCAACGTCGCGCCGAACAGCTGCCACGGCGTTGTCGCGCTCGCCCATCCCAAGATGCCGGCGGCCAGGGAGAGAGCGCCGGCCTTCGTCACGGCCGCAATGCCGAAGCGCCGATAAAGCGCCGGCAGATTGGCGGTCACGATCGATCCAATCAGGAAGTGCACGGTGACGGCCATCGAGACCAACGCCAGCGGCCAACCCCTGGCTTCACAAACCGCGTTCAGGAAGATCGGCGGACCATAGAAGCCGAAACCAAGGCCGAGAACGGCGAGACCAAAACTCGCCGCGACGACTCGCCAACCATAAAACGTGCTGTTCTGCATCTTTGTCGACAGCCTGCGCCCCGCGGCGCGATTGTGCACAAGCCTGACGGCGGGTCCTTCGCTCGCGGTCGAATTATGGGATCGGAAAGACCTGCGTGGGGCCCGCTTGACGTCGCCGCCATCATGTAACATATAAAGTTACATGAAGCGAGATTCCCGACTCTCCGGCGTTCTGCACGTGCTGCTACACATGGCGCAGCAGCCTGGGCCGTTCACGTCCGAGACGCTGGCCAAGGCCATGGACACCAACCCGGTGGTGATCCGCCGCATCATGGCGGGCCTGCGGGAGATCGGTTACGTGCGCTCCGAGAAGGGGCACGGCGGCGGCTGGACCATCGCCTGCGACCTGTCGAAGGTGACGCTGCGCGACGTCTATGCCGCGCTCGGCAATCCCCCGCTTCTGGCGATGGGCAACCGGACCGAGGCGCCCGGCTGTCTGGTCGAGCAGGCCGTCAATGCCGCCCTCGATCAGGCCTTTGACGATGCGGAGGCGCTGCTGCTGGCGCGGCTCGGCGAGGTGACGCTGGCGATGCTGGGCGAGGACCTGCGCAAGCGGCTCGGGTCCCGAAAGATCCACGATATCAGCGCGCATCGCGCGTGAACGGCTCCATTCACGGAGACAACATCATGACCGACATGCAAGCCGCATTTTCCGATCCGCAATTCGTGGCGAGATACACCGAGGGGCCGCGGCGCTTCGTGCCGGGCTATGACGCCATGCAGTCCATGACGGCGATTCTGCTCGCCGAAAGGGTCCCAAGCGATGGGCAGGTGCTCGTCCTCGGCGCGGGTGGCGGCCTCGAGCTCAAAGCGTTTGCGCAGGCGCATCCCGGCTGGCGCTTCGACGGCGTCGATCCGTCCGCGGCGATGCTGGCGCTGGCCGGGCAAACCCTGGGATCGCTCGCATCCCGTGCACGCCTTCATCAAGGCTATATCGATGATGCCCCGGAGGGACCGTTCGACGGTGCCACCTGCCTCTTGACCCTGCACTTCGTCGGCGTCGAGGAGCGGCGCCGCATCGCCTCGGAGGTCCGTCGCCGCCTCAAGCCGCGCGCGCCGTTCGTGGTCGCGCATTTGAGCGCGCCCAATGGCGAGCAGGAGCGCCCGCTGTGGCTGTCGCGGTACTCGGCGTTCCTGGCCGCATCCGGCGTCGAGCCCGAGCAGGCGGCCGCCGCGCGGAACGCCGTCACCAACCATCTGGAGATTCTGGCGCCCGCGCAGGACGAGGTGATCTTGCGCGAGGCCGGCTTCACGGACCCAACCCTGTTCTATACCGGCTTCGCCTTCCGCGGCTGGGTCGCCTATGCGTGAGGTCGCAATTCGTCGTTCGGCACCACGGGATGCTTCAACCGCGCTTGGCTCTCGATACGTAACCGGCGGTCACCTCATCTTTGTGGCTGGCGAACGCAGCTAGTACTTCGGTCTTCTCGCGCTTCGGGACCTTGGCGAAGTCAAGTGTCCGTCCGAGTTCAGCGGCGACCTCGTCGAATTCCGCCGGGGAGATCCGCAAGCCCCGGTGCGCCTCCTCAAGGCCAAGGGGCGTCGTCCCCGGCCTGGTGGCTTTGAACTGGAACGGCCCACCCGAAACGTCACAGACCCAAAGTGTTCGCATGAACTTGAGACCAGGCAAGCGTTTCAGATTTTTGGTGTGCCATTCCCTCAACTGCGGATTTTTTGACTTCTGACCGACGACGGCGTTCTTTACGACAGCGTCGCTGAAGTGATCCACGACCGCTGCAATGGCGAAGACGCCGCCAAGTCGTTCATACAGGCTTTGATCCGGAGTGGTTTGCTGGGCCTGCGCACGCGCTTGATTGGCTCCGGCCAAAGCCACGGGGGCGGCGGTCAGCGCCAGTCCTGCGACCACACTTCGTCTGCTGATGGAAGTCGAACGAGGCCTTGCCATGGGCACCTCCTTACATCGGTTTCCTGAGGCATTGCAGCCAGCATATCCCGTGCAACGGCCGCCGTGCGCGTTGCCGTCCGGAGGCCTGTCGGTGATTGCCGCGCACCCATTGGATGGTTCGGAACGGAAATGGTTCCTGGAAATTTTGAGCTGGACGCCGACCCATGCCCGCCGAACTGCGAAGAAACTTGGTATGAGCAAATCTAGCCCGCCGCGCCCCTGAGAGCTGGCGTCGAGCCAAGCGTCGAACGCGGACGAAAAGGGCCAGGCCCGGACTCTTGCCGCAAAAAGGAAGTAGCAACACTACGTCTTTGCAGGGCGGGCTGTGGTGGAACTAGGGGGCTGTGTGAGAAGCGACGTTCGATTTGTGATGCATCCAGATGACGAGGCTGTGCTCATGTCGGAGGTGTTACGCGATCCCGTGGTTCTTCTCGTCGATGGCCCGCGGTGGAAGTCGGCCGCGCCCCCCACAACTCGAAATGTCGCCTCTGTCGGTTACCACTGCATCATCTGGTCCCCCGAGGACCTGCCAAAGCTACCGGCCGAATTCATCCCATCGTGCAACGATTGGTATTGCAGAGCTGAGCATGCCACAATTCAATTCATAAGGTGCGTAATCACCGGCACGTTTGATCACACAAGGCCGATTTGCGATCGCGACTGATCAGGCAAGCGAGAAGACCGCGGCGAACGTCGAGCGCCGTTACAATTTGCTGCGTCGTTGGATCAAGAAAACCTGCGTCAACTCCGTCGTCCGCTGGCGCAATCCTGGGATTCCGGAAGCCCCGGCTGGACCAAACAGATCCGCCAATCCAAGCAGCCCAGACCGATCGCTATGGGTTGGACCCTCTGCGATGAACTGGCTGACCGCCGATGCAACACGGCGGATCAAAATCTCGCCGGAGACTCTGGTAGAAGGGTTTACCAGCCAACGATCGATCTGACCTCGGACCCTGCGGTCAACTTAGCTTCCGCGACGAGAGGGACTTTGGCGAGGCTTCGCTGCCGTCGAAGGGGAGCCTGTCTGCATTGGGTCAAAAGCAGCGGTCGCCCAATCGGTCAGGCGGTGCCCAGCTGTACGGTCTATTCTCAGCGGCCGCGGAAGCAGCACCGACGTTAACCCTGTCGGCAAATGATTCGCCGTAGGTCGGCAATCGCCGACAAGTTGCCTTATTGGCGCGGAGAATTTTCAGCGGCACTAACTTAGGTTAGAGGCGCTTTATGCTGAAAATGGCGTTGTTGGGCCTCCTCATCCTGTTGAGCGCAGGCGTGCTGTCGGCAATGGAGCTGAGCGCTCCACCGCGTCGCGCCGTCGCGATCGCCCCGCCGCTTGCCGAGCAGAGCGCTAGCGTCTCTGCGTCACATGACGCGTTGCCGAAGGCCGATCGCCTCGAGGTTGCCGCTGTGAGCAGCGCGATGCCAACACAGGACGCTCCGGTCGAGAACCCCGTTGCTCCGCAAGACATCCAAGTCGGTTCGACCGCACCGGAACCAATCGTCCGTCATCGGCGCGATACGAAGAAGATCGCGACCGCTGAACGTCCCAGGCCGAAACCAAAGGCAATTGTTGCCAAGCGAACTGCCAATGCGCAGCGTGCAAAGGCCGCCAGCGAGACCGAGCCCTGTCGACTCAAGGCGTTCGGCGGCCTGCTCAAGGCATTGAATTTGACCGGTTGCGAAATCTGAGGCCGCTTCCGGGCACGACGGATCAAGATCGAACGACCTGACGTCGTGGTGCGAACCCGGGCCTGCTTCCTCCTGGAGGCACTTACGGGCACACGCCCTGCCGCCACTTTTCCCTCGGCCAACGTCTCGCAAATTCTTCCGGTCATGCATACCTAGCCCTCATGAAAAAGATCGGCTTCCTCTCCTTCGGACACTGGACCCCCTCACCGCAATCGCAGACCCGCTCGGCCGCAGACACGCTGTTGCAATCGATCGAGCTTGCGGTCGCGGCCGAGCAACTCGGCGCGGACGGCGCCTATTTCCGCGTGCATCATTTCGCGCGCCAGCTCGCCTCGCCGTTTCCGCTGCTCGCGGCGGTCGGCGCCAGAACCAGCACAATCGAGATCGGCACGGCCGTGATCGACATGCGCTACGAGAACCCCCTCTACATGGTGGAGGACGCCGGAAGCGCCGATCTCATCGCCGGCGGCCGGCTACAGCTCGGCATCAGCCGCGGCTCGCCCGAGCAGGTGATCGACGGCTGGCGCTACTTTGGTTATCGCCCGGCCGAGGGCCAGAGCGATGCGGACATGGGCCGGCGCCATGCGGAGGTGTTTCTCGACCTGCTCCGGGGCGAAGGCTTTGCCGAGCCCAATCCGCAGCCGATGTTTCCCAATCCGCCGGGCCTCTTGCGCATCGAGCCGCACGCGCAAGGCCTGCGCGAGCGGATCTGGTGGGGCGCCGGCTCCAACGCCACCGCGGTGTGGGCGGCAAAGCTCGGCATGAATCTGCAGAGCTCGACGCTGAAGAACGACGAGACCGGCGAAGCCTTCCACGTGCAGCAGGCCGCGCAGATCCGTAGCTTTCGCGCCGCCTGGAAGGAGGCCGGCCACGCCCGTGATCCCCGCGTCTCCGTCAGCCGCAGCATCTTTGCGCTGATGGACGATCGCGACCGCGCCTATTTCGGCGGGGAGCGCGAAGGCGAGGACCAGATCGGCTTCATCGACCCGCAGACCCGGGCGATCTTCGGCCGGAGTTATGCCGCCGAGCCGGATGTGCTGATCGAGCAGCTGCGCCGGGACGAGGCGATTGCGGAGGCTGATACACTGCTGCTGACGATCCCGAACCAGTTAGGGGTCGATTACTGCGCGCATGCGATCGAGGCGATCCTGAAGCACGTCGCGCCGGCGCTGGGGTGGCGGTGAGCGAGTGGTCCACCTTGGCGCCACATTGACCTGGATTCCGGGCGCTAAAGCGCGACGCCATCAGGATGAAGCGTCACCGCGCTTTAGGTCGTTGTTTAAGCATGATTTTTTCGGAAAGCCGCTGCGCACTTTCCCGGATCATGCTTCAGGCAAATAGCTCCCGGTCTCTCCTGCTGATCGGATCGTCCCAATCCTTCTGCCACCACGGCTTCTCTGAAGCCTTTTTGGGCGGCAACTGAAGCTCGAGCACCTTTTTGCTCTTGCCCTTTGCGTCCTCGCGGGCGGAGCGGAAACGATAGTGATCGTAGATGCGCAATGCTTCAATCATGTAGCTGGTCGCGACCGTGCGATCCTTGATCAGCAACAGGTTCTCGCCATTGTCAGTATCGGCGGGCTCAGAGAAATTGTATGAGCCCAGATAAACGCGTGCATCATCGGCATCGAAATCGAGCACGACGAATTTGTGATGCATCCGAGTACCCCGGTGCTGACCGTCGCTGCCGGCAAGTCCTGACGGTTCCGTACTGAACGGAGCCGGCACATTGCCGGTCAGCGCCGACGAACGAACGACGCGCTTCTTGTTGTCGGCCGTCAATACGGTGACGCCCAAATTCCCTTCCTTCACGCGCGCATCGGCGATGCCAAGCGCGAACACCGTCTTGCTCTTGATGGCGCGACCCAGGGCAGGACCGATCGGTCCATTTTTCATCTGACCCAGGAACGCCAAAGAAAAAAGAACACTGGATTTCGCCTTGGCTATGTCCTTGCCCACCACAGCCAGGAGCCCGTTCTCTTCGGTATGCGGCGAAAAAGCGACCTTTCCGCCGAGTCCGCTCACTCCCAGATCGCGCCAACCCGTCGCCACCTCGGAGTCGCGAAAATCGCCTGCGGCTTCCGCCGAAAAATAGCTATCGAAAACCTTGAAGTAATCGTCGACAGCATTCTTGCTGTTGACAATGACCGCATTGTTCGACTGCACGTAGAACCCGCGCCAGCTCATGTTCGTGGAGCCGTACACGACCTTATGCACACCCTTGCCGGAAACCGCGATGGATTTATGGTGCTGCAGGTTCGCCATATGCTGGCGCTTGACGTTGTCAGCCCCGGCCGATTTGCGTAAGCGCTTCTCAGCGACGCTCTCGGGCGAATCCTTGGCTTTGTGCCCGCCGCCCTTGGCCGTCGAATCGTCGATGATGACCTTCAGCCTTTTTCCGAGCTTTTCGAGACGGGTCAGGATTTCGGGCATGTTGAAGTCATAAGCGATGACGCGAACATTGGCCTTGGCGGCGATCGCCTCATCCAGCACGTCGAGGATCGACGCACGCGCTTCGAAGCCCATCCACTTGTAGGCTTCCTCGGCCTTCTTGTTCGTGGGCTTGAAGGTCAAACCATCCTTCGCATCATCTGGAATGAGGCTGCCGAGCTTGCGGTCGGGCGCGAACTTCTCAACAAAGGACTGCGAGGACACATAACCGCGCGTGAAAGCAACATTCAGCTTGCCCGGTAATGTCTCGCGCATCAGGGCGATCGAGGCTTCCTGCGGTTCGCCTCGACTGAGCGTTCCCAACTTGTCCATGAACATGGGTGTCACGCGATAGAGAAATTGTCCGTCCTTGTCGGCGTGCCAGGGGAAATGCACCCAGCGGAATTTTTGAATCGGCGCAATCGTACTCGGGAGCATCGGGTCGCTCGGCTTCTTGCGCTGACCCGGAAAGCCGATGCGGTTGGGTACCGGCCAAAACCGGTCTTGCTTCGGCTCCTTGTACTCGATTGCAAAGCCGACGAAATCGCGCGGCGGCTTGCCGTGCCGCCAGTTCATCGCGAGCAGCAACATCCCGTCGCCGCGATGAATCTTCAGGGTGAATGGCGCGTTCGCATTGGTGCCCGTGACCTGATAGGAATTCTTCATTCTGCCCCCCGCCCTGAAGTTTGGGGCAAATCCTATCAACACAATTTTTGATTGCAAGCGCGTGATGCTTGGCGCATGAGGGCTGCACCGGCCGGGCCAATGCGATGCTTACCCTTGTCTTCCTGACAGCGAGCTTCCCGCCATCCACCAGGTTGCGTGATGAATCAGCATCTGTCCCTCGTCAGTCTCGTGGTCGCTGACTATGATGACGCGATTGCTTTCTTCACACGCGCTCTGAATTTCGAGCTTTGCGAGGACACGCCGCTCGGTGGCGGCAAGCGCTGGGTGGTGGTGCGGCCGCGGGGCAATTTTGGCCCCGGCTTGCTCCTGGCGCGGGCGGACGGTCCGGCGCAGATGGCACGCATCGGCGACCAGACCGGCGGACGTGTCTTCCTGTTCCTGGAGACGGATGATTTCGAGCGCGATCATGCGCGCATGATCGCCGCCGGCGTGCGCTTCGTCGAGGCGCCACGGCATGAGGCCTATGGCGTGGTGGCGGTTTTCGAGGATCTCTGTGGCAACCGCTGGGACCTGATCCAGTCAGCCAAGCGCAGCTGACACACGAGCGACCGCGCCCCGCCCGGCCTTACCCCGTCTTCGTCCCCGTGATCACCGCCAGCGCCTCGACGAGGCGATCGAGATCGGCCTCGTCGGTAAAGAGCGCCGGCGTCACGCGGATGCACTGGCCCCTGGCGACGCCGGCCCGGCGCACCGTCATGACCTTGTGGCTGTCCCGCAGTTTTACCACAATGGCCTCGTTGTCGGCCTTGCTGGTCTTGCCGGCGAGACGGAAGGACGTGATCGCGCCGTATGAGCCGATTTCGTCCGGCGTCAGGATCTCGATGTCCTTGAATCCGCGGGCACGGCTCACCCAATAGTCGCGCAAATGGCGCAAGCGGGCCTGCTTTGCGGCGGCGCCGATCTGCTGATGCAACGCCACGGCCGTCGGCACCGTCAGCACCGTGGCGAAATTGACCGTTCCGGTGTGAACCCGCGAACGGATATCGGCCTCCGCAAAATCCTCATCCCCCATGTCACGGTCGATGGCGGCGAGGCGGTCCTTCCTGATGTAGAGAAAGCCCACGCCGAGCGGCGCGCCGATCCATTTGTGCAGATTGAAGCCGACGAAATCGGCCTCGAGCTCACCGACCCGGAAGTCGATCTGCCCCCAGGAATGCGCGGCGTCGACGATGGTGTCGATGCCCTTGGCCTTGGCCATGCGGGCAATCTCGGCGATCGGCATGACAAAGCCGGTGCGGTGGCTGACATGGGTCAGGAGCAGAAGTCGCGTCTTCGGGTTCGCCTCGATGGCGCGGGCATAGGCGTCGAGCACCGCCTGGCGGGTGGCGGGCTCCGGCACGTCGAACTTGACCACGTCGACGCCGCGGCGCCCCTTCAGCGCGTTCATCGCATACTGCATCGAATCATAATCGAGATCGGCATAGAGCACGGCATCGCCGGGCTTCAGCCGGTTGTAGCCGCCGATGAGGAGCTGCAGCGCTTCGGTCGCACCGCGGGTGAGCGCGATCTCCTCGGTCGCCGCGCCGACCGCCTCCGCCACCTTGGCGCGCACCGCCTCGAAATCCGCACCCGCGCGCTGCCGCGCGTAATAGGTGTTCTGAAAGTTGATCATGTCGGACTGGCGGATGAACTCGCGCCGCACAGGCTCGGCCATGATGCCCCAATAGCCGTTCTCGAAATTGACGACATCGGGCGTCACGGCGTAGAGCCCCTTCACCGCCGCCCAATAGGCCTTGTCGGCGGCGATCGCGGCGGCCGAACCGGCCGGCTGCGCCGGCAGGCCCTCGGCCGCCATCGCCGGCGCGGCCATCGGCGCCATGGCTGCGGCTGCGAGGCCCTTCAGGATCGACCGGCGGTCGGACGAAATGGTCTTGATCAGATGCATATATCAGCCTCCACGATGCGCGGCGAAAGGAGCAGCGATCAGTAGAGCGCGAATGACAAGGCGGTGACAGTTCGATGATGCCGGCCCCTGAAGGCCGCGGCGCGAGCGGGCTACGCGCGTGGCTGGTGCCGTTTGCGAAGGGACGGCCGGCGTGCCGCCGGGCTACGCCACCGGCTGATAGTGCGTGAGAGGCTCGACTGCCATATCCTCGCGGGCGACGGCCTGCATTCTCACATGGCTGCCGATGACGAGGCCCGTGAGCGAGAGCATGAGCCCGAGCGCGAGTGGCGCGAACAGGGCCTCTTCCTGGAACAATCCGTTGAGCAGCACCACCATGACGCCGAAGCCGGCGAGACCCTGCGTCAGATAGCCCGATGAGGCGTAGAGGCGCCATGCCCTAAGCGCCATCGCGAAATAGAAGGCCAGCAGCACGAAGGCGCCAACGCCCATCTGGTACAAGAGCACGCCGATCGCGCTCTCGACGGCGCCGTCGATCGTCCCGGCCGCCTGTGCGGCACTCCAGTCGATGGAGAAATAGCTCTCCGACAAATTGCCACCAATGCCGAGGCCCCGGCCGAAAGGTCTCTGCACGAATCCGTCCAAACCACCCATCAGTCCGATGACGTGATAGTCGCCGATCTGCAGCCCGAGGCGGATCGCCAGAACCGCGAAGGCGGCCATGCCGAAGAAGCCGAGCAACAACGTCACCACTGCGCCGATCAGACGGGTCGCGACCCAGGCCGCAACCACGAAGATCACCACGATGAGCGCGCCCTTCACGCTGCAAAAGATCAGCAGCGGCAATGCTGCGAGGGCCAGCAGCGGCCGTCCCACCGAGAACAGGAACAGGGCGAGAAACCCGACGCCGTAAGCGAAGCTGATCGGATGCATGTTCGGACCGTTGATGCGCAGCATCTTCGACAGGCCGAACCCTTCGAGCAGCGGTGTATTCAGGAAGTCGAAGCTGAAGCGGTCCTTGAGGTCGACGGGCACGTTGCCGGTGGCCCGCATCTGGGCTTCCCAGACACCCGAATGGGTCGCCTTGAGCTCGTCGAACCCCCAGAACGTATAGCTGTTGGTGATGGCCAGCCAGAGATCGCGGAAGACGAGCTCGACATAGCCGCACAGCAGAAGGATGACCGCGAGCATCACCAGGAACGGCGTGATGCGCACCTCATAGGTCGCGGCCGTCAGAAGCGAGAGCTGGAACAGGAACAGCGGCAGCACGATATTGCGCAGATAGACCGCCGCCGGCTGTCCGTCCTGGATGAAGCCGATCGCGAAATACAGCGACACCACGGCGAGGGTGACGACACCCCAGCGCATGATCTGGTTCACCTCGGCCGATTGATTCCTCTGGCCCAGCACGTAAAGGCCGAACGTCGCCAGCCACATCACGGAGCAGACGAGGAAATTGTAGCCCTTGATGAAGTCGAGATCGGACGGCAGCGGGACCAGCGGCGACAGGATCGAGACGAACAGGTTCTGGAAGAACAGGACGAAGATCGCGATGGCCGGCGCATAGGTCGGGACCGCCAGCACGATGGCGATGCCGATGAGGACCTCGACCACGATGGCCAGGGCCGGATAGGCCAAATGCAGGACCGGAGCAAAGCCGATCGCTGCCACGGCGATGCAGAGGGTCGGAACCAGCTCGCGCCAGGCCGGCGGCGATGGCTCGGCCGGCACGGTCTGAACCTGGGTCAAGTCCCCGGCACCCATCAATCGTCCTTTGGCAGCGCGCGTCGAGCACGATAGCGGGGCGATGTGTAAGGATTCCTTAACGATAGCGAACCCGTGCGATGTCAGCGCCGGTCGCGCCGAGGCACGCCGAGCAGCGCCCGCATCACGTCGGGATCGGGCTTGCCCGTGCTGCGATCGACGAGGCCAAAGCCTTGCGCCAGCTCCCAATGCGTCCAGCCCCAGCAATGCTCCCTGGCATAAGCGGTGACGTCCGCCAGCCAGCGCAACCGGCTTTGTCTGGGCGCGCCGGCTTTCAGCACGCCGAACTCGTTGACGATGATTGGCCGCTTGAACTGCTGCTGCCATGCGAGCGCCGGCGCGAGCCAGCGATCGGCGCCTGGCTTGTCCTTGGCGGCGGCAATTGCAGTGTCGAGCATGCCGAGCGCCTTGGTCGCGCCCCTCGCCTGCAGATCCTGGCGCAGCCCCTGCACTTTGGGATCGCCGGCGTTGATCGGATAAGGCAGATCGATGATGTCGTGCAGCGGATCCTGCGCATCCCAGTGGGCCTGATGGGTGAACACCATGGGATCATAGAAGTGGATGGCATAGACGATGTCGGGATCGTCCAGCGGACGAAACCGCGGCAGCGAGTCCGCGCGCTGCCAGTTGACGGGGCCGACAATGAGGGTCGTGGCGGGAAGCAATTTGCGGACGAAGCCGGCGAGCGTCTCGACCTGCCTCTGCCATGTGTCGGTGTCGATATCGGGCTCATTGAGCAGCTCGGCGAAGACGCGGTCGGCCGGATAGGAGCGAATGACTCCCGCGAGGCTGCCCCAGGCGTCCTGCATCTCACGCAGCGCCGCGTCGTGATCTTCCTTGTGCAGGCGATTGAAGCGCTCGCCGGGATGAAGATCGACGGAGATGGAATAGCCGAGCGCGGTGAGCTGCTTCAGCGCCTCCTCGAGCGCGCGCAGCGTCTCGTCGCGGTCGACCTTCGCGGCGAACCGGGGCATCACGCGCTCGGCCGGCACCGGCAGCCGGACGTGAGTCATTCCAGCGCGGCGCAGTTGCTGCAGCAGTTCGCGGCTCGGCACCTCGCCGTTGATCCAGCCATCGGCATTGAAGCCGCGCGACAGTGCGGCGAGCCTCGCCGGCGCCACGGTCTGCGGCACGGGCACGCAAGTGTCGGCGAAGGCCGGCGCTCCGAACGAGATCGACAGCAGCATCGCAGCAGTCAGCCAACGACGGCGCGCCGCTTTCATCGTCAAACCGCAAGGCCCAATGCGCCGCCCTCGGGGTGAGGCGCCGTCGAGCCCGCAGGCGCGTGATTGACGACCAAACCCGTCGGCACGCCCTCGTACCGCGACAGCGCGGCGGTCACCCGGCGCATCGCCGCCGAACCGAGCTCGCCGGCGCGCGTCACCAGGACGATCAGGTCCGCATGCGCCGCCAGCGCGATGGCGTCGGGCTGCAGGGCGAGATTGCCGGCATGGACGATGATCAGATCGAACTCCGAACGAATATCGTCCTCGGGCCTCGCATCGGCCTTTCGGCCGGCACTGAGGAGCTCGTCGATCGACTGAAGTCCTGCCGTGGTCGAGCCGTCGTTCCATTCGGTCACCGGCGGCTGGTGACCTGCGAATTCGCCCTGCAGCCGGATCAAGACGCTCATCATGCCCCGGTTCACGGCGGCGCGATTGAGCGAGCGCGCAACGGTGTTGCCGCCGGCGCTCTTGCCGACCGACAGCACGAGGGCGACCTTGCAACCGCGCACCGGCACGCGATCGATCCGCTCGAGCAGCGGCCGCAGATAGGCGCCGAGATCGAGCTCCACTGAGGCAGCGATCGGTCTTTGCCAGACGGTGTTGGTGTTGGTCCCGGCTCCGGACGAAAGATCGGGGATGCGGGCCCAGACAGGAAGGCGCGGCATCGCCTCGGGCCGGGGCGCGGCAGCGGCGGGCTGCTGGACTTGCGGCTGGAGCGGCTGCTGGACTTGCCCGCCTTGCGTATCCTGCGCCGCCGCGCGCACGGCAGCCTCGGCAGGCGCAGGCCCGCCCGACATGCTTGTCATCGCCGCAGTGGCGGCGGTCGATGTCAGCAGCGAGCCGATCGCCAGCGCCGCCAGCAGCAAAGCGAGCGGCGGACGGGTCGAGCGCAGCGGCGGAATGGCGGGCGAAGCGATCTTGGTCTGGGAGTTTTGCAGCTGACGCTGCTCGTTGGTCGTCTTGAACCGCGACAGGAACTGCTCGTAAATGTTCCTGTTGGCATCGGCGTCCCGTTGCAGCTCCTGCAGCTTCACCAGCGCCTGGCCGTCGACCAGCATCTGCGTCTCGACCGCCTTGAGCTGCTTCTCCAGCGCGTTCTGCTGCTCCAGCTGGGCCTCATATTCGGACTTCGCCGTGTCGATGTTCTTTTTCCGCTCGACCTCGATCTGCCGGTTGATATCGGCCAGCTGGCTGTAGGAGATCGCGAGGTCGGGATGGCGGTCGCCGTACACCGCCTTCTTCTGCGCAATCTGGTCGTTCAGGGTCGAGCGCTGCGCACGCAGCATGCTCAACAGGTCCTGCTTCACGGGACCTTCGACATTGGCCTTGAGATCGCGCTGCACCTGCTCGTAGCGCGCCTTGGCTTCCTCGGTGCGAAGACGAGCAGCGGAGACCTGCTGATTGAGATCGGTCACCCGCAATTGCTGCGTGGTCGAATCCTTGCCGGCATTGAGGATCTTGTGCTCGAGCCTGAAGGCGGCAACGGCGTCTTCCGATGCGCGCAGCCGCTCGTTCAACGTGTTCAGCCGGTTCTTGAGCCAGTCGGCCGCCTCGTCCGTGGCCTCGGTGCGGACGCGGCCCTGGCTGGCAACGAACGCCTCGGCGATGGCGTTGGCGTAGTAAGCGGCCCGCTCGGGGCGGTTCGAGGTGAAGGAAATCGCAATGACGTAGGTGAGCCCGCGCCGCGTGATCTCGAGGCGGTTGCGGAATTTCTCGAGCAGGCGCGTCATGTCGGTATGACCGCCCGCGATATCATCGTCATCGGCGATCTTGAGCTGCTCGATCAGGGGGCGGAGAAAGCCGTCCGATTTGGCGATCTCGATCTGGCTCTGAAGCGCCGCGGCGTCCTGGCCGATGCCCGGCAGCACCTCCTGATCCGAGGTCACGCGCAGCTCCCGGGGATCGAGCACGACCAGGGCGGTCGCGGCGTACCGGACCGGCAGAATCATCAGAACGACGACGCCGAGGGCGAACAGCGCCAGGGCCAGCGTCAGAATGCGCCGGCCGTTCTCGCGCAGGAAAGACAGCACTCCGGTGACGGTCAGCGATCCCTTGATCAGCGCCGGCGCGGCGCCGTCAGGTTTCATCCGCGCAGCCCGCGGCGCTTCCCACGAAGCCGCAGGCTCCGTCGGGGCGATGCTTCGCGGAGTTGCGCGGCTACCGAACGCCATGGGCTCGACTCGAAATCAACTGACAGTCACAGTTCAGAGGCTTTCGACACCGTAAATATCCATGGTTAACCGCCGGTTACGGCCGGCGCGCGAAGCCGGTCATGGCAAAACCTGAGAACAGGCCCGTTCAGGCGGAAAAGAACGGCTTGGATGGTCTGCGTCCCGGACCCGCCGCACTGGCGGCCAGCGGCGCCCTCGGCGTGGCCGGCCGCGCGCGCTCGACATCGCCAAGCAGGCAGGACCGCAAGGTTTCGATCTCCGGACAATCGGCGGTGCCGAGCGGGCCGATCAGGAAGCCGCTCTCCAGGGGCTCGCATTTGTAGCCGGGACAGCGTTGCACCCTGTCCGCGATCACGACGTCGACCTTGCCTTCGAGCAGCTCGTGCAGCCCTGCCGGCTGACTGATGCGAATGGCGAGCTGGGGCTGGGCCCGGCGGAACTGCGCCAGGCGCGCCCGCAACGCGTCGACGGCAAAACTGGCGTGGAGCCCGATATGCAGCAGGCTCGTGACGCCCTCGGGCTTGAGCTCGGCGGTGGCCTCGGCAAGGCAACGAAAGGCGTCACGGACCCGCGCCAGATAGGTTTCGCCGGCAGAGGTCAGAATGATCTGCCGTGTCCGTCGCTCGAACAGCTGCACCCCCAGCCGTTCCTCCAGCAGGCGGACTTGCTGGCTGACCGCACCGGCCGTGACGTGCAGCTCGTGAGCGGCCTGCTTGAAGCTGAGATGGCGGGCGGCGGCCTCGAAGGCGCGCAGGGCATTGAGTGGCGGCAGCAGATACGTCATGGCCGGCTCCGGGCGATGCGGGAAGGCCGGGAGGATGCATGAGTTTCGCTCGCTCGACAAAAGAGAAATCCTGCTTTGTCGCCGCTGACGGCGAGCGATACCCCAGGGCCGATCTCCATGCAGCCCCAGGAAACCCGCCGCAGTGCCCGACATGCCGTCGATCGAAAATTCGTATTCCTGGATTCGCCTCACCGCCTCCATCGCCCTCAGCGCATTGGGCTGCGTTGGCATGTGGTCGCTGATCGTGGCATTGCCGGCGTTGCAGGCCGATTTCAATGCGCCTCGCGCGGAGGCGACCCTGCCCTACACGCTCGCCATCATCGGCTTCATGATCGGTGGCATCATCGTCGGCCGCTTGGCGGATCGCTTCGGCATCCTGCCGCCACTGGCCGGCGGCACAATCCTGATGAGCCTCGGCTATGTCCTGACCGCCTTTGCCCCTAACCTGTCCGTGTTCGCGACGATCTCAGGCGTCACGATCGGGCTCGGCGGCGCGGCGAGCTTCGCGCCCCTGGTGGCCGACGCATCGCTGTGGTTCGACAGGCACCGGGGCCTTGCGATTTCCCTGGCCACGGCCGGCGGCTCTCTTGCCGGCGTGATCTGGCCACCCATCGTCCAGCATGCCATCGCCGCGCATGGTTGGCGGCAGACCCATATCGGCATCGGCCTGTTCTGCCTCGCAACGATGCTGCCGCTTTGTCTCGTTCTGCGGCGGCGACCGGTATTCCACAAGGTTGCGCACCAAGCGGCGAGCTGCGGCAACACGATGCAGGCCATCGGCCTGTCTCCGGGCGTCACCCAGGGCCTGCTGGCCCTGGCCGGCATGTGCTGCTGCGTTGCCATGTCGATGCCGCAGGTCCATTTGGTCGCCTATTGCGGCGACCTCGGCTACGGCTCCGCGCGCGGCGCCGAAATGCTGGCGGTGATGCTCGGCTTTGGTGTGGCGAGCCGTCTGATCTTCGGCTGGGTGTTGAACCTCATCGGCGGCCTGCCGACCTTGCTGCTGGGCTCGGCGATGCAGGCCATGGCACTCGCGCTCTATCTGCCGTTCAACGGGCTGGTCTCGCTCTACGTCGTGTCCGCCATTTTCGGCCTGGCGCAGGGCGGCATCGTGCCGAGTTATGCGGTGATCATCCGTGAGCTGTTCCCGGCAAGGGAGGCCGGCTTTCGCGTCAGCCTCGCCATCTCGGTCACGCTCGCCGGCATGGCGCTGGGGGCCTGGATGGCCGGCGCGATCTACGACTGGACCGGCTCCTACGCTTCGGCGCTGGTCAATGGCATCGCCTGGAATATCGTGAACATGGCGATCACAGCCTGGCTGCTGCAGCGCCAGCGTCGATGTGCCGTCGGCGCCTTCGCCGCGGCCTAGCTGATGTTCAGCAGGATCCGCCCCGATGTGCCGCTGCGCATCAAATCCAGTGCGTCGTTGACGTCGTCGAGCGCGAACTCGTGGGTCACGATCCCGCGGTAGCTCACCTTGCCGGCGTCGCTCAGGCGAACGAGACGCGGGATATCGCGCGCCGGCTGGCATTGCCCGCCTTCCGAGCCCTTCAGCACCTTCTCGAAGTGCAGCGGCAGCGTATAGATCTCGGCCTTCTCGCGGGGAACGCCGACGAGGATGCAACGGCCTTTCTTCGCCGTGATCTCGTAGGCGAGCTCGATCAGATTCTTGACGCCGGTGGTCTCGACGACCTTGTCGGGTCCCTCAGTGCCGGTGATGGAGCGAACCTCGGCAGCGACATCCTTGACCGCTTCGGAGTTGATGGTGTGGGTGGCGCCGAAATCCTTCGCCATCGCCAGCTTGTTGTCGAGGCGGTCGATCGCAATGACAGGATAGGCGCCGACCATCGCAGCGAATTGCACGATGTTCAACCCGACGCCGCCGACGCCGAACACGACGACGGCCTCGCCGATGGCGATCTGCGCATCGTTGTTGACGACGCCGAGCGCGGTCGTCACCGCGCAGCCGAGCAGCGGCGCGCTGGTGCGGTCGATCGAGGCGGGAACGGGCGTGACACGATTCTCCGACACCACGGCATATTCATTGAAGGTGGTGACCCAGCCCGCATTGAGGCGCTTGCCGCGCCAGGAATAGGCCGGCGTGTTGGCCTGGATGCCCTTGCCGGGCCGCCAATGCATGACGACGGTGTCGCCCTGCTTGCAGGAGACGACGCCGGGTCCGGTTTCGATGATCGTTGCCAGCGCTTCGTGCCCCAGAAGATGCGGCAGGAACTTGTCGACACCTTTGACGGCGTCGATCTCGTTGATCTGCGCGCCGCAGATGCTCGACGTGTGCACATGCGCGAGCACCTGGCCGTGTTCGAGCCTATCGGGCAAGGTGAACTCGTCGACGATCAGCGGCTTGCCGGATTCGACGAGAATGGCCGCCTTGGCAGTCTTGATATCCATGAGGCGCGCCCGATCACTCGAAATAGATGAATTCGTAATCGCCGGTGTAACCGAGCTTGCCGTAGAGCCAGATCCATTCTGACGTGTGCAGGATGGACTCCGCCGTCAGCGCCCAGCATTCGAGATTGTGCAACTCGGCGACGTTCCGGTAGCCCTCGACCATGACGTATTTGTTCTTGCCGACCCGCTCGACCTCCTTGAGCGCCGCTTCGAGCTCATAGAGCCGGAGATTGTGCAGCGTGCCGAGCGAGATGACGAGATCGAAACTGTCGTCGCCATAGGGATAGATGTCCTGGGCACGGTAATTGAAGAGGTACGGCTTCACCTGCTCGTGCGCGTTGTCGAGGCCGTGCTTGGAAATATCGAAGCCGACGACCTTCAGGCCCGGCAGGATCTTCTGCATCTCATACAGCAGGAAGCCCTTGCCGCAGCCGACGTCGAGCACGCTGGAGCCGTCCTTCAGGCCATAGGTCTCGATCAGCGCCTTGGCGACCGGCGCCCAGCGCCCCTCGATGAAGCGATAGCCGCCATAGCCGAAGCGACGGTCGCCATCCCAATAGTCGGCCTCGTATTCCCGCGCTTTCAGCGAGCAGCCGATCTTGTCGTCGTTCATGCGCCCCATGTAGTCGCGCTTGGTCGCCGTATGCAGCGGCGTCACGATATTCAGTAGTCGTCCCATTGAGCCCTCAGATTCCAGCACGCGCTGCGATTGTCGCGACCGGCTGGGAAGCCCTGAGTCGCAACTTGCGAGTCGTTCTAGCATTGGTCGTCGGGATCATCATTGCTTCAGATCAATGATGGGGAATTCCGAGACGGGACCGTCAGCAGCCGGCACAGGTTCCGCCGCCGGCAGCGACAGGGAGGCGCATGGAACGGGGCTGCGAAGCACGGCGTTTCGCCCGGAAGGAGTCCACCATGCCGACCAAGCCGACCATCGCTCGCATCTGGCGCGGTCGCACCCGCCGCGATCTCGCCGATGCCTACCAAGCCTATCTGCAGTCCGAGGGCATTCCGCCGCTGCTCAAGACCGCGCTCGGTGTGCAGCAATTGCGCGAGGACCGCGACGAGGAGACGTGGTTCACGACCATTTCCTATTGGGCGGACATCAAGGCCATGACGGCCTTCACCAAGGGCGAGCCGACCAAGGTCCATCATCTCGCGCGCGACGCGGAATTCCTGATCGAGCTACCGGAGCGCATCGAGATCCACCGCATCCTGATCGACGAGCAGGGGCTGCGGTGAAAGGCCAGTGTCAAAACTGAAGCTCATATCACCGTCGAATTATGGCCGTTGCAGCGATTCGATCGCTCGCGACTGTGCGGTTTAGCCGCAATGTTGCTGGCGAAATGAATCACTATAGTCAGAATGTCATGGCATATGTCGTCGACATAGATGCGCGCACCGCGCGCTTCGGTCTTCACGCCGGCCGCCTCCAAGCAGGCGGTTAGCCGGACGGTGCTTGCACCGTCCGGGCTCTTTTCCAGCTTTCGTGACCTCGCCCTGAGAGGTCGTCTTGAAGCAGAAGGAGTGTGCCGTGCTGCCTCTTCCAAGAATCGCGCTCACCGCATCGGACTATCCGCGACTCGAACAGCTTGCCCGCCTTGCCGCCCAAAAAGGCGATTTGGACGGGATATTTCTCATCAGTGAGATCAACCGCGCTGACATCGTACCGAACGATTGGGACGATCTCCGTTCGCGGGTGACCGTTGGATCGTGGGTCACCTATTGCACGAATTGGGGCGTTCCGCGTCGCGTCGTGCAATTGGTCTGGCCCGAGGAGTGTGGGTCGGATCCCGCCCGCATTTCGGTTCTGACACCTTTGGGGGCAGCCTTGATCGGCCTGCAGGTCGGCGACCAAATGCCATACATCCTCGCCGGCTGCCTGAACGTCGTCAGGGTTCAGAACGTGACCCAATCAAGCCCCAACGTCGTCCCGCTCTTCCGGGCTCATCGGCGCAAGCCGATCGATGACGATCCCGGACCAACGGCAGCATAGGAGACATCAAATGCACAACTTCGAAACCGAGATTCGGCGAGACCAGCCGGCGTTGCCGCCGATCAAGATCACTGAAGACGAATCGCGGCGTCTCAGCTCGCTGGCGAATTCGACCATGGATCTATTCCCTCGTGTCGCCCAGTTTCTGGCGCGCGAACTGGAGCGCGCGTCGGTCGCCGCAGAGAACGATTTGCGCGGCGTGGTCAGGATGGGCTCCAAAGTAACCTATCGCGATGACGGGACAGGTGCGAGCCGGGAGATCGTGCTGGTCTATCCGCACGAGGCGAACATCGAACTCAACCGGGTCTCGATCCTGACGCCCGTTGGAGCGGCCCTGATTGGCCTCTCGGTGGGACAGCGGATCGAGTTCGAGACGCCGGACAAGCGCACCAGGGGGCTGACCGTTCTCGCCGTCTCCGAATGAGGGCTGTCATCCGACCGAGCAGAACACTCTGGTGAGGACAGATAGAAGCGGAGCGTGCTTGCGCAATGCTTCGCAATGCGCAGGCGCCCTCCTGCTGTCCTATTGCACCTCGATGTTGGCGTCCTTGACCAACTTGCGCCAGCGTTCCTCCTCCTGCCCGACATAGCGATCGAGCTGTTCCGGAGCGCCGCCGACCATGATGAGGCCTTCGTTGGCCTCCAGCTTCTTGAAAGCGCCGGACTGAACCGCCTTTGCGATTGCCTGATTGAGACGCGCAATCACCGGAGCGGGCGTCTTGGCCGGAGCGTACAATCCGTACCAGGATTCGGCGGCATAGCCGGGCACCCCGGCCTCGGCGACAGCAGGCAATTGCGGAAATGCCGCCGAACGTTCGGCGGACGTGACAGCCAGCGCCCGGAGCTGGCCTGCAGCCACCAGCGAGGCCGCGCTTGCCACGGTGGTGAACATCACGTCGATCTGGCCGCCCAAGAGATCGCTGATCGCGGGCGCCGCACCCTTGTAGGGCACCGCCGTCATCTTGACGTTGGCCATCGCATTGAACAGCTCGCCGGCGAGATGGGCCGAGGTGCCGGTGCCGAATGTTCCGAAATTGAGCTTGCCGGGATTGGCCTTGGCTTCTGCGATCAAATCGGAGATCGAGTTGATCTTGGAGGCCGGGTTGACGACGACGATATTGAAGGATCGCGCGATCAGCGAGACCGCCGCGAAATCCTTGTGCGGATCGAACGGCAGCTTTTTGTACAGGCTCGGATTGACCGCGTGCGCGAAGGTCGCCATCAGGAGCGAATAGCCGTCGGGCTCGCTGGTCGCCACCGTCTGGGTCCCGATGATGGTCCCGGCGCCCGGCTTGTTCTCGATGATGACGGACTTGCCGAGATCCGTCTGGATCTCCTGCGCCGTCGTTCGCGCCATGATGTCGGTCCCGCCGCCGGCTGCGAAGGGCACCACGATCTTGATGATCTTGTCGGGATATTCGGCGCGCGCCGGCGTCAGTCCGAGCCCCGAGACGACAGCACAGGCGAGAATGGCAAGACCTCGCCAGCGCCGCACGGCGAGATCTTTCCTGCGCGCGCCGTCGTGATTGATGATTCCGCCACTGGCCATCTGGAGCTCCATCCGATTTTGTTCAGACATTGAGAACAACCAATCCGTCTGCCGCCTTCACGCCCCGGCCCGCCGGCAGCACGAAGACCGGATTGATTTCGGCCTCGACGAGGCGATCACCGAGCTGCGCAACCATGCGCGAGAAAGCGACGACCGCTTCTGTGAGCGCTTCGACATCGCATTTCGGCCGGCCCCGAAAGCCGTCCAGCAACGGCCAGGTGACGAGATCACGCACCATCGCAAGGGCCTCGGCCTGGCCAAGGCTGCCGTCCGGTGGCAGCAGGCGCATCGTCGTGTCCTTGAACAGTTCGGCCGTGACGCCGCCCATTCCGAGGAGGATGGCCGTTCCCAGAGGATCGCGATGCATTCCGAGAATGATCTCGACGCCATCGGAAACCATCTCCTGAACCAGGAATTGGTCGGGCCGCGTCCCGACCCTGGCCTCGACCTCGTCTGCCATCGCCGTCAGGCGGCCACTGATCGTCTCGGCAGTCAGGTTGACCGCGACGCCACCGACATCGCTCTTGTGCGCGATCTCGCGAGAGAGAATTTTGAGCACGACCCGGCCGCCGAAGTCTCGTGCGGCCTGTTCCGCTTCGCTCGCCGTTGCGACCATTTTCTCTGCCACGACCGGAACACCAAAGCGGGCGAACAACGCCTTGGCTTGAGCCTCATCCAGCGATCCTGCCGGGAAGTCGCCGATGTCGACCGTCGTCTCGATCGCACCGGAGGTCTGGACCTGCTCCGGCATTGCGGCCCGCAAGAGCCCGTTGAGCGCAGCCGTGCAGCTTTCGGCGGACGTGTAGGCCGGGACGCCTCGGCGGGTGAGGACGGAAACCACCTCGGGCGCGTAGGGGCTCACATAGGCAATGACGGGCTTGTCGCTCAGCGGCAGGCAGTCGTGGATCGCATCGGCCATCAGGCTCGGCGATCCCACGGCCGACGAGCCGGCAATGACGACCAGCGCATCGTAAGAGGGACTTGCGAGCAGAATGCGGATGGCGGCGCGCAGCAGATCCGGCTGCAAGCCGGCGAGGGTCACATCGATCGGGTTGCGATCGAGATTGGCTTGCGGTCCCGACTGCAGCGCGCGCAATTGCGCGGCCGTCTCAGCATCGGGTGCGGGTGTCACAAAGCCGGCGACGCCGAGACTGTCTGATACGATCGTGCCGGCGCCGCCGGTCGAGGTGAGAATCGCAACACGCCGGC
This sequence comes from Bradyrhizobium sp. WSM2793, assembly GCF_000379585.1. Classification (NCBI taxonomy): domain Bacteria; kingdom Pseudomonadati; phylum Pseudomonadota; class Alphaproteobacteria; order Hyphomicrobiales; family Nitrobacteraceae; genus Bradyrhizobium; species Bradyrhizobium sp. WSM2793. The sequence continues at coordinate 11,022 of NZ_KB902802.1, read as the reverse complement.
CGGACAGCTTCCGTCCCGCACCAAGGGCTGCGGGAATATCGAGCAGGTCTTCGAACGTTTTGGCGCGGATCACGCCGAGTTGCCTGAACAAGGCGTCATACATGCGATCGGAGCCGGCCAGCGCGCCGGTGTGCGAGACCGCCGCCTGTGCGCCCGCTTCCGATCGACCGATCTTGAAGGCGACGATTGGTTTGCCGGCGCGGCGCGCTTTCAAAACCGACTCGCGAAAGCGAGCCGGATTGCGGATCGCCTCGACATAGAGCGCGATGACCTTGGTTGCGCTGTCGTCGGCGAGAAAATCGATGAAATCGGCGAGGTCGAGATCGGCCTCGTTGCTGGTCGACACCAGCTTCGACAGACCGACCCCGCGCGCCGCGGCGCGCGACAGCAAGGCGCCGAGAATGCCCCCGCTTTGCGAGATCAATCCGATGGATCCCGCCGGGAAGTCATCCATCGCCAGCGCGCCCGACGCCGACAGCACGATATTGTCGGTGAGATTGACGAGGCCGATCGTGTTCGGCCCGAGGATCCGCATGGAGCCGGCGGCTTGCATGAGCTGCTTCTGCCGCTCGGCGCCTTCCGCCCCTGTTTCAGTGAAGCCACTCGCAAGGACGATCGCCGCGGCGGCGCCCCGCTCGGACAATTCGCGCACCGCGACGTGCGCGCGCTCGGCATCGAGCAGGACAAGGCCGACGTCAGGCACATCGGGCAGCGAGGCGATGTCGGGGTAGCAAGTCAGACCGCCGATGCTCGCGACCTTCGGATTGACGGGATAGATCGCGCCCGCAAAGCCATGCTTCCGGAGATAGGACACCGGCCGCCCCGACGTCTTGCTCGGGTCCGCTGAAGCGCCGATGATGGCGACGCTGCGGGGCCGGATCAGGCGTTCGATCGCATCCATGGCTCAATCCTTCGACGCGGATTGCGCAAGGAACGCGGTCACCGCGTCGCGATGCTCCGCGCTGGTGTAGCAGATGGCCTGCGCCTGGCTGCCGAGACTGAAGATGTCGTGGGCGGAATGCTCGAACGTCTCGTTCAGGATCTTCTTGCCCAGCGCCAGCGCGGTGGGAGAGCCTTGAGCCAGTTCGGCCGCCCAGGCCTGCGCGGCCGGCAGGAGCTCGCTCGAGGCCACCTTGCGATCGACGATGCCGAGCGCGAGCGCTTCGTCGGCCTCGACGACGCGTCCGGTGAAGATCAGCTCCTTGGCCTTGGGAAGCCCCACCCGGCGCGGCAGGAAATACAGGCCGCCGCCGTCGGGGATCAAACCGCGCTTGATGTAGGACCAGGTGAATTTCGATCGCTCCGTTGCCATGACCAAGTCGCAGGCGAGCGCAGTGTCCGCGCCGAGACCCGCCGCGGCGCCGTTGACGGCGGCGATCGTCGGTTTCGGCAGCCCGAGCAGCAACGACTGCACGTGATGCACGCCCTGCTGACGGCTCCATCCGTTGAATGCGACTTCGCCCTGCGGCGCCTCGAGCCGGCGCTTCATTCCGCTGATGTCGCCGCCGGCGCAGAACGCACTGCCGCGCCCCGTCAGCACCAGAGCCTTGATCGCTTTGTCCCGAGCCACGGTTTCGAGCGCAGCAACGAACTCGGCGCGCATGTCGTCGCTCATGGCGTTGCGCCGGTCCGGCCGGTTGAATGCAATCGTCGCGACACCCGCCGCGACTGAAAATTCGATGAGCTGATAGGACATGGCAAGCTCCTTGGTTCGAGTCGGATCGATCACCGCGACGCATTGCGGATGTCGAATGCCGATTTCGGCGGTGCCGTTTCCTCGTTGAGCCCCGGCACGGCCGGGCGTTCTTCTTCCCGGTGCTGATAGCGGCTTGCGCCCGCCGGAACCTCCCCCTAATTCCACTTAGTGGAAACACTGGACGGAGGCTGGATGTGGCGCAGGCGCGCAGATATGCGGGCGGGGTGGACGGCAACCGCTCGCTCGAACGGGGCATCGAGATCCTCCGGTCATTCCGGCCCGGCGTCGACACGCTTGGCAATGGCGAGATTGCGGAGCGAACAGGACTGCCGCGATCGACGGTCAGCCGGCTGACGCGAACGCTGGTCAATTCCGGGATGCTCGACGAAGTCCGCGCGATGCGGACCTACCGGCTTGCCGCGTCCGTCATCAGCATCGGTCACGCGATGCGGACGGGATCACCGGTGCTCAACGCGATCGGACCGATGATGCGGGCCGAATCGGCCAAGCGCCGGCTCAACGTGGGCCTCGCGACGGCGGATCGAGCCATGATGGTTTACCTGGAGTCGATCCGCTACAGCCCCCGGGCGGCACTGCGGAACGTCGTCGCGGGTCAGCAGGTCCCGATGGAGTTGACGTCGCTGGGCCGCGCGTACCTCGCCGGCATCGCAGAGACCGAGCGCGAGCGATTGCTGAAGCAGTTCAAGCGGCGCAGCGCTGCGGCCACCAACGCGTTGCTTGCGGACGTCAGGACATCGATACGCGCGGTCGAACGCAACGGTTATTGCGCAGTGTCGTGGCAACCCGGCGTTCTCGCCGTTGCCACACCCATCGTGCTGGCCGGACTTCCGGTCTACGCCCTCAACATGAGCCTTCAGAATGTCGAGCGGTCCGATGCGCTGGCCAGCGAACTCGGCGCGTACCTCAACGCGTTTGCGGCAAAGTGCAAGGAGGTGCTGGGTTGAGGAGATCACACGCCCATGGCATAATATGCCATAGGTTGCCTGGCTTTGAGCAACAGGGAAATGCCGATGCCCACCCGAAACGTCGTGCTGACTGAGCGTCAGGAAGAGCTCCTTGAGACCCTCGTCAAGTCTGGCCGCTACCAGAATGCCAGTGAGGTGCTGCGCGACGGGTTGCGGCTCGTGGAGCAACGCGAGGCGGAGGATGCAGGCAAGCTGAAAGCCCTGCGGGCCGCGGCGCGCGCCGGTGTCGGGGCATTGGACCAGGGAAACTTCAAGGAATTCGGAAGTATCGAGGACCTGCAAACCTATTTGAACGATCTCTCGGAGAAGATCATCTCCCGAACCGCCGAATAGAGCCGTCATGGCCGGGCGGAGATGGCGCGTTCGTCTCGGCGCAGCCGCAGAGGTCGATTTCGCCAACATCCTCAGGTGGACCACAGAGAATTTTGGCGCGCGACAATCTCGAAGCTATCGCGACACCCTTGTTCAGGCGATGGGCGAGCTTGCCGACGGTCCCAATGTTGCGGGCTCCAGGCCGCGGGACGAGATCATGGCAGACCTTCGCACGCTTCACGTGGCGCGGCACGGCCGTCGCGGAAGCCATTTCCTGATGTATCGGGCCGCAGCGGACAGCACGATCGAAATCGTGTGCATCCTTCACGACAGAATGGACTTTCGGCGCCACGTTCCACCCGCCAGCGACGAAGGCACAGAGTAGGCTCGCGGCATTTCAGAGAGCGCTCTCAAGGCCTCTGGATACGCCAGCATGCTCTGGCGTGGAATTGCGCCGCTACAATTTCCCATAGACCCGCCCGGCGACCGCCTTCAGGCGCTCGACCGAGCCGGATTCCGGATGCGGCTTGACCGGGGCAAACACGATCGAAGCCTGCCTGCCGTTCTTCCAGACATAGATGGTGACGGCGTTGCCGTTGCCCTTGGTGCAGGAATGCTCACCGAACGCTTCACCACCGAGCTCTTGTATCGCCACGTGCTTGCAGGGACCTGCGCGCTTCATCATGCCGATGGCGGTGTCGCGCGAGGTCGCGATCACCGCGACTGTCATGGTGTTGGCCTCGCGATCGAACATCATGCAGCTGCCCGCGCCGGTGCGCTGGACCGTCAGCGTGCTCTTGTCGAGAAAGCCGTCGGCATCCGCGTCCGTGAGCCACTCGCAATTGCCGAACCGCTCGCTGCTCTTGCTCACGCTGGCGATGGCCACGCGCGCGGCTTCGGTGACCGGCCCGAGCAGCGCGTCGTCGGCACGCCGGCCGACCGGATAGACGGTGATCTGCAGAATGTAATCGCCGGACAAGGCGACGACCGAGGCTTCCTGGCGCTCTGCGCCGGCCGCGCTCGTTCCGCCCTGGCCTTCGTCGCCGATCCCCGCGACTGCGTTAAGCGGCATGCGCTCGCCAAGCGTCTTGACGAAGGTCGCGTACAATTCCCTGGCGCGGTCCTTGTCCGGGTTGCGGAACACGGAGAGCATCATCGTGTCGCCGCGCCCGGCCTGGTAGATGCAGCCACGGCCGTCCTGATTTGAAATCAGCGACCATTTGAGCGCCGGCATCGCGGCGGCGAGATCCTTGGCGCTGATGAACGGGCAGGTTTCGGCCGCGCGCGCGGGAAGCGCGGGGACGGCTGCGATTGCAAGGAACAGAACGAGGCAGGAGAACAGGCGATCGATGGTACGCATGGGACGTACTTACTATCGAAAGGGCGCGTCCGGAACAATTCGAACGTCCGCCCCTCAGATCCGTCGTTTGATGCTCTATCCAGCCGAGCCAAGGACGGCCCGCGCCGGATCAGCGCAGGGCCATCGCTACTGCCCGTTATATTCGGCCCAGCAGTCCGCCGTTTCATAGACACGGACCGCCGACAGCTGTCGAAGGCTCGGCTTCAACCGGTCCCAGATCCAGATCGCGATATTCTCGGCGGTCGGGTTCTCGAGGCCTTTGACCTCGTTCAGGCAGTGGTGATCCAGCGCGCCCAGGATGTCGGCGAAGCTTTTTTCGATGTCGAAGAAATCCGCAACGAAGCCGGTATGCGGGTCGACCGGCCCGTCCAACTGGACCTCGACCCGATAGGAATGACCATGCAGCCGGCGGCATCGATGGGTCTCGGGCACGTTCGGCAGCCGATGCGCCGCCTCGAACTTGAACGCCTGCGATATCTTCATTCCGCTCCTCACACGGCGTCACCATCCGGTCTCGGGCCCGTCTGGCGACCAGATGCTGCTAGGTCCTGACCTTTCGGCGAAGAATGGCGCGCCCGGAACGATTCGAACGTCCGACCCTCAGATTCGTAGTCTGATGCTCTATCCAGCTGAGCTACGGGCGCGTTTTTCGCAAACAGCGCGGGCTTGGCCCGCAGGCAGCCCCCGGCAAAGCCGGAGGGGGTGCGAAAGAGCGCTCTGACTAACCGCTCTTGCCCCGATTGGCAAGGTCCGGGATGGGGAGATTTTGCAGGGAAATGACGGTTTGGATGTCATTCCGGGGCGATGCGCAGCGTCGAACCCGGAATCTCGCGCCAAAGCTCTTGGATTCCGGGTTCTCGCTACGCGAGCCCCGGAATGACGGGAGATTATGGGCCTCTGGCCGACTACGCCCTCTGCCGCTCGTTGCGGATGGAGAGGAGCTCGACGGGGCGGTCGGGAATGACGATGCGGAAAGTGGCGCCGATGGTGCCATCGACCAGGTGGATATCGCCGCCATGGGCGCGGACCAGCTCGGCGGCGATGGCGAGGCCAAGGCCGCTTCCGCCGGGGCGGCCGGAGGTCTGGAACGCCTCGAACAGGTGCTCCCGGGTCTTCGGGGGGACACCGGGGCCGGTGTCGGAAACCTCGAGAATTGCGACCGCGCCCTCGCGTTTTCCCGTGATCCGGATCTGCTGCACCCCGCCCTCGCCGGAGGCGTGACTTTCCAGCGCCTGGGCGGCATTGCGGACGAGGTTGAGCAGCACCCGGAACAGCTGATCGGGATCGGCATCGACCGCAAGCCCGCGATCGATCGCGGCGACCCAGGCGATCGAGGCGTCGGAGGCGAGGCCCGCGGTCTCGCGCACCTCCAGCACGACAGGCTCAATCAGGATCATGCGCCGGTCCGGTGCGGCCTCCTGGGCGCGGCCGTAGGACAGCGTCGACTGGCAGAAGGCGATGGCGCGCTCGAGCGAGCGCACCAGCTTTGGCGCGAAGCGCTGCACCCGCGGGTCCGGCACGCTGGCGAGCTGGTCCGACAGCAGCTGGGCCGAGGCCAGCAGATTGCGCAGATCGTGGTTGATCTTGGATACGGCGAGGCCAAGCGCGGCGAGCCGGCTCTTCTGATGCAGCATCGACATCAGATCGCGCTGCATGTCCGACAATTCGCGCTCGGCGACCCCGATCTCGTCGCTGCGCTGGCTCGGCACAATGATCCCCGCTGAGCTTTCGGGGTTCTCGTGGAAGCCGACCAGGCTCGCGGTCAGCCGCCGCATCGGGCGCACGAAGAGATAATGAAGCGCGAGATAGACGAGGCCCGCGGTCAGCGCCGCGATGATCAGCGCGACCACCACGACGTTGCGGGAGAACCGGTACATCTGCTGCCGCAGCGGCAGCTCGTCGGTGACGATCTCGATGAACTGAGCATTGCCGACGCCGGGCCCGACGATGCGGATGGCCTGATTGCCGGTCTCCAGCATCATCCGGAACGAGCCGGTGATCGCCTCCCATGCCGTCATGTCGCGCAGGTCGATGTCATGCTCGATGGCGGCCGGAATGTTGTCGCTGGCGAGCAGCCGGCGCTGCTGGCCCATCTTGATGGCGACGGCGCGGGCATTGATGCTCTTCAGGATCTGCCGCGACAGCGAATCAGGAACCATGCCGAGCGGAGCCGCATCGAGCACCAGCGCGGCGGTGTTGGCGGCGGCGACGCGGTCGTTCAGCCGATTGACCCAGAAGTTGGCGATGGCGGGCACATAGAGCAGGCTGGCCGCGATCATCACCAGGGGAACGGTGAGCAACAACAGCTTGCCTGACAGCCCGAGGCCGCGCGTCCCACGGGGGCGCATCGCCGGCTGGTCCGGCTGATCCTGATCCTGGATCGGCTGGAGGTCTGTCGCTGCCACGAAAGTCGCCCTCGCTGCCTTTGGCCGGTAAAGGATTGGCGGTATGAAGATGCGACCCGACCCCGGTCCGGTCAAATTACGGATCGCTAATCTGCCGAGGTGGGATGTAAGCGCTGATATCGCGAGTCGCCACCTCAAGGGTTAAAAACCCCGCACAAACAGCGATATTCACCGGAATCGTGCGCTTGTGCGGCGTTGACGAAAAGAAGGCACTCCCTTATAAGCCGCGCAAATTGTCCGCGATGACCCGGTGCGACACCGGGAGCGGCTCTCTTGGGGCCGGAAACGGCTCGTTTTGGGCCGCATCTTCCGGACTTTACCATCAATTCTACAGGCAAATTGCCCGGTCAGCGGAGAAAAACCCGTGAAGCGGACTTATCAACCCAGCAAACTGGTGCGCAAGCGCCGTCACGGCTTCCGTGCTCGTCTCGCCACTGCCGGCGGCCGCAAGGTTCTCGCCGCCCGCCGCGCCCGCGGCCGCAAGCGTCTGAGCGCCTGAGCCGGACCCCCTTTTCCGGGATTTCATCATGGATCGGCTGAGGCAGCGGGCGGATTTCCTCGCCGTTGCCAATGGCGCGCGGGTGAACAGTCCCGCGTTCGTCCTGCAAAGCCGCCCCCGCGATGACGGCGGCCCGATCCGGATTGGCTTCACCGTTACCAAAAAGAACGGCAACGCCCCCGCGCGCAATCGTATCCGGCGCCGGCTTCGCGAATTAGTGAAGCGGCTCGATCCGGTGTCGATGCAGCCCCATCATGATTATGTCCTGGTCGGACGAAGCGGCGCGCTCTCGCGCGACTTCGCCACCATGCTCGACGATCTGCGCATGGCGTTCACGAAGCCGGCGCGGCATACGGCCAAGGGACCTGCGAAGGGACGCAGCCCGAGGACTGACCGTACCGGGCCCCGCCCCGCTCCTGCTGCCAGCCGCAAACCGGATTGATGACGAGACCCAGAGATGACCGACAATCGCAATACCATCCTCGCCGTCATTCTGTCGGGCCTCGTCCTGATCGCCTGGCAATATTTCTACAATGTTCCGCAGATGGAGAAGCAGCGCGCCCAGCAGCAGACGCAGGCCGAGCTCCAGAAGACCACGCCGCAGCCGTCGGCCTCCGCGACGCCGGGCGCGGCGCCGCAGCAGCCGGGCAACGCCGCTCAGCCGGCAACGCCGGGCGCGAACCAGCAGGCCCAGCCCGTGGTGGCGCGCGAGGCCGCGATCGCAGCCAGCCCGCGCGTGAAGATCGACACGCCGCGGATTGCCGGCAGCATCGCGCTGAAGGGCGGCCGCATCGACGACATCGCGCTGGTGCAATTCCGCGAAACGGTCGATCCGAAATCGCCGCCGATCATCCTCTATTCGCCCTCGGGCACCGCGGAGCCCTATTACGCCGAATTCGGCTGGGTGGCGGCGACAGGCGTGACGGCGAAGATGCCTGATGCCCAGACCGTCTGGCAGCAGGACGGCAGCGGCAGCCTGACGCCGACGACGCCGGTGGTGCTGAAATGGGAGAATGGCGATGGCCTCACCTTCCGCCGCACCATCGCAGTCGACGACCATTATCTCTTCACCATCAAGGACGAGGTGAGCAATGTCGGCAATGCGCCGGTTACGCTCTATCCGTTCGCGCTGATCTCGCGCCACGGTGCGCCGCAGGTCTCCGGCTACTACATCCTGCATGAAGGCCTGATCGGCTATCTCGGCGACCAGGGCCTGCAGGAATATGCCTACAAGAAGATCGACGAAAGCAAGAAGGTGGACTTCAAGGTCACCAACGGCTGGCTCGGCATCACTGACAAGTACTGGGCCTCGGCGCTGCTGCCCGATACCAATGCCCAGTTGCAGGCGCGCTTCTCGTCGAACCCATCCGGCAACGTCCACACCTACCAGACCGACTACCTGCTCGACCCCGTCACCGTCGCGATCGGCGGCACTGCGACCGCGAACGCGCGGCTGTTCGCCGGCGCCAAGGAAGCCGGCGTGGTCGGCGTGTTCCCGTTCGCCGGCCTCGGCGGCTACAACAAGGAGCTGGGGCTGAACCATTTCGATCTCTTGATCGACTGGGGCTGGTTCTACTTCATCACCAAGCCGATGTTCCTCGGCCTCGACTTCTTCTACCGCTTCTTCGGCAATTTCGGCATCTCGATCCTGCTCGTGACCGTGATCGTGAAGCTGCTGTTCTTCCCGCTGGCGAACAAGTCCTACGCCTCGATGGCGAAGATGAAGTCGGTTCAGCCGCAGCTTCAGGCGCTCAAGGAGCGCTACCCCGACGACAAGGTGAAGCAGCAGCAGGAGATGATGGAGATCTACCGCAAGGAGAAGATCAATCCGGTCGCCGGCTGTCTTCCCGTGCTGATCCAGATCCCCGTGTTCTTCTCGCTCTACAAGGTGCTGTTCGTCACCATCGAGATGCGGCACGCGCCGTTCTACGGCTGGATCAAGGACCTCTCGGCGCCGGATCCGACCAACCTCTTCAACCTGTTCGGGCTGATCCCGTTCGATCCGACCACGATCCCGGTGTTCGGCCATTACCTCGCGCTCGGCATCTGGCCGATCATCATGGGCATCACGATGTGGTTCCAGATGAAGCTGAACCCGACGCCGCCGGATCCGACGCAGCAGATCATCTTCAACTGGATGCCGCTGATCTTCACCTTCATGCTGGCGGGCTTCCCGGCGGGCCTCGTGATCTACTGGGCCTGGAACAACCTGCTCTCGGTGATCCAGCAGAGCTACATCATGCGCCGCAACGGGGTGAAGGTGGAGCTGTTCGACAATCTCAAGGCGACGTTCGCGAAGAAGGCGACGTAAGTCTCACACTCTGTCATTCCGGGATGGTGCGAAGCACCAGACCCGGAATCTCGAGATTCTCAAGTGCGCAATAGCGCACCAGAGCTCGATGCTTCGCATCGCCCCGGAATGACAGGAAGCAAAGAGCTTCGCATGACCGACGACAAAGATGCGAAGCTGATCGAGGCCGGACGGAAGCTGTTCGCACGCGACTGGCAGTTCATCTGGGCCTCGCCCTCGATCCAGACGCTGCCGCCGATGGCGGGGCTGGAAGTCGCCTTTGCCGGGCGCTCCAATGTCGGCAAGTCGAGCCTGATCAACGCGCTGACGGGGCGCAACGCGCTGGCGCGCACCTCGCATACGCCGGGACGCACCCAGGAGCTGATCTTCTTCGAGGTGCCCGGCAAGACCGACCTGCGCCTGGTCGACATGCCCGGCTACGGCTATGCCAAAGCGCCCAAGAGCCAGGTCGCGTCCTGGACCGAGCTGATCCACAAATTCCTGCTGGGACGCGCATCGCTTGCGCGCGTCTACGTGCTGATCGACGCGCGGCATGGCCTCAAGGAGGTCGACCTCGAGGTCCTCAAGACGCTCGACCGCTCGGCGGTCAGCTACCAGATCGTGCTGACCAAGGCCGACCAGGTGAAGGCCTCCGAGCTGCAATCGCGCATCGCCGAGACCGAGGCGGCGCTGGCCAAGCATCCGGCCGCGTTCCCGAACGTGCTCGCGACCTCGTCACGCAGCTCGACCGGCATGGAGAGCTTGCGCGCCGCGATGGCCAAGCTGCTGGAAGAGCGGGCCTCGTGATGGTGGCGCAGCGCCTGCTGATCGGGCTTGCCGGCTTGATGGGCGCCGCCGGCGTCGCGCTGGCAGCCGCCTCGGCGCATGGCGGCGATGCGAGCCGGCTGGCCTCGGCCAGCGCGATGCTGCTGTTTCATGCAACTGCCATACTTGCAGCTGTCGCCCTGCTCGCGCGCGGCCTTCTGCACGGCGGAATTGGCCTGATCGGCGCATTCGGCTTCGTGATCGGCGCCATGCTGTTCGCGGGCGACCTCACCTTGCGGCAATTTGCCGGACACTCGCTGTTTCCGATGGCGGCGCCGACGGGCGGGACGGTGATGATTTTGGGCTGGCTGGCGGTGAGTGCGGCGGCGGTGGTGAGGAACTGACGTTCTTTCTTACCCTCCCCTGGAGGGCAGGGGAATCGCATATGGGTTTTGTCTAGCTATTGCATTGGAAGGCAAGACGGATTCTGAAGACGACTCCCGGAAGACGGAGGGGGTCGGATGCAGAAGTTCAGAAAGGCCTTTCGGCGGTTGCCGGACCCGCGCGCGGACAATGCCCGGCATGATCTGCTGGAAGTACTGTTCATCGCGTTGGCGGCGACGTTGTGCGGGGCGGATTCGTGCTCGGACATGGCGGACTTCGGACAGTCGAAGGAGGAGTTGTTGCGGCTCTTCCTTCGCCTGGAACA